>NZ_JANSHL010000003.1:332678-339158 GCF_047461575.1 Synechococcus sp. W60.1 | reverse complement strand
TGTACTTCATCAAAGCGCATTCCTCCCGACACCGACCCTACGGGTACAGTGCGGGGCTCCTGCGATTTCTAGCTGAAGATGCCAGTGTTTCTTGAGGTTGGGTCCTTTCAAGACACCTCGACCCAACCTTTCGAGACCCCTCGGGATTGTTCGGTCAATTGCTGGCAGGAGTGGGGCGATCCACCACCGGAGCACCAAGGGAGTCGCCGCTATCGCAACCGCTCAAAAATAGGGCCAGCACCAGAAAGCAAACAAGCTGAGGGGCGCATAGTTTCCCATCTTAACAAGCTCAACTGCCTGTCCAGATTACCCCAGAGCCATTCCTCATCATCCTGAAGATTTCCTAAGGGACGGTGGGGATGGCCAGGGATCCCTCCAGAGCCAAGCGATCGCTGACGATAAGACGCCGGCTCTCCAGTGTGATGCCCGTTTGGTTAACCAACATCACCGAGATCCACTCAGCACCGGGTTCTTGGGGAGCATCCGCCTGTAGGAAGATCCCTCCGGCCTGTAGGGGTTCGAGAGCAAACGAAGTCACCTCTGGGTAGCCCGCCCCGGCAACAGGTTGTTCGGCAACGGCGCCCAACAACAAAGAGTGGGTGAGAGGCTCTGCCACAATTGCCTGCAGCGAATAGGTGGATCCCGGTTTGACCACCTCTGGCAGGTTCAAGGTGACGGTGGGAGGGGCAGATCCAGAGGTGAGGGTGCTGGCCTCCCGCAGCACTTCTTGGTCAATCAACAGCAGTTGTCCGGGATTGGCTGGAGCCGGGCGATAGCGATTGCGCACTAGGGCAGAGGCTTCTACCTGAAAGTCCCCCCGCACCGAGGATTGGGATCCCTCTACTTGGCTGAGAATATCCGCAACAATCTCAAGGCCCACCTGCCGCCAGGAGAGGATTTGGGCCGAATAGGTGAGCTTGGGATGAGAGCTCCACAGCTTGCGGATGGCACCTTCCACCTCTTCCCGGTCCAGCCCATCTCGGTGGCGGAAGTCGGGGCTGTAGCCGGCCATCACCCCTGGCAAATCCCGCCGGTTGGCGGCGGCCACCTGCTGGCTTAGCCACTCCACCAGGGCGGCTGGCGGTGGGCTGGAAACTTGCCGCTGGATCCCACTTTCTAGGGGCATCGGGGCAGCTTGGGCCCAAGCCGAGGACTCCGTCCGGCTGACGTGACCGGCTGTCAATCCAAGGGGGATGCTCCAGCTCACGGCCAGAGCAAGGGGCCAAAGCAGTTGCGGAAAGTTAGATCGGGATTTCAAGCCATGGGCCTCCAGCCGGCAAATCTGGATCCCAGTCTAGCCTTAGGGCAGTTGGGATCCCAAAGTCCAGACCAGATAAGATCGATTGGAATAAGCTTTGGCTCATAGCGCCTGTTCTCCATGGCTCCCCAGCACTCTCCAGCTTTCTTGGCCCTGGTCAATGAGGCCAAAAGCCGCATCCAAGAACTGACAGTCGAGCAGGTCAGGCAAAAACAACTGCAAGGGGATCCCTTCTATTTTGTGGATGTGCGGGAAGAGTCGGAGTGGCAAGCCGGCCACGCTGCCGGAGCCATCCACTTGAGCAAAGGGATCATTGAGCGGGACATCGAGAGGGTGATCCCCGACAAAGAAGCGGAGATCGTCCTGTACTGCGGCGGCGGGTTTCGTTCGGCGTTGGCAGCCGATAATCTACAGAAAATGGGCTATCGTCGGGTGATCTCGATGGATGGGGGCATGCGGGCTTGGCGGGAAGCGGGTTTTCCTGAGGAGCGCTAAACCCAGGGGCGCTCTTGTTCTGATTGCAGCATTGGAAGCTTCCCTCTCCCCTTGGGACAAGGGCTAGGGGCAAGGGAAAACTTCTAACCTTGTCTAGAATGACAACAGCTTTGCCCTACTCCTGCCATGCTCCAAACCTTACCCCGCCTGGATGTTGCTGCCCGTTTGCAGCAGTTGCGCCAGCTTCTGCGAGAACAAGATCTGGATGGCTTTTGGGTTCCCTCTGCCGATGAGCATCTCAACGAGTATTTGCCGGAACATCGCAAGCGGCGTCAGTGGATCACAGGCTTTACCGGCTCGGTGGGGGATGCCTTGATCACCCGGGACAGGGCTTGGCTGTGGGTGGATCCCCGCTATCACGAACAGGCGGAGCGGGAGGTGGATCCCAATCTATTGACAGTGATCAAAGGAGGTCTGCCGAATCAGCCCAGCCTGATGGAGATTGTGGAAGAGCTGGGATCCGGCTTTCGCCTGGGGGTGGATCCCTTTACGGTGGCGGTGGCCACCTATCGCCAGTTGCAGGCCCATGCCCAAGCGGGAGGGGTGCTCTTGATCCCGGTCATGGAAAACTTGGTGGATAAGCTGGCTCAGGGATCCGCTCCTGTCGCTCCCTTTGACCGGCCCATTGACTCGGTACCCACCCACCTAAGCGGGGCCACCCCTGCAGAAAAGCTGGCCCAAGTGCGGCAGGAGATGCGCCGCAAGCGGGTGGGACTGTTGCCCCTGACCAAATTGGATCAGGTGGCCTGGCTGTTTAACCTGCGGGGATCCGACATTCCCTACAACCCAGTGTTTTGGGCCTATGCTTTGGTCAGCCTAGATAGAGCGGCTCTATTCACAGATCTGGAGCGGCTCAGTCCCCCATCTCGGCAATTTCTGGCAGAAGCCGGGGTGGAACTCTGGCCCTACGAGACCTACAGCCAACAACTGCCCCAATGGGCCAAGAGCTATGCGCCGGTGGGCTTGGATCCCAAGCAGACCACCCAGGGCACTCAAGAGCTGCTGCAGGATGCGAGCTGCCGCGAGCTGGAGCACCCAGTAGAAGCCCTCAAGGCCGTGAAAAACCCTACCGAGCTGGAACAGATGCGCCTGGCCAACCGCAAAGCCAGCCGGGCCAAGATCCGTACCCTGGCCTGGATCGACCGGCAAATCCAACAGGGGATCCCCATCAGCGAAGCCGATGTGGCCGCCATCATGGAGGCCCATTACCGGGAGGAAGGGGAGTGGGTGGGCCTGAGCTTTAACACCATTGCCGGGGCAGGAGCCAACAGCTCCATCATCCACTACAGCACTCCGGATCCCCAGAAGCTGCTGCAGCCGGGCGAACTGTTTTTGTTGGACTCCGGATCCCACTACTTGGGGGGCACCACCGACGATACCCGCACCGTTTGGATTGGCCCGCAACCCGCGGATCCCTTGTGCAAGCGGCGCTATACCGAGGTGCTCAAGGCCCACATTCAATGCGCCCGCCAGATCTTCCCCCCCGACACCTATGGAGTCTCGTTGGATGGGATCGCCCGCTCCACCCTTTGGCAGGCCGGGCTAGACTATGGCCATGGCACCGGCCACGGTGTCGGCGCCTTTTTGAATGTCCACGAGGGGCCCAACGGGATCCACCGCCGCGCCAACACCCCTCTCAAGGTGGGCATGATCAACAGCATCGAGCCGGGCTACTACCAGCCGGGATGGGGTGGGATCCGCCTGGAGAACCTCTACGAGGTGATTGCCATTCCCGAGCCCGAGGGCTGGATGGGCTTTCGCTCCCTAACTTGGATCCCTTTTGATGGGCGCTTAATCGATTGGGAACTGTTGAACGAGGCGCAGCGAGCCTGGCTGGACGAGTATCACCGGCAGGTTTACGCCATGCACTACGCCACCTTGCCAGAACAGGATGCCGCCTGGCTAAAATGCGCCTGCGGACTGAGCTGATGTACTCGCGCAAGCGTTGCGCGGCGATTACAAATCCCCTGGCAAAGAACGCAGGAAGGATCCCCGCAGTTGACCACATGCGGCATTGCCATCCAAGCCACGGGTTTGGCGCACAGTGGCCCGCACCTGGTGTTGCTCAAGCTGGCGGACGAACTCTCTGACCCGTGTCGGGTGGGGGCGTTGATAGTCGGCTCCAGAGATGGGGTTGTAAGGGATCAGGTTCACGTGCAGTTGTACCCCTGACCGGCTGGCCTGCTGCAGCAATTGCGCCAGTTGGCGGGCATGAATGGGCAGGTCGTTGACCCCCGATAGCAGGGTATATTCAAAACTGACTCGCCGCCCGGTGCGCAGCATGTAGTCGCGGCAATCCTGGATCAGAGTGTCCAGAGGGTAGTGGGCTGCCGAAGGGATCAACCGTTGCCGCAGGTCTTGATTGGGGGCATGCAAGCTGACGGCCAGGGTAACTTGCAGATCCTGCTGCGCCAGCCAGGCAATTTGCCGGGGTACCCCCACCGTCGAGAGGGTGATATGCCGTTGGCCGATGCCGATATCTTGATTCAGGCTGCGGATGGCTTGTACCACCGTATCGCGGTTGAGCAGGGGTTCCCCCATGCCCATAAAGACCACATGGCTGACGCGACGGCCAAAATCTTCCTGCACCGTCAAAACCTGATCCAGAATCTCGTGCAGCTCTAGGTTGCGCCGGTAGCCCATCTTGCCGGTGGCACAGAAATCGCAGGCCATCGGGCAGCCCACCTGAGAAGAGACGCAGACCGTCAGACGCTTGGCCGTTGGGATCCCTACCGTTTCGATCAACTGCCCATCCGCCAACCCCAGCAGAAACTTCACAGTACCATCGCGGGCCTCTGTCCGCTGCACAATGCGCGAGCGTCCCACTGGGTAGCTTTGCACCGCCTCTCGCCAAGCCCTAGGAAACACCGTCACCTGTTCCAGGGAGCGGATCCCTTTTTGGTAGATCCAAGCATGCAGTTGTTGCCCGCGATAGGCCGGCTGTCCTTGGGCAACTGCCCAGTCTTTCAGAGCAGACAAGGACTGCCCCAGCAGCGGAATGGGTAGGGCCGACATCAATACCATCTTAGACGAGATCTCAAGAGGCACAGGAGTCCGGCTCCTCTACTCTAGCCTGTCCCTGCAACCCAATCCCCTTCAAGAACTCCGTCCGAGTGGCGCGAACGGCCTCGTCGCCACAGGGTTGCGGTTCCCCTGCCCATGGCAACAACTCCGCCAGAGACAGGGCGGGTGACGGTAAGCAACAATGCTCTCTTAAATCCCTTAAATTCCCTTAAATCAAGTTGCCCAAGGGCTTTTCCACCCCGCACTCAAGTACAGGGCTACCAAGCTATTCCCTGGTGTAGTTTTGTAGAGTGTGTTATGGAGTGCGCCATCGGGACGGAGTCCCTGACAGTTGGACAAAGTCTGCAGGATCAGGAGCGCTCGATCTGAATCTTCTCGATTTCAATCCATTGAATCCATCTGAACCTATGTCTGTTTCCCCCCAACTGGCTCAACTGGCCACCTGGATGGCAGGGCACTTCAACAACCTACAACAGGCGATTGCAGAGCCCGTCTGGTTTGCCAACATTCATGTGTACCAATGCCCCTTGCCTTGGTCGGTGTTGCAGGGGGTGGGGTTTTACGTGGAGCAACTGTACGACATTTATCCTGAGCAGCCTTACCGACAGCGGGTGATCCACCTCTTCGATACTCCAGATGGGATCCGGATTCAAAACTATGCTCTGACAGCTCCTGACTCCTACAGGTGCGCCGGTCGGGAGTTGTTGCTAAGCAACGCTTACGCGAAGGGGAAATTGGCCGGTCTGACAGCAGCGGAGTTGGAACTCTTGCCCGGCTGTGTCACCCAGGTGGAATGGACGGGATCCTGCTATCGGGGCCGCAGCCTGCCCGGCAAAGGCTGTATTGTTGAACGCAAAGGCAGAACCACCTATTTGTACAGCGAGTTTGAGATCGGAGCCGACTACTTTCACAGCTTGGATCAAGGTCGGGATCCGGAGACCGATCAAGTGATCTGGGGATCCCTATCCGGGCCTTTTCGGTTTGTCAAAAAGCAAGATTTTTCCCAGTACCTACCCCGGTGGGCTGAAGTGCTGAACCATGAGGCTGTTGGAGCAACTGGTTGAGCAGCTGCGGGCGCTGGGGATCCCGTTCGCGTCGTCAGGACGGCGTTCCCGGCGAGAGTTGGTCTGGCTAACCCTGCGGTTGGCCTGGGAAAACGCGATGCGCTACCGGCTGTTAAGGACTCCGTCCCGCTTACGCGATTGGCCTGGCCTCTGAAATGGCCTATAGCTCGATGTTGGCGCTGTTCCCCTTCATCCTCACGCTCCTGACCGGGGTTGGGCTGTTTGTCGGCTCCTCTGAGCAAGCCTTCGAGCGCTTGATGGAGCAGTTGAGCCAAATTGCTCCCCAAGAGGCCCTGACGCTTTTGGATCGGTATGTGCGCGAGCTCCGCTTCGGGCAAAAAAGTGCTCCGCACCGCTGACGCGAACGGGGGCTGTTGTCCCTCAGCTTTTTGGGCACCCTGTGGGCTGCTTCTGGAGCCATGGGGGCGGTGATGACAGCTTTGGATCTCAGCCATGAGATCCCTCAAGATAGGCGCCGTCCCTTCTGGAGACGCAAGCTGATCTCGCTGGTTTGGATGCTCGCCACCTTGGGGTTGACCGGACTGGCCAGCTTGATCTTTTTGGTTGTGTTGATCTTTCATTTGAGCCAAAAGAGAGCACTGACGAGATAGAGAAAACTCAAGAAGTTCCTGGCCAATT
>NZ_JANSHL010000003.1:324411-332524 GCF_047461575.1 Synechococcus sp. W60.1 | reverse complement strand
AATCAACTTATCCGCATCATATCCTTTATCCCCAATTACTTTGGTATCCTTTCTCTGCCAGCCCTCTATCAATTTTTCCCCTTGAGTAATATCGCTCTTTTCTCCGCCAGTTATTCTCAATTCCAGCGGATTTCCCAACCCATCTACACTCACATGAATCTTGGTGCTGTATCCGCCTCGGCTTCTCCCCAAAGCTTGCTCCCCTTTTTTCCGGCAGCACAGGAGTGCGCTCGAACCATGGTTGAATCAATAATGAGATGCTCTAAATCAGGGTCGTCAATAAAATACTTGAACATCCGTTCCCACACTCCAAAACGACTCCACCGGTGGAATCTTTGATAGATGGTGTACCATTTGCCATATCCTTCTGGGAGGTAGCGCCAAGGAGCACCGGAACGGGCTATCCAAAGAACTGCTTCAATAAACTGTTTGCAGTTTGCTTCTTTCCCAATGTTAACTCTCTCTTCTGTCTGTAAAAAAGCTAATATCTTCTGCCATTTGTTTTCATCTAAAAAAACCAACTTCATCCTCTTTCCTCTATAAATTATTCTCTCTATCCTAACATAAGATCAACACGACCTTGTTCAGTGCCAGCTTTTTGCGCTTCTTGTACAGGAAAGCGGGATTCTTAGCGCAGGAAGTTGGCGGGCCGACTCAGTTGGATCCCTTGCGAGAGCTGGGGCTGAACTTGTGGGGGATCCTCACCTGGCCGATTTCGCTGGGGCTGGTCGTCTTCTCCTGCTGGGTGCTGTATCGATTTGGCCCCAGCTTGCGCCGACCCCAAATCCCGATTTGGCCGGGAGCCATCGTGGCCAGCCTACTGTGGGTTGGGGTGTCTTGGGGGCTGCGGATTTACGTGGAGCACTTTGGGCAGTTCAACCAAGTCTACGGGGCGGTGGGGGCAGTTATTGTGCTGCTGCTCTGGGTTTGGCTCACTTCCTTGGCGCTGCTGTTTGGGGATCAAATCAACATCGCCCTCTACCAGGCGCGAAAATGGATTGCAGAACGGGATCCCTAGCCCCACCCCAAATCCGAGTTATGGATGCAGACGGAAATTCTTTCGCCCACTCCTGAGCACATTGCCGTAGCGGCTGCGGCCTTGCTGCAGGGCCAGTTGGTGGCCATCCCCACGGAGACGGTTTACGGCCTGGCGGGCAATGGCTTGGATGAGCAGGCAGTGGCAAACATTTTTGCCGCCAAGGAGCGCCCCCGCTTCGATCCCCTGATCCTGCATCTGCCGGCTGGGGTGACCCTAGAGCAGCTGCAGGGGTGGCTGGTGGATGTGTCGGCTTTTACTCCCACCGCCCGTGCTCTGCTGGGATCCCTGATCGACACCTTCTGGCCGGGGCCCCTAACCTTGGTGCTGCCCAAGTGTCCCACCGTGCCGGATCTGGTGAGCAGCGGGTTGCCTACTGTTGCCCTGCGGGTGCCTGCTCACCCGGTGGCTCAAGCTTTGTTGCAGGCGGTGCAAACCCCTCTGGCTGCCCCCAGTGCCAATCGCTTTGGCCGCATCAGCCCCACCTCAGCCCAGGCCGTCTATGCAGAGTTGGGAGGGCGGATCCCTTACATCTTGGATGGGGGAGAGTGTGCTGTAGGCCTGGAGTCCACCGTGCTAAAGCTCAGCCCCGAAGGGATCCCAACGCTGCTGCGCCCAGGAGGGATCCCACTGGAAGCCCTAGAGGCCCACCTGGGGTTGCCCATCCGGTTGCCCCCAGAACAGGCCCCCAAGGATGGCACAACGGGCCCGCCAGAAGCGCCGGGACGACTGAGCAGCCACTATGCCCCCAGTAAGCCCCTCCGGCTTTTGCCCACCCCTTTTGCCCAGCTTCAGCCCGGCGATTGGCAACAGGTGCAGCACCTGACAACCGGTCATTCCCACCTGGGCATCCTCAGCTTTGCCACGGATCCGCAGGCTCTGCTGAACACCCTCTCCCGCCATTGGCCGGGGATCACTTTCAGTTTGGAGTGTTTGGGTTCGGATCCCAAGGCAGCCGCCCGCGCCCTCTTTGCCAGCCTGCGCCGACTGGATGAGGGAGATGCTACGCTCCTGCTGGCAGAGCCCCCACCCATCTCGACGGGGCTGGGCTATGCGATGATGGATCGGCTACGCCGGGCCAGCAGCCTATGGAACTCTCCCCCCTCGTTGCCATCGTAATGGGCAGCGATTCCGATTTGCCCACCCTTGCACCTGCCGCCCAGGTGTGTGAGGAGTTTGGGATCCCTTACCAATTGCAGATCCTCAGCGCCCATCGCACTCCCGAGGCGATGGTAGAGTTTGCCCGCTGCGCCCATACCCAAGGGATCCGCGTCATCATTGCCGGGGCAGGGGGAGCAGCCCATTTGCCGGGGATGGTGGCCTCTCTCACCCCCCTGCCGGTGATCGGGGTGCCGGTGCTCAGCCCATCCCTGCAGGGGATCGACTCCCTGTACTCAATTGTGCAAATGCCCAAAGGGATCCCGGTGGCCACGGTGGCCATTGGCAACGGCTACAACGCGGGTCTGTTGGCGGTGCAGATCCTAGCCAGTGGGGATCCCGATCTGCTCCGGCGGGTGATCGCCTATCGGGAAAGCCTAAAACAGGCGGTGCAGGAGAAAAACGACCAGTTGCAAACCCAAGGGTGGAAAGCCTACCTCGACTCTATAAAGCATAAGAGCATAATTTAAGGAGTGTTGATCTATCTTGCCGCTTGCAAAGGGTCAGGTGCGACAGAGTTTTGGGAGTTGCCATCGGTGAAGCATCAATCGGGTCGCCCTTCTTCCGGCCAGGGATCCTGGCCAGAATATCTGCAGCGGGTGGGGCGTGGAGCAGTGGAGACGGGATCCCAAGTTGCTCTGTGGATCCTATCGGGGCCGCAGTGGCGGGTTTTGGCTCTGTCGGCCTTGGCGTTGGCAGGGCTGGCCTTCTGGAATGGGCGGCTGGCGCTCTCTCTGGGGGTGGGCACCTTGGTGATGTTGGGGCTACAGGGGGTGCGCAGCCCTGAGTTCAACCGCCGCTGGCAGGAGTGGCAAGCTTGGTTTCGGCAGGCGGATCGCTGGCTTTTGCTGGCAATTGGTTCGGGAGCAGCCGCCACCTTGGGCACCTACACCCTCATCTCCATCTGGGCAGAATCCACCCAACGCTGGCTGGCCACCGGCGCCATTCTACAGGGATTGGCCACTCTAGCCTTGTTGTCGCTGCTGTTTGGGGAGTGGCTCAGGGGCCGACAAGAGCGGCAACGGTCTCAATTGGAGCGCGACCTCAGCGACATTGCTTCTCCCGATCCCTTCCGACGGCTGGCGGGCGTTCGCCGCTTGCAGAGCTTAATGTCCCACCTGGATCCCGAGCAAACCCGGCTGGCGGTGGATTATCTGCGGTTGGCCCTCGACCAAGAGACGGTAGCGGTTGTGCGGGAAGCCCTGCTGGAGGCCCTACAGGGATGGGGGATCCTGCGCCGCCTCAACGATTTGACCAATCTCAAACACCCCAACAGGGATCCCTCTTCAAACTAAGATAACGGCTGTCTTGGTCCTCAAGGGTTTGACTGGGATGATAAATTCAGTCCCTTGGGCAATCCGCCAAATAGACTGCTCACCTCAGGTTTAGCTAAACCGCCGAGAAGCCCCGCGCTGTATGCGTAGCAACCCTGCGGGAAGCTAGCTACAGGGTCGGGAGTATGTTACGCGGCATACCCCCTTTCCATCTAGGCTCAGGCTTGTCCCTCTGCCGCCAGCCCTATTGCAAAAAGCTTGCTTGGAGCTGGCCTGCAAGGAAGGCTAGAATCTTTTACTATGGGTAATCCTCTCCAGCCGCTCCCTTAGCCGCACTGTGCCAGCATGTATACCATTTCCGACTTTGACCGCCTGATCCAGTTTCTCCCAGTGGAGATCCGCCCTGAAGTGCAGATCGAGATCGGCACCCCTGACCAGTCTCGGGTTGTGCAGCCGTTGTGGCGCTTCCCCTGGCAAAAGTACTCTCGCTTTGCCATTGACCTCAGCCGTTGGCAGAAGCTGAGCCCTGACCAGCAGAAGATCTACTTCTTGCGAGAAGCGGTGATGGCCACAGAGCTGGCTTTGGGGGATAACTGGTCGGCGTTGTTGCTGTATCCCGCCTTGATCGGGGCCGGCAGCATGGGCATTTTGGTAGAGCTGCAGATGGGAGATAACCTCGGCGTTGGCTTAGCAGCAGGCTTGGCCGCGTCAGCGGTGTTTCTGTTGCGCAAAGCGGAGAAGGGCCAGAAGGCCCAGGTAGCAGCCGACGAGTTTGCCGTGCGCTATGCCTCCCAGAATGGCTACACCTCCGAGCAAGCTGCTGCTATCTTGCTGAGCGCGCTGCAGCAGGTGGCCATCCTCGAAGATCGCGTCAAGAACGACTACGACACCACCATGCGCCGCCGCAACCTGGAGTTCTTGGCGCAGCGGGGTTTGGGATCCGGCACCTTGACCATCAATCCTAAGTACCGCAACAAAGGCCAGAGCTCCAACCCCGGCCCCAATCCTTACCAAAACCCCTTCCAGCGCTGAGTCTTCAAGGCATGCGCAGCTCCCCTTCTACCTCGAGGCGGGTGTAGGGGCCGACGCGAAGGAAGCGCTCCCCCAGCATCTCGGCGGCGGCAGGCTGGATCCAGCCCATGCGCTGCAGCAGGTGCAAAGCCAGGGCATACTTGGCCCGGGCGGCTCCATCCTGGACCTTGATGGCCAGGCCCATGCCTTCCCCCACCCGGCCAATGCACTGGATCCCTTCAGCACCCGATTTGCTCACCAGATCCCCTTGAGTAGCCCGCATCAACTCCGTGTCGAAACACCCCTGTCCAGCCACCATCTCCGGGTGATGGGTCATGGCCCGTGCTACCGATTCCAAGTCGGGCCGCTCGCCAGCAGTCAGTTGGGCGAATAGGGAGGCCAGGTGATTCAGTTGCAGTTGGTAGGTGGGCACCCCACAGTCATCCCGCGCAAACAAAAACTCTTCCGAGGGCATTTGCAGCAAATCCGCCAGCTTGGCCCGCACCAGGGCTTGCACCGGATGCTGCCGCTGGGCGTAGTCTGACAAGGTCCAGTTTTGGGCGCGGCTGGCCACGAGCATGCCAGCATGTTTGCCGGAGCAGTTGTGGCACAGGGGGCTGGGCTTGCCGGGTGGGGTGGGGCAGACCAGCAAATCGGGAGACAGATCGGCCCGCCACAGTATACTGAACACCTGCCGCGCATGAGCCGTGGTGCCCTGATGGGATCCGCACATGATGGCAATATCTTTCTCGCTGAGGCGGTAGCGCTCGCGGATGCCGGTGGAGAGCATGGCCAGTGCTTGGAAAGGTTTGAGGGCAGAACGGGCAAAAACAGGGGTGGTGCTGTTGCCGGCCATGGCCAGAGAACGCCCGCGGCTATCGGCCACGACAGCTTGGCAATGATGGATAGATTCGGTCAACCCCTCCCGCAAGACATGGATTAAGAGTTCAGGGGCGGTGGAACGATTCTCAAATGACATGAAAACCTGGGAAAGGGCTGACGAAGCTGGGAAAGAGGGTGTGTACTCTTCAAATCATACGCGCAGATCCTACGCGAGAAGTTGGCGGGATCCCCTAAAGTAGCAAAATGGAACCCTTCCGCTCGGATCCCTGATCTCTGCCATGTCCTCCAATCCCCTGGTGTTTTTGGTCTGTCACGGCAGCCGGGATCCCGATTATCAGCAGGCTTTGGCAGATTTGTTGGCCCGGGTGCAGCAGCAGCTGGCTCCCCAGCCGGTGGAGCTGGCCCAGTTGGAAGGTCAGCCTCTCACCCTGGCCGAACAGATTCAAGGACGGCTGGCAGCTTGGCTGGGCGCAGGCCGATCTCCCGATCAAGTGGTGCTGCTGTCGCTGTTTATGGGCGAGGGATCCCATGTGGAAGAGGATTTACCGGCTGCGGTGAAGCAGGTTCAAGCTCGCTGGCCGCGCCTGCCCATCCGGTTAACACCCCCCATTGGCCAGCACCCGGCCCTCCTGGATCTGTTGGTGGCTCGCATTCTGGCTCCACAGCCCTCTTGCTCTGCAACGCTCAGGCAATCCGGCGAACGGGCAGATGCCTGGATTGTGCTTGGCCATGGCAGCCGTCTGCCGGGGTTTGCCGCTCAGCTCCAAGCAGGGATCCAAACTGTGCAACGGCGCTTGCCCGAGATCCCCTTGCATGTGGCTTTTGCTGCCCAGTCCCCCACTTTGGAGGCGGCTGTGATCCATTGCTTACGCCTCAGCCAATACCACCTGCGGGTGCTGCCGTTTTTTCTCTTTCCAGGCGGTCTGCTGCGCGCCCTACAAGAACAGGCTCAGCGATTACAGCGGGAATGGCCTCTGCTCCAAATCCAGGTGGAGCCGCCCCTCTGGCGGGATCCTCAACTGATGCAGGCCATTGTGGAGACACTCCAGGCTTTTAGCCCGGCGCTGGAATAGCCGAATCTTTCCCGTTCCCTCAAAATGGATATTTCCAACAGCAATGACGCGACCAGGACTTGAGATGGGCAAAGTGTATTTGGTGGGGGCAGGGCCTGGGGATCCAGGGCTGCTGACGGTGAAGGGAAAGGCGCTGCTCGCCCACGCGGATGTGGTCATCTACGATGCTCTGGTGGGATCCTCCATCCTGGAGCTGATCCCGCCGACGGCAGAACGGATCTATGCTGGCAAACACTGCGGCGCCCACACCTTGCCCCAGGAGCAGATCACAGCCTTGCTGATGGAGAAAGCTCGGACGGCAGCCGTGGTGGTGCGGCTCAAAGGGGGGGATCCCTTCATCTTTGGGCGGGGGGGAGAGGAGATGTTGGCTCTGGTGCAGGCCGGGATCCCGGTGGAGGTGGTGCCGGGCATTACGGCGGGGATTGCCGCCAGCGCCTATGCCGGGATCCCTCTCACCCATCGCGACCTCAGCTCTTCGGTTGCTTTTGTAACCGGACACGAGGCGGCAGGGAAATACCGCCCTCAGGTCAATTGGCGGGCTTTGGCCGGGGCGGTGGAAACGCTGGTGATCTACATGGGCATGCACAACCTCAGCCACATTGCCGCCGAATTGTTGGCCGGAGGGAAAGCTCCCGATACCCCGGTTGCCCTGATCCGCTGGGGCACCACCCCTGAGCAAGAGATTCATCTGCTCCGCCTGCAGACTCTGGCTGGGCAGCCCTCGCCCGTAGCACCGCCTTCAATTGTTGTGGTGGGAGCGGTGGTCAGCCTGGCCAGCTTGTTGCCCACTTTGCGTCCGCCAGTCTCGTATTGCTCCGCAGCGCTTGCGCAACCGGAATCTCCATGAACGCCTTCTTTCGCAAGTTGGGTGCCCTCTTCTCCGCCTACTACGCCTACATGCTGGAGTACCGGGCCGAGCTGATCCTGTGGGTGTTGGCCGGATCCCTGCCCCTGATCATGATGGGGGTGTGGAGCGAGGCAGCCCGCTCAGGAGACTTCTCGCTGTCTGCTCTGGAGTTCATCCGCTACTTTCTGGCGGTGTTCCTGGTGCGCCAGTTCACCATCGTCTGGGTCATCTGGGACTTTGAGCGAGAGGTGGTCGAAGGCAAATTATCTCCTCGCCTGTTGCAGCCTCTGGATCCCGCTTGGCACCATGTGGCCAGCCACCTGATGGAGCGCTTGGCCCGTCTCCCCTTTACCCTGGTTTTAATCGCCCTTTTCTTCGTCCTCTACCCCCCTGCCTTTTGGATCCCCTCTTGGGCCCAGGCGGGGCTGGGATCCCTGGCCATTCTCCTGGCTTTTGCCCTGCGCTTTCTCATGCAGTACACCCTGGCGCTGCTGGCCTTTTGGGTGGAACGGGTGACGGCCTTGGAGCAATTCCATTTTTTGGTGTACTTGTTTTTCTCGGGGGTGATCGCTCCTCTGGAGGTGTTCCCACCACCCGTGCGCCAGGTCTTGGCCTGGACACCCTTCCCCTACCTGGTGCATTTTCCCGCCAGCCTCTGGGCAGGGATCCCGGTGGATATTCTGCGCGGCTTTGGCATGGGCCTGGCCTGGACGGGCCTGCTCTGGCTAGCTAACCGCTGGTTGTGGCGCAAAGGCTTGCAACAGTACTCGGGAATGGGAGCTTAGAGGGCCAGGTTCAGCTAGAAATCGCAGGAGCCCCGCACTGTACCCGTAGGGTCAGTGCCGGGAGGAATGCGCTTTGATGAAGTACA
>NZ_JANSHL010000003.1:0-324337 GCF_047461575.1 Synechococcus sp. W60.1 | reverse complement strand
GCGACAATGGATGCCTTTGTGCAGGCGTTGAACTGGGTCAACCAAAACACACCAGAAAAAGTAGTCAACGCAGTCAAACTCCAATCCCTTTGCTATTACCAGATTCGCGCTCGGTTTGGCTTGTCCAGTAATCTGGCCCAGCAGGTCTGCAGACGGGTGGCAGGCGCTCGCAAAGTGGCGAGACAGCGCAACCGTCCAGTTAAAGAGTTCAAGCGTAGGTTCGTTACCTACGATGCACGTATCTTCTCGTTTCGCGAGAAAGACTGGACAGTGTCGCTTGCCACGGTTGATGGAAGAGAACGCTTTGAGCTAGCCATTGGCAACTACCAGAGGGGAATGCTGGCTGGCTCTAACCCCAAATCGGCCACCCTAGTCCAGCGGAAGGACGGCTCCTACTCCATCCAGATTTGTGTCGAGGCAGAGCCCCCCAAGCAACAGAACACCGACAAGGTGATTGGTGTTGACCTGGGACGGCGAGACATTGCACATACCTCCGAAGGAGACAACTGGAATGGACAGCAGCTGAACAAAGTCCGAGATCACTACTGTCGGTTAAGAGCGTCTCTTCAGCGCAAGGCCAGTAAGGGCACCCGCAGTTCGCGGCGCAGATGCAGAGAACTGTTGCAACGGCTGTCTGGCAAGGAGAGACGCTTTCAAACGTGGGTCAATCATCGCATCTCCAAAGCTATTGTCTCTAGGGCAAAAGCTACCAACAGCGCTATCGCCCTGGAAGACCTGACAGGGATCCGGGAAAGGGTCAATCAACAGCCACGCAGCAAAGCCGAGCGGCGTAGGACCAACAGTTGGGCGTTCTACCAACTACGTCAGTTTCTGGAGTACAAGGCGAGGGTTGCAGGGGTTTCTCTGATTCTTGTGCCGCCCGCCTACACGTCGCAGACCTGCCACAAGTGTTTGCACATCCATCCCGATCCTGCGCAATCCTACCGCAGTGGCAAGTCGTTCAAGTGTGGGCACTGTGGATGGGAAGGGGATGCGGATTTGAATGGTGCGAATGTGATTGCGCTCTTGGGGGCTGTCGTAAACCAGCCTAGAGGTCCGGGCTTGTTTTGTTCTCTGGTAGAGCAGAACAGGCTCAGGGCTACTGAAAGCCCGCTCCGTACCGCTTAGCGGTCGGAGCCGGGTAGTTTACCTTTCAACCAGGCCACCCTTGAAACCACTATTATGGGTCAAGGCACCCCAGCCAAATGACGAATCCTGTCCGTCTCCCTAAAATAGCGACAGATAACAGGTGAATAGCGCTTTACCCTTTTCCCTAACAGCCTCCTCGAGTCCTCATGAAGCGTGTACTGGTAGTAGATGACGATCCCCTCTCCCTGAAGGTGCTGAGCCGCCACCTGACTCAGCATGGCTATCGGGTTTCTACAGGCGCTTCGGGTGTAGAAGGGTTGCGTCTGTTTGCCCAAGAGCAGCCGGATGTGGTGGTTTCAGATGTGGTGATGCCGGAAATGGACGGCTTTGAGTTTTGCCGACAACTGCGCCAACAGCGCGGCGGCGAGCTCGTCCCCTTCATTTTTCTCTCTTCGCGGGGAGAGATCGATGACCGGGTTCAGGGCTACGAGCGGGGGGCGGATGACTACATCATCAAGCCCTTTGAACCCCTGGAACTGGTGGCCAAAATCGAGGCCCAGATTGAACGCTCCCGCCGCACCCAATCGGAAATTTTGCGGCTAATCCAACAGCAGTCCCAGCCAAAACCCGAAGCGGACCCCCGCCCCACCCCACCCGAATTGCCTCTGACCCCTGCTGAGGAGCGGGTCTTTCGGGAAGTCATTCGCGGCTTCACCAACAAGCAAATCGGCGAGAAGCTGTTCATCAGCCCGCGCACTGTGCAAACTCACCTGACCAACATCCTCAGCAAGCTTTCTCTGGAAAATCGCTCGCAACTGGTGCGTTTTGCCTACGAACGGGGCTACACCGCCGAAGAGGAGCCGGGCCAGAAGGGATCCCTTTCAGGCCAGGTGTAGCCTCAAAACAGCACGTGGCGCTTTTCGCACCCGGCAGGGGATCCGCTCCTTGCCCAAGCGGACAAATGCCTCGTAGCGATGGCAGCCGGAGAACCCATAATACTCCCCTTCCACTTCCAAAACCTCAATGGGCTCCTGTAGGCCGACTGCTTCAATGGAAGCCATCAGCGCCTGCACCTTATCCGGATCCGTTTGCCGCGGCAAAGGGCGGCGAATTTGGGCAAGGGGAATCTCGCGAATCTGCGCCATGTTGAACTTTCTCCCTAAGCAAGCTACTTAATCATACTCGTTATGACTTTGCTCTATCAAGACTGGCAGAGGGGATGGATTCTCAGGCCAGAGCATGGCAGGATAACACCATTCCTCACTGCTCTCTCCCTCAGTAGCCAACCCAGCCATGTGGCAACTCCTCAAAGCCTTATGGGGAAAGATCGCCGGCCAAGCCCCCCCCGCACCCCCCGCTGCCGCGCCACGACCACCCCTTGACAAGAGGCTGGTTCAGCAGCCCTCTCCCCGGAATGTCCCTGCTGCAGAGGCCGCCCGCAAAGAAGAAGCCCCTGAGCCCACCCCAGAACATCCCGCCCCAAAAGTTGCAGCAGCCCAACGGGGTGAGGAACCTGTGGTGTTGCTCCCTTCTCAGGAGAAATCCCCAGACTCTGTGGCAGTAGAATCCCCCATCGGCCCGGCTCAACCCACCTCTACCGCCAAAAGCATCAGCAGCTTCTGGGCCATGACCGACACTGGATCCCGGATTTCCTGCATTGCTGCCACCACCGACAGTGGCCGTGCGGTCAGCTCCATTGCGACTGCTAGGCTCCGCCAACCGGAATAGCGACCGGGATCCCTCTGGCTCCAGAAAAAAACTTCAGGAATAGCTCCCATCCATTTCCACCCGCTACTGCAGGGATCCCCAGGGGGCATTAGGCCGATAATGGACAGGTAGCGTTGGGGGTTCCAAGCATGCTGGAGATGATCTTTAACGGGGCCAACTGGTTTGCTTTGCCCTTTTGGGCCTTGATGATTCTGCTGCCGGGTTGGAAGGTAACCCGCAAGGTGATGGAATCGCTTTTGCCCATCGCTATTTTGGCGGCGGTTTATTTGTATCTTTTGGTCACCGGGTTCAACGCGGATGTTCTCAAGGAATTTTCCGACCCTCAACTGTCTCTGACCAGCCTAACCGACCTATTCAGTCAACCCGCCGTTATGGCGACGGGATGGGTACACTACATCGTCATGGATTTGTTTGTGGGCCGCTGGATCTTCTTGGAAGGGTGGGATAAGCGAGTATGGACAACCCATTCTCTGATTTTGTGCTTGTTTGCCGGGCCTGTGGGTCTGCTCTCCCATTTGCTTACGGTGGCGATTGTACAAGCAACTCGCCAGAACCGGCCCAGTGTTGCTCAACCTGAAAAAGGCTCAGAAGTGCCGCAAGAATCCATCTAGCCCCTGCTTGGCTTTATAGCTCTTTCCGAGTTCATGGGGAATCTGCAGGTGAGCAGAATCCCTATCCCACAAGAGATGGATTTGTACTGCTGTGATGAGTGTCGTTGAAAAAAAGCTGTACTTATGGTTTTGCCCGTGGGATCTCAGATCCTGACCGTCTGAGCTAGAACGCCCTTCTCCTGATTTGCCAATGAAACCAAGGATCTTGATCTCAGCAGCCACTGGCCAAGAATCTGCCTTGCTCGAGTTGTTGAAACAGCAACACGCCTTGGTCTCGCGGTTTTGCCTGGTTATCGAGGGATCCCTGGCCCCCACAGGCTGACGACAAGAACCGTTGCATCTGGGGAAGAATGGCACGCTCAACTCTTCGAAGAAAGCACCCCAGCTTTCGGTCGGATGCACGGAGTGCAAAATGAGCAGCCTGGGATCATCCTCCACCTCAGCGTTGCTGCCACACGGCGATGGGGGAGCTGGGCTCTATCTGCTTGGCTTGCATCCCCGGAGCAGAATTCCGGACACACAACCGGCGGAAAGGCGGTAACCGAATTCTGGTATCCTGAAACCTTGACGTACTCCCCGCCCTACTGGCTTGCTTCCGCGCAGCGATGGGGGGGCTTTAGGCTCAATCTTTGGCTAAACAGGAGTGCAAACCTCTGATGACTGCTACCTTTGTTCACGCACCCTTGGCGCAAACCGTTCTGCCTCGCCCTTCCCGAGTTCGGGATCTCCTGCTGGTTCTGGGGGGAAGTTTGTTCGTAGCTGCCCTGGCTCAGGTGCGGATCCCTCTGCCCTTCACGCCGGTACCGATTACCGGGCAAACCTTTGGAGTAATGCTGGTGGGGGCAGGCTTTGGGGCACGGCTGGGCTTTCTCACGTTGCTGGTCTACCTGCTGGAAGGGATCCTGGGATTGCCCTTCTTCAGCGGTGGCAGATCCGGGCTTGGCCACTTGGCCGGGGCGACGGGGGGCTACCTGTTGGCTTTTCCCCTGGCTGCAGGGCTGATGGGTTGGTTGGTGGAGCGCTGGGGCGTGGATCGCAACCCCTGGAAGATGGCGCTGGCGATGTTGTCCTGCTCAGCTCTGATTTATTTGCTAGGAGCCACTTGGCTGGGGGTGTGGCTGAACCAGAATGTTGAGCCCACCTCGATCTTGGCCGTCCTCAACAAAGGGGTCTTCCCTTTTATCCCAGGAGACTTGGTGAAGTGCGGACTGGCGGCAGTGCTGCTGCCCACCATCTGGCGCTGGGTGGGACGGGAAAGGCCACCGGCTGACTCGTAACCCACTGGGCAAGAGCAGCAACTCAAAGCTCACCCCAGCAAAACAGAAGGGGCTCGGGATTAGCCTCGGGCCGAAAAATCTAAAAAAAAGATAACAACTCCGAGGATTTGGCCTTTTTTCTGAGATTCTAAAAACTGTGCTCAATACGGTGTTCAATACGGCCTATTCATGGAGCTTTTCTTTATATTGCTCTAGAGTTTTATAAGTCGCTGACTGGTCGCGGCAGAGCCCCCTTGTGGGGCTTTTTATTTTCTATCTGCCGACCAAAAGAAGCTGATCTCAACCTTAAGCTATAATTATGTCTTTCTGAATTCATGGGATCCCTATGGATTCCCTGGATAGACGGGATCCCTGCCATGCAACAGACGCGCCGGATCCCAGAAACATCCTGGTGGGTAGTCATTCAGCCCTTGACGGGCACCTTCTTTTCCAGCCACTGAGCCACTTGATCTGCCAGGTCAACTCCTTCCAACTGACAGAGTTCTCGCAGCATTGTTGGGCTGGTCACGTTCACTTCGGTTAGTCGTTCCCCGATAACATCAATCCCGACAAAATACAGCTTCTCCTGCCTGAGCACCGGTGCCAAAGCCCCGCAGAGAGCCCGTTCTTTTTCGGTAATCTTGGTTTTTTCCACTCGACCGCCGGCAGCAACATTGCCCCGAAAATCGCCCTCTCCAGGGATCCGATTGACGGCGCCCAAAGGTTCTCCTTCCAGCAACAAAATGCGTTTATCTCCTGCCGCCGCCTGTGGCAAATACTCTTGCACCATCACGGGCAGCCGACCAAATTGGGTGCTCATTTCAATCAACGAGTTGAGGTTTGGATCCCCGGCATTGACCCTCAGGATCCCTTCCCCACCTTTGCCACCCAAGGGCTTGAGCACCGCCTGTCCTTCCTGTTCAACAAACTGACGCAGCAGACGCTTGTTGCTGCTGACGCGGGTGCGCGGGATCCACTCTTGAAATTGCAGGGCATAGAGCTTTTCGTTGGCCGAGCGGATCCCGGCAGGATGATTGAGCACCAGTGTGCGGCTGGGGGAGAGACGATCCAAAAGGTAAGTGGCATAGAGATAGGCCGCATCTACCGGCGGATCCTTGCGCATCCACACCGCCTGCATTTGGCTCAGGGGCAGCAGTTTTTGGTCTTTGACCTCATACCAGGGATCCGCTTGCAGATCCAACCGGATTTCCTCAAGGGATCCCCAAGTTTCCCCTTGATCCCAGTAGAGATCCGCCAGGCCCAGGCAGAAAATGCGGTGCCCCCGTTTCTGCAGGGCTTCCATTAGGGCAACGCTGGTATCGTGGCCCACCTGCAACTGAGGCAATGGATCGACAATAAAAGCTACCTGCATGGGAGGTGTGGTTCACTGACGAAAGGCTGCCCCGAGTATGCAACAAATCGGAGCCGATTGTGCTCTGCTGGCAGGCTGTTTCCACAAGAGAAGACCCCCTCTGGAAAGCTCGATGCAGAGTTGTCTTTTTAATATCCTCTTAACCTCGACAGGCGACGCAAACGTTAGCTTGATAGGTGGAATCCCCAGTTGGCCCTCAGTTCTCGGCTGGGTTGACCGGATTTCTGGCCTAACCTGTGAGGAATGCTCCATCTGTGAGTGCTCCCCCTTCTCAACCCTCAGAGCCGGTTCGCATTGAAACCACGCGGGACTTGCTGGAAGCCTTGCGTGAGGGGCGCTCCCTGGTGAGTGCCAACCTGGAGAATGCCTACCTCTCGCGGGGCCTGTTCGACCGCATTCAGATGCCCAAATCCAATTTGACGCGGGCTAACCTGCGCTCGATCAGCCTGCAGCAAGCCGACCTACGTCTGTGCAACTTTCGCCGCGCTGAGCTAGAGCGGGCCAATTTTACCGCCTCAGATCTACGGGGATCCAGCTTTAGCCAGGCTCTGGGGGACTACAGCAACTTTACCGCCGCCAAACTGGACAAAAGCAGCTTTCAGGGGGGCCGTTTCAGCCATGCCATCTTTCGCGAAGCCAGCTTGGTGGCTGCCAACCTAGCGGAGGGGAACTTCTTTGCCGCCGACTTCCGCCAGGCTAACCTATCTCGCTGCAACCTCTCCCAGGCCGCCTTGGTGAGTTGCCAGCTTCAGTTTGCCAACCTGGAACAGGCCATTTTGGTGGGGGCCAACCTACAGGATGCTCAGATTGAAGATACGCTCTTCAGTGGAGCCGATTTTACCGATGCCAAACTCTCCGACGAAATGCGCAAGCTCTTGATTGAGCGGGCCAGCGGCACCAACGAGCTTACCCAACGGGATACCCTCAACACTTTGCTAGCGGGTTTGCAGCCCAAGTCGCGTAAGCTTTTTGGCTTGCTGTGAGGTTGGAGCTGTCAGACACAACTGGGCTGAGGAGAAAGCTCAAAACCGGCTGAGGTCGATCCCAGCTTCCCGGGCCATGGCTCCTATACCCTTGGCCTTGAGAGTCTTCAAGGCTTTGGTGGAAAGGCGCAGACGAACAAACCGCTTACCCTCTTCCCACCAGATGCGCTTCCACTGCAAATTGACTTCCTGCAGGCGCTTGGTGCGCCGGTGGGAGTGGGAGATGGCAAAAGCGTTGTTGCGTTTCTTGTTGGTTAGTTGGCAGCGACGCGCCATGGGATCAAAGCAAACTCAGCCTAGCTATCGTAAGGCATCTTTTTGTTGGGCAGCAAGCTGAAGTTGACTTTGCAACTGGGCTAGCTCTGCCTTCAGTCGGTCAAAGGTTTGTTGGCAGTGGTTAACGCTTTTTAGGGGCAGCTCTTCATTTTTGGCAATGCAGGTCACCTGTACAGAGCCGTCGGCAGCCTGACGGGTGCGATCCACAAACACTTCCACCGTCACCAGTTTGGTGTGGGGATTTTTTCCGGGAGGCTCGCCGGCCACCCAATAATCAAGGCTGTTGTGGAGGATATTGAGTTGGCAGCGCTCCAAAACAGCGCGGATCGACTCGCTGAGCTGCTCGGCTGAGCCCACAAGCTGGGTAACGCAAGAGTATCGAGCCATAGAACAGGCAAGCCACCACGGTTATCCTACCATTAAGTTTTCGGCTCCTGCAGCCAAAGGCGAACCGGCAAAATTGCGCTCAAGAGTACTCTACACCGGCTCGGTTAGCCCTGCTGCGAGGAGGTGAATTACGTTAGAACATGAACAACTCCCAGGAGAGTTGCCATGTTTAGGGTCTCCTGTTTGGCTCATTCTCTTTTGCTACTGGGATCCCTGGGCCTGGGTTGGATAGGCGTGTCTTTTGCCCACGCGCAGCCCTTTCAGGCGGGCGACCTGGATGGGGATGGCCGTTTGACGGTGCAGGATCTCAACCTGTTGGGGGCCTACTTGCGGGGAGAACGGGGATTGACCGACGACCAGATCCGAGCTGCCGATGTCGACCAGGATGGACGGATCACAGAAGCCGACTGGCAAGTGTTGCAGCAGCGCATTCAGGCAGCAACGGATGTGCCCACAGGACAGGTGCAGTTGGATTCCGCCTATTCGGGACAGGTGGTGGATCGGCTGACAGGGCAGCCCTTGGCCGGGGCGGAGGTGGCCATTCCGGGGGCGGGTATTTCGGTGCGCACCGATGCCCAGGGTCGGTTTCGCCTGCCAGGGCCGCTGCCGGCAGAAGAAATTTTGGTGGCGCGGCTGGAAAATTACTTGCCCTATTCCCAAAGTACAGGCAACGGTCAAGCCAGCGGGGATCGGCCTTGGCAACTGCAGTTGGAGCGCTGGGATCCCAACACAACTTTGGTACTGGAGGCGAATGTCATCCGCCTGGGGGATAACCAGTACTCACCGGAATCGGCTGCCGCCGGGCAATTTTTGGGCCCTGCCCAAGGGGTGGAGATGACCCGCTCCTTCACGCTGCAACGCCTGCCTTCGCGCCCACCGGTTTTGCGGATTGGATCCCTGATTGGGTTGGATACTGCCGCCGCCTATCGGGCCGGCCAATCCCGGATCCCCAGTGCCAACATGTCTCCCATGCAGGTCATCCTGAACGGAGTGGAAGTCGAACAGATTCACCTGGGGGGAGATAACCTACAGATTCCCCTGCCGCTGCAACCTCTGCGCCTGGGCCTGAACACTGTTACCCTGCGCACTGGCAAAACCCTGATTCAGCCCCCCATGGTCACCCGTGGTCCCCAAGTGCCGATCAGCATTCCCCTTTTCGGGGGATCCCTGCACATCTCGGTGCCGCTGGGAGGTGATACAGTCATCCGGCACGGTGGAGCCTGGGTGGATCATGACGATGTGCAGTTGGCCAATGTAACCATCGAGATCCCCAACTGAGCTTGCTCCGTCGGAGGTTCCTGCCCCTCAAAGCTGAGCACGGAGCCCGTCGGCTAAGAGGAACAAGTTTAAGCCCGCTTTCGATAACCGATCCGTTTGATACCAAGGGGAATGGGTGTGTCCAACGATTGGAAGCTCCCCCTTCCAACAGCCGGCATACTGCAGTTGCTGAATTGCTCCTCTTCGATGCCTCTGGGAGTTCTGGGCATCTCGATCTTCGAGAGGGATCCCTGAGGTGGCCCATGTGAGTGAGGTGAAATCCTGGCAACCGAGCAGATCGATAACCCAAACTGAGGAGAGCTGACTATGAGTATGAGTATGAATAGGGCTTCTGCCTTCCCCTTAACCTGGCTGTGGACGGGATCCCTGGCCCTGGGGGTGACGGCCCTGGTGACCCGCCAAGTGATCTGGGGGCTCTTACCTTTGGCAGCAGCCTACCCTGCCATCCGCCGCCGCGAAGAACAGCTTGGCCAAGTTCTGGAACAGACCTGGACACAGCAGCAACAGACAGCAACCCAACTGGAGACCCTGCAAGCGCGTTTCGAGGTGCTGGACGCTCGGCTCACTGCTGAACCGTCCCTTCTGCAGCAGACCTTGGCTTCCCCGGCTGAAGCCATTCAAGAGCTCGAGCAGAAAGTAAAGGTTTTGGAGCCCATCTGGGTACAGCAGCAGCAGACGGCGGCCCAACTGGAAACATTACAAGGGCGGATCGACGCCCTCGAAGCTCGGCCCACGTCTCATCTGTCCGTGCGGCAACAGCTGGCCCCCATCACCCAGGCCATCCAGCAAATCCAGCAGCGGTTAAAAGCCGTGGAGCTGCGGTTGAATGCTCTGCCGGTATCCCAGCCCCAAGTGACTTTGGAGCAACTGGAGTTGGTGCAGGCGCAACTCCAACACCTGCAGCAGCTGGTGGCATCCCAGCCGAACCCTGCTTTTCCCCGCAAAGCCCTGGGGGTGTTCATCGACGCGGCCAATCTCCACGCCAGCGCCCAGCAGTGGGGATCCCATCTCGACTATCCCAGTCTGCTCAGCTGGCTGGCCCAGGGCAGATCCGAGATGGAAGTGCATATTTACACTGGGGTAGATCACCACAACCAAGCTCAGCATCGCTTTCTGCAGGAGTTGAGAAGGCAGGGCTATCGGGTGGTCACCAAGCCGGTGGTGATCCACGCCGACGGCAGCCGCAAAGCCAATCTGGATGGGGAGCTGATCGTGGACTTGATAGCGATGCACTCCCACTACGAGACGGTGCTGCTGCTGAGTGGGGATGGAGATTTTGTGCCGGCCCTCAAGCATATCCGCCGCCAAGGCTGCCGGCTGGAGGTAGCCGCCTACAGGCCGAACACGAACCCGGCGTTAATTCGGATAGCCGACCAGTTCGTGGATTTGTGCGCTTGGCAGGGGACAGGAACGCTGGTGCCGCTGCCTGCAAAACAGACTCCGGCCACCGGCTAAACCTTGCCATCTCAGCACAGTTACATCGATCCCTGACTCCCCTCTCCCAAGGCAGGGAGAGGGGCTGGGGGTGAGGGTAGGCGGCACAGCGTCTTAACCTTGTTTGAAGTGATCAGAAGTGCTCATCTTCTCTAACCATTTTCTGATTTGCAGTCTCAACGCCTGAGACTCGCTTGGATCAACCTTGCCCCAGCAGTCAACTTAACCCCAATTGGAGAGTCCAGATGTCAACGCAACTCACACAGCGGTTTGTGCAGGCAATGCACTATGCCCATCGCTGGCATGCTTCTCAAACCCGCAAGGGAACCGGGATCCCTTACCTCAGCCATCTGTTGGCCGTAGCAGCCATCGCCCTGGAGCATGGGGCGGATGAAGATGAAGCGATTGCCGCTCTGCTCCACGACAGCCTAGAGGACGGCCCCCACAACACAGGCGAGCCCCGGGCCCAGATTGAGCAACAGATCCGGGAGCACTTTGGAGAACGGGTGCTGCAGATCATCCTGGGATGTACGGATACCGAAAGCGATGGCTCCCGAGGCGAGCCCAAAGAAAACTGGAAAGAGCGCAAAACCGCCTACCTGAAGCACCTGGAAACGGCAAATGCCTCGGTTTTGTTGGTGGCCGCCTCTGACAAGCTGCACAACGCCCGCTGCATCTTGCGGGATTTTCGCCAACTGGGGGATAAACTCTGGCAGCGGTTTTCCGCCGGAAAAGAGGGATCCCTGTGGTATTATCGATCGTTGGCAGAGATTCTGAGGCGACGGCTGCCCGGCAATCTATCGGCGGAGCTTCAAGAGCTGGTGGCTGAGTTGCAATGCCAAGCTGGAGCGGTAATGCCTTGACAGAGACAAGCAGGGCTGAAGAAAATGCTGAGGGCAGCCCTATTCATCACACTTTTTGGGTCACGCACCTATGGTTCTCGCTGTTGGCACCCCTGCTCCTGGGTTCAACACCACTGACACCCAAGGCAACCAGGTTTCGCTGGCTGATTTTGCCGGCAAAACCGTTGTCCTCTATTTTTACCCCAAAGACGACACCCCCGGCTGTACCAAAGAAGCCTGTGGATTCCGCGACGCCTACGCCGACTACCAAAGCAAGGACGTGGTGGTGCTGGGGGTGAGCATGGACGACCAAGCTTCTCACCAAAAGTTCACCGAAAAGTACAACTTGCCTTTCCCCCTACTGGTGGATAGCAGTGGGGTGATTACCCGCGCCTACGATGTGGATGGGGGCGGCTATGCCAAGCGAGTGACCTACGTCATTGATGGCGAGGGCAAAATTGCCAAGGTCTACCAGAACATCAATACCGAAACCCATGCCCGCGATATTTTGGCGGATTTGGGTTTGTAGAAACGCTGCCTCTTTTCAGTACTCCTCGCTAGATCCCGGCCTTTGCGCATGAACGACGACATTCCGGTCGCCCGTCGCCAGTCCACTCCGGCGAAAAAAGCGCAAAGTTCGGTGCCTGCCCTGAGGTCCCGTCTAGTCTTGGGCCTGGTGCTGGTTGGGCTAGTGCTCCTGGCGGGTTGGGGGATAGAGAAGTTACCGGGATCCCAGCAGGCGGCGGATCCCCAAGTTCTGGAGGAAGCCGGTCAGCCCTCTCTGCCGCAGCCAACTGTGCAGAATGGGCGACCTTCTCTGTTGGGGCACTATGCCTATTCCGAAGCCCCGGCAGACAGCTTGCGGGTGGTGGGCAGCTACCGTGGTCGAGAGGTGCGCCTGCGCCAGGCGGCTGCCGAAAGTTACCTTCGCATGAGCGAAGCAGCTCAAGCTGCCGGGATCCGCCTTGTCCCCATTTCCGGGTTTCGCTCCATTGCGGATCAGGAATTCTTGTTTTTTCAATTGGCTCAATCCCGAGCCTTGCGACCCGAGGAACGAGCTGCTGTCAGTGCTCCCCCTGGCTACAGCGAGCACCACACTGGCTATGCCATCGACCTTGGGGATGCCGGGTTTCCGCAGTGGGATACTCAAGAAGCTTTTGAGACCACCCCGGCCTTCCAGTGGCTGCAGAGCAACGCGACCCGCTTTGGCTTTGAGCTGTCTTTCCCTAGAAACAACCCTCAGGGGGTGAATTACGAACCCTGGCACTGGCGCTTTGTGGGCGACCGCCATAGCCTAGAGACCTTTTACAAGCGCTAGCCAACTCCCTTCTTCTGAGGGGAGGGGGGCTGGGGGTGAGGGCCCAAAGAGCGGATGACGCGATTCGAACGCGCGACCGTCTCGTTGGCAACGAGAAGCTCTACCACTGAGCTACATCCGCGTCGGGGAATTTATGATGGCAAGTTTTGCGGTGGTTTGTCAAGTCAGGGATCCCTGGCGCATTTTGTTCCAGAATGAGAGAAGTTCATCTTTCTTTGCAGTTGCGCAAAGTCTGGGCGGGATCCCTGGCAGCGCCTGTTTGAGGGTATTGCTATGCGGGTAGCCATTATTGGGGCCGGATTGGCCGGGTTGGTGACGGCGGTCGATTTGGTTGAAGCAGGACACGAGGTGCAGCTCTACGAGGCGCGGCCTTTTGTCGGCGGCAAGGTGGGATCCTGGCAGGATGCCGATGGCAACCACATCGAGATGGGGCTGCACGTTTTTTTCTGCAACTACAGCAATTTGTTTGCCCTGATGAAAAAGGTGGGGGCCTACGAGAACCTGCTGCCCAAGCAACACACCCACACCTTTGTCAACCGAGGTGGGCAAACGGCCAGTCTGGATTTTCGCTTTCCCCTGGGGGCGCCTTTCAACGGCCTCAAAGCTTTTTTCACCACCGAGCAGCTCTCTTGGGCGGACAAGCTGCGCAACGCCTTGGCGCTGGGCACCAGCCCTTTGATTCGCGGCTTGCTGGACTATGAAGGGGCAATGCGGCAAATTCGCGCCTTGGATCGGATGAGCTTTGCCGAGTGGTTCCGCCAGCATGGGGGATCCGAGGGTAGCCTGAAGCGGATGTGGAACCCGATTGCCTATGCCTTGGGCTTTATCGATACAGAGCAGATTTCTGCCCGCTGCATGCTGACGATCTTTCAGATGTTTGCCAGCAAAACAGAGGCCTCCAAGCTCAATTTCCTCAAGGGATCCCCGGACACCTATCTCACTCAGCCTATCGTCCGCTACATCCAAGCCCGTGGGGGCCAGATCCACACCCGCAGAGGGGTCAGCCGCATTGAAGTGAACGACTCTCCTCCCTACGTGGTGACCGGCTTGCTCTTGGCCAATGGAGAGCGGGTGGAGGCAGATGTGTATGTGTGTGCAACGGCAGTGGAAGGGGCCAAACGGCTGATCCCGGAAGTATGGCGGCAGTGGCCTCAGTTCGACAACCTCTACAAGCTGGAATCCGTACCGGTGGCCACGGTGCAATTGCGCTTCGATGGCTGGGTGACGGAGCTGAACCCCCAAGGCCAGGCCAAACGAGCTGGCGAACACCCAGAGGCTCTGGGTATCGACAATCTCCTCTACACCGCCGATGCCGATTTTTCCTGCTTTGCCGATCTGGCCCTCACCAGCCCCGCCGACTACTACAAGCCGGGCCAGGGATCCCTGCTACAATGCGTGCTCACGCCGGGGGATCCCTTCATTTCCATGCCCAACGAGCAAATTGCCCAGCACGTGTTGCACCAAGTCCACGAGCTGTTTCCCTCATCCCGGCAACTGAACATGACCTGGTACAGCGTGGTGAAACTGGCCCACTCCCTCTATCGAGAAGCGCCGGGCATGGATCCCTATCGCCCACAGCAAAAGACCCCAATACCCAACTTCTTTTTTGCCGGCAGCTACACCGCCCAAGACTACATCGACAGCATGGAAGGGGCCACCCTCTCCGGCCACCTGGCTGCTCAGGCCATTCTGGCTGCCCACAGGGATCCCTGATAGGAGGACTTTCACCTGATGGCACTTGACCCCTTTGACATACTCCCCGTCATAAAGGGCGAGGATTCCGGTTCCTGGTTCTGCTACGGCACTTCCTCTGTCGGGTTGCCCTCCCATTCGCGCCAGCGGGACGGAGCCCTTGAAGCCTGCACTCTCTCGCTTTAGCGGCGCGGAGCGCTTTGTGTCGGCATGAGTGCGGGAGTATGTCACAGTGGGTACCAGAAGTCTTGGCCCAAAGCCGAGAGTTGGGTAGAAGTCCAGCCCTTCGCGCCCCTCGCCAAAAAATACGCTCCATCCTAGGGGATCAATACGAGCCACAGGCCCCATACCCTGAGAGTTTTGCCCAGGAAGGATGATGATCGCCCTCAACCTGCAGCCGGCTGTGAATTTAACCGATGAAGTTTTCGAGCAGCTCTGCCGGCGGAATCCTGAGCTGCGCCTGGAACGCACCGCCCAAGGAGAACTGATCGCCATGGCTCCTGCAGGCAGCGAAAGCAGTCGTCAAAACTTGAGCCTTAGCGCCCAGCTCTGGCAGTGGAACCGGCAAACTCAGCTTGGTGTGGCCTTTGA
Organism: Synechococcus sp. W60.1; assembly: GCF_047461575.1. Classification (NCBI taxonomy): domain Bacteria; kingdom Bacillati; phylum Cyanobacteriota; class Cyanophyceae; order Synechococcales; family Synechococcaceae; genus Synechococcus; species Synechococcus sp. W60.1. The sequence continues at coordinate 309,480 of NZ_JANSHL010000003.1, read as the reverse complement.
CTCTTCCGCCGGTTTTGCCTTGCCCAATGGGGCCATTCGCTCTCCCGATGCCGCTTGGATGCCCAAAGAGCGCTGGCAGCAGCTCACCCCAGAGCAGCGCCGTCGGTTTGCTCCTCTGTGCCCTGACTTTGTGCTGGAACTGAAGTCTCCTACTGACGAGCTGGCCACCCTTCAGGCCAAGCTGCAGGAGTACCTGGACAACGGATCCCAACTGGGCTGGTTAATCGACCCGGAAAGCGGGAAGGTCTATGTCTATCGCACAGGTCAGCCGGTGCAAGTTTTGGAGCGACCTACCAGCTTGTCTGGGGATCCCGTTCTCCCTGGCTTTGTGGTGGATCTCACCTTAATCTGGGAATAGTGCTCCCCACGCTCTAAAACTGCCCACCAGGATGAGCTCATGATTGCCCTCAACCTGCAGCCGGCTGTGAATTTAACCGATGAAGTTTTCGAGCAGCTTTGTCGGCAGAATCCTGAGCTGCGCCTGGAACGCACCGCCCAAGGAGAACTGATCGCCATGGCCCCTGCAGGCAGCGAAAGTGGATTCCGCAACGCCGACCTACTAGGCCAACTTTGGCAGTGGAATCGACGCAAGAACTTAGGTCTTGTCTTTGACTCTTCTGCAGGTTTTGCCTTGCCCAATGGGGCCATTCGCTCTCCCGATGCCGCCTGGGTTGCCAAAGAGCGCTGGCAGCAGCTCACCCCAGAGCAGCGCCGTCGGTTTGCTCCTCTGTGCCCTGACTTTGTGCTGGAACTGAAGTCTCCTACTGACGAGCTGGCCACCCTTCAGGCCAAGCTGCAGGAGTACCTGGACAACGGATCCCAACTGGGCTGGTTAATCGACCCGGAAAGCGGGAAGGTCTATGTCTATCGCACAGGTCAGCCGGTGCAAGTTTTGGAGCGACCTACCAGCTTGTCTGGGGATCCCGTTCTCCCTGGCTTTGTGGTGGATCTCACCTTAATCTGGGAATAATCGACCCACCTTTTTCCCAGGTTGGGGAGAAATGTCAGGGATCCCCCCGCTGTTTCACTGCTCAAAATAGCCCTGCTCTACTTCTTGGGGCTGAGCGCTGCCCCCACGTTCTCCATCAGGTCGTCCAATTCGCTGTAGTCCGGCAAAGCCGTGTCGATGGCCTGCCCCTGACGCAACACCACTCGGTCATGCTGGGGACGGGAAAGCAGCTCATCAAAGCCACGTCCTTTGAACAGCACCAGATCTGCCGGCAGCCCCACCCCAATTTGCCCTCGCTCGGTCAAGCCCATGATGCGGGCAGGGGTGGTGGTGATGGCCTGGGGCCAATCCCCATAGGGGGTATCCAGGTGCAAAATGCGGGTGGCCTCCCGGAACACCTCCAGGCCGTCGTGATCCCCAAAGCCATAAAAGGGATCCCGACAGTTATCGCTGGCTATCATCACCGGCACGCCCAAGGCTTTCAGCTCGTGCAGCAGCGTCACCCCTCGCCAGCGGGGGGTATGGCCGGGGTTACGGGCTTGCAAGTACAGGTTACACATGGGCAGGCTGACTACGGCAATCCCCGCCTCTCTGACCAAGGCCATAGTCTTGTGGGCCACCTCCGGCGGTTGCACGGCCAGGCTACAGCAATGGCCACACACCACCTGATGGGGAAAATCGTTGCGCAAGGCCGCCGCTGCTACGTGTCTCAATGTGAGGGATCCCGGATCATCCGTCTCATCCGTATGAAAGTCCAGAGCCAAGCCCCGCTCCTTGGCCAGGGCAAACACCCGATCCAACTGTCGATCCAGTTCCGGCCCCATCGCCGCCACCCCACCCAGGATCCCGCCCACTTCCGCCACCTTGTCCGCCAGCTTTTCCCCTGCAGGGGTGAGAAAGGTATCCAAGCTCAGAAGCGTGACCGCCTGGAGTTCCAGCTTGCCCGCCCACTCTCGGCGCAGCTGAACAAACACCTCCCAGCTGGCCCCCATAACCTGAGGATTCTCACAGACCAGATGGGTGCGCACTGCCTGGGATCCATGGGCATAGCTGCAGCGCAAACCAAAGCTGAAGCGACGGTAGAGATCCTCCCGAAACTGCTCCGGATCCCCGTCATAGGCTTGCTTCATCTTCACCCAATCTTCCTGGCCGGCCTGCCTCGCCCCGGCAAAGGTACCATCGGGATTGGGGGTGCGCGGCCACACATGTCCCTTGTCCAGGTGGGTATGGATGTCCACAAAACACGGCCACACTTGGCCCCGCCTTAGATCCACGCTGGGGATCCCCTGGGGCGGGATCCCTGTTGCCAGCCGGATTTGGCGGATCTGCCCCCCTTCGATTTCCAGATCCAGCAACACCAGGTTATCGCGGTTGGGGACAGCCCCCCGCACCGCCTCCTTCAGTACCGACAGGGGAACCTGAGCATTCAGCAGCCAGTAGTGGGCAACGCCGGGGATCTGCACGGTGGGCAACGAAAAAGTGACTCCCAATCTTAAGGGGATCCGAGCCCCTCAGGAGGAATCCAGTGCTACAGCAGCTAGGCAAACTGGCCCACCACCTGCATGGCAAAGCTGAGCAAAATGAAGGCCAACCAGGGGGAAAAGTCCAAGCCACCAATGGGGGGAATGATGCCGCGGAACAGGTTGAGATAGGGATCGGTGAGTTGGCTGAGCACCGACAGGATGGGGTTAGACCAGTTCAGTTGCGGGAACCAGCTCAGCAAAATCCGCACGATCAGCAGAGCATTGTAAATGACAATGAACTGGTAAAGGGAGCGGAACAGCAAAGACGCGGCAGTGCCGTAGACCAACCCCAGGGAGAGGCCGTCCACCCAAGCGAGAGGAGACAACAAGTGACTGAGCATCATGGTTGGGAAAAGTAGGGAAACAACTCGATCAACTCAACATCCATTAAGCTGAAGCACCTTCGCCAGAGGCAGACCTGGCCCAGGATCGCAACTCAGCCGAGAGAGGATGGCAGAACCTAGAGAGGAAAGCCGCTGCCGCCTCTAGTTTGGCATGGACAGGGATCCCCTGCTCAAGGCTTTTCCTCAACAGCCCTGGAAGAGGTTTCCTTGACGAGCAATTGCGTGCGCATGGCCTGAATCGCCTCGTTTAACTCGGCAATCTTGGCCTCTAGAGTGCGGCGGGCTTGAGCAATGCGTTCTGCCTCATTTTCCCACTTCCTCCAGTCGCTGGACATGGCCGACTCACCCGAAGCACTGAGGCGCGGTCGTTCAGGGGTTGCGGAGGTGCCGTTGAGGCGATCTGGATCCCGGCGTTGGCCTTCGGCGGATCCCTTGCTGAGTCGAGGGGCAAGCACAAACCCAATGACCCCGCCGATGATCCCTCCCAACAGGGCGCCGGTCACTACACCCGCAATGAAATCACCTTTCTGATCTGCCACGCTTCTGTCCAGCTCAATAACAATAAACTTGAGTCATCTTCTTCCGTTCTACCTTTCCTGTCCCACTCCTGCCAGCAAATCCGACCAAGGTTGAGGTAGCCGCCAGCGGCTGAGATGTTCCAGATGGGCTTGCACCTGCTCCCTCAACTCGGCAAGCGTGTGTTGCAGATCGCCGGTCGAGGGTAGGGATCTCAGCGTTGCCTGCCAGAGGTAAGCTGGGGAAAGTTCAGGGCTGAGCAACTGCCACAAACGCTGCAACTCCTCAAAGTGAAGGCGATCATCTTCTGTGAGGGAAAGCACCAACTGGCGACGCAGATCGCGGGCCTCTTCCGACATCAGGTAGCGCAAACCCGTTTGGGCGGTGGGTAACCAATCCAATCCCCCATCGCTGCGGGCAATTTGAATCAGGTTCTCCAGGCGGTTCCAGCGGAACTTACCATCCTTGATCAACACTTGCAGCAGCCGTTGGCGAATACGCGGCGATTCATCCGTCAGCAGGCGCTTGGCCACATAGGGATAGGCCACACCGACGATGCGGAACTGGGGATAGAGGCTGAGGGCTACTCCCTCTTGGGTCACCAAAGAGCGGATCACCAGAGCAAAGTGGGAGGGCACCTGAAAGGGGTAGCGGTACATCAAGTCGGAGAACTGATCTGTGGCCGTTTTGAAGTTAAAGTTGACCACCTCTTGGGTCAGCACGTCTGCCAGCACCTTTTCCAAGGCGGGGATCAGCTCTTGGCGGCCGACATCCGGCTGCAAAAAGCCCAGATGAATAAAGTCATCGATCAGGGCGTTGTAGTCGCGATCCACCAGGTGAACCAGAGCATCCACCAAGTACTCCTTCATTTCCTCGGTAAGCTGATCCATCATGCCGAAATCGATGTAGGCCAAGCGACCATCGGCCAGGGCGAACAGGTTGCCCGGATGGGGATCCGCGTGGAAAAAGCCGTATTCCAGCAATTGCTTGAGGGCAGCAACCACCCCGATACGCACCAATTGTTTCACCTCCAGGTTGGCTGCTCGAATGCGCTCCACATCCGTCAGCTTGATGCCGTCGATCCACTCCAGGGTCAGAACCCGGCGGGTGCTGTAAGCCCAGAAGATGCGCGGCACGTACACATCCGGATCGTCGCGGAAGTATTCGGCGAAGCGCTCGCAGTTTCGCCCTTCGTGCAGGTAGTCGATCTCTTCAAAAAGCTTGCGGCCAAACTCATCGACCACCGCCGTCAAAGTACTGCCCAGGTTTAAGGGCAGCCAGGGGCCCAGCCATGTCGAGGCCCAGCGAATCAGGTACAGATCCAGGCTCAACTGCTCTCGCAGATGGGGTCGCTGCACCTTCACCGCCACCCATTCGCCGCTGTGCAACTGCGCTTTGTAAACCTGGCCCAAACTGGCAGCAGCCACCGGCTCTGGAGAGATCTGGGCAAAGATCTCGGCAATCGGACGGCCCAACTCGGATTCGATGCGGGCAAATGCTTGCTCGGAAGGAAATGGCGGCAGTTGATCTTGCAGTTGGGTGAGTTCTTCTAGGTAGTCTTTGCGCACCAGATCGGGGCGGGTGGAGAGGGCCTGACCCACCTTGATGAACGTTGGCCCCAGGTCGGTGAGCAGCTTTCGCAACTGCACCGAGCGCCGTCCCACATTGCGATCAGTGTGTCCCCATAGTTGATCCCAGCGCAAACAGAGGACAAACCACAAGAAAGGCCAGAGAATGGCCAGCGCCCGACCGATCACTTGGGGCAGGCGCCAGCGGTAATAGCGGCAGATCAATTGCGGATCGTAAACTTCCAAAGCGGCAATGGGCGAAGTTCTACTAAACACACTCCAGCGATCTCACAGTCTTTTGTTTTGAAGCTCTTGGTATCCATCTTAACAGAAAAAGCCTCGCCGTTTCTGCGCAAGGGCCTGTCAGCCCCATCCTGCCCCCTTCTCGGCCAGGGCCGGCCTGTTTCCCCCTCAAATGATGGTGTTGTCCGGGATCACCGAGTCTTTGATGATGGTGACGATGCCGTTGCTGATCCAGATCCCTTCCTCTTCCCGCTGCGCTTCGGTGACGTGATCCTTGTTGAGGATGCGGACATTGCGCCCAATGCGGGCATTCTTATCCACGATGGCGTTGACAATGTGGGAGTTGGCCCCGATGCCCACCGGTGGGATCCCTTCCTCCAGTCTGGCCTGTCGCTCTTCTACCGACTCGTAGTAATCGGCTCCCATTACCAGGGTGTTTTCCACAATGGTGTTGGCCTCCAAGCGGCTGCGAATGCCGATGATGGAGTTGCGAATTTGGGCGTTTTTGATGATGCAACCATCGGCGATCATGGAGTTGACAATCTGGGAGTCGAGGATTTTGTTGGGGGGCAAAAAGCGCGGGCGGGTGTAGATGGGCATTTCGCTGTCGAAGAAGCTGAAGGGCGGGTTGGGCTGCTGCACCAGTGCCAGGTTGGCCCGGTAAAAAGCCTCGATGGTGCCGATGTCTTCCCAGTAACCCTTGAAGAGGTAGGCTTGCAGATGGTACTTGCCGATGGCTGCCGGCAGCACCTCTTTGCCAAAGTCGGTGTGCTCCTTGACTTTGAGCATCTCGATCAGAGCTTCTCGCTTGAATACATAGATGCCCATGGAGGCGATGTAGGGCTTGGCTTTGGCTTCTTCCGGGCTGAGGCCGAGGGCTTGGGTGTCCACCTGACAGGCTTTCAGCAGATCTCCTGTTGGCTTTTCCTTGAAATCGACGATGCAACCGTTCTCGCCAAGCTTGAGCAAGCCAAAACCCGAGGCCACTTTTTCTTCACAGGGGAGCACCGCCAGCGTCACATCGGCCCCAACCTGCCGGTGATGCTGGATGAAGGGGCGGTAGTCCATGCGGTAGAGGTGATCCCCAGATAGGATGAGGAAGTCCCGCGGCTTCCAGGAGTCCATCAGCCAGAGGTATTGGCGGACAGCATCGGCGGTGCCTTGGAACCAATCGGGATTATCAGGGGTTTGTTGGGCCGCCAAAACGTCCACAAAGCCGCCTGTAAAGGGAGACAAGCGGTAGGTGTTGACGATGTGGCGGTTTAGAGAGGCCGAGTTGAACTGGGTGAGGACGTAGATTTTTTCGATGTCGGAGTTGATGCAGTTGCTGACCGGGATGTCGATGAGGCGGTATTTGCCGGCCAGGGGCACAGCGGGTTTGGCGCGGCGCTTGGTCAGGGGATAAAGTCGGGTGCCACGCCCACCTCCCAAGATGATCGCCAGTACATCGCGCATGGTTGTCCTCCACCAGGCTACACCCAATAGCATAGACTGCTGCGGGGCCACCTCAACGACTGTCCTGTCCAATCTGGCCAAGCTGCTCGGGAAGGGGAACAAGTTGGCAAGACAGAATGCAGGGAGAGCTGATGGCGCGTATCCTGGCCTTTACCAACAACAAAGGGGGCACTGGCAAGTCCACCCTCTGCGTCCACGCGGCTCAGTTGACGGCCCAACGGGGATACCGAGTTCTGCTCATCGATCTCACATCCCAGGCCACTGCCAGCAGTCTCTACTTGGAAGAGGCCGGATCCTTGCCGGCACCGGAAACGGTTTGGGCCAGCTTACACCCGCAACACCAACGTCCTCTGGAAGAGGTGATCTACTGCACCGACAAGGGGGTAGATGTGGCGCCCTCCCACAGCACCATGGCGGAAGTGGCGGCCCAACTGGCTGCTGCTGGAGAGATGGGGCAGAATCTGTTGCAGCGCCAACTGGATCCCCTGCTGCAGGACTACGACTTCATCTTTCTCGATACGCCGGGAGAACTGAATGCCCTCACCGCCAATGCCCTGCGGGTGGCCCAGCGGGTGTTGATCCCGACGCGGCTCAACCGCGCCGATTTCTCCTGCACGGAAGTAACCTTGCGCTACATTGAGGCCCTGAAAGGCCAGCTAAGCCAAGCCCGCGCCATTTTGACAATGCTGGATGACCGCTATCTGCCGGGGGGCATTTGGTCGGGATCCCACACCGGGCAATTGTACGTGCAAGCGCAACAGATTTTTGCGGATGTGCTTTCACCCGTTACCATTCCAGATAGCAGCGATTTGCGCATCGCCTTTGACTACGGCTTGACGGTGATGGACTATCGGCCTGGATCGGCGGTGTGTCAGCGGCTGCTGCAGTTTGTTGAACGCGAGGTGCTCTTGTGACCGGATCTGACCGCAGCCTCTTTCCTTCGTCGGGGGAAACTTCCCGCCGCTCTGGCGGAATTCGGCGCAAGGCCAGTGCTAAAACCAGTTCAGAGCCCACCTCCGCAGAGTCTACTCCCACAGGCGAGGAGCCGACAACGATGTCTTCTCAGTCTCCCCCAGAACCAACCCCAGAATTGCCGGAAATTGCAGCCCTCAAAAGCCAACTGGCCGAAGCTCAACAACTCTTGCAAGACTACCAAAACAAAGTCTCTACCCTGCAAGCTCAATTGCAGCAGGTTACTGCCCATCGGGACGAATTGCAAAAGGCGCTGGCGCAGTTGCAAGCGGTTGCGGACGAGCGGGCCAAAACCATCCAGGAGTTACGGAAACCCAAAGAGCAAGCCCCCATCATTCAGCCCAAACCCCAATCCTCGCCTCTGCACGCGCAAAAGAAGATCATGAATCGGCCCATCTTCGACAATGTATCAGCCACCGATGAAAGCATGCCTCCCTATCTGCTGGATTGACTGGGATGGAGGGGATCCCTAAGGGCGTGATTTGGATGGGGTCTCCACCTGTTCTGCTCCCTCCTGTTTTCAGCCCGACCTGTGCTTTTTTCCCTGCTTCCTGGAGATCCGGGATTCGATAGCTGGATATTGGATTTGGACAACCGTCGTTCTCGCTGCCCTTCTCATGAGCCAATCTCAATCGACTCTCCCTGCTGGTGATGCCATTCCGCCCCACGGGGGCACCCTGATCAACCGCATTGCCCCGCCTGAGCAGGCGCAGGAGCTGCGTTCCAAAGCCGAACATTGCCCCATCCTCTATCTCGACGAGCGGGCCCAATCGGATCTGGAGATGATCGCCATTGGGGGCTTCAGCCCGCTAACGGGGTTTATGGGGCGGGAAGATTACCAGGCCGTTCTGGAAACGATGCACCTGGCCAATGGCTTGGCTTGGTCGCTGCCGGTCACCCTGCCGGTCTCCTCAGAAGTGGCAGCGGGTCTGAAAGAGGGGCAAATGATTACCTTGGCCAGCGCCGAGGGCAAGATCCTGGGCCTACTGGAGCTGACGGAGAAATTTACCTACGACAAAACCCGCGAAGCCCGGCAAGTTTATCGCACCACCGATGAGCAACATCCAGGGGTAAAGGTGCTCTACGAGCAGGGATCCGTCTATTTGGCCGGCCCCGTCACCCTCCTGCAGCGGGATCCCCACCCTCTTTTTCCGGCCTACCAGATTGACCCGGCCCAATCGCGGCAACTGTTTCGGGAAAGAGGCTGGAGAACCATTGTAGGCTTCCAAACCCGCAACCCCATCCACCGCGCCCATGAATACATCCAAAAATGTGCCTTGGAGATTGTGGACGGGCTATTTTTGCACCCGCTGGTGGGGGCTACCAAAAGCGACGACATTCCCGCCGATGTGCGTATGCGCTGCTACGAGGTGTTGATCGAAAAGTACTACCCCAAGGAGCGGGTGATCTTGGCCATCAACCCTGCGTCGATGCGCTACGCCGGCCCCCGCGAGGCCATTTTCCATGCCCTCATTCGCAAAAACTACGGCTGTACCCATTTCATTGTGGGACGGGATCACGCCGGGGTGGGGAACTACTACGGCACCTACGATGCCCAACACATTTTTGATGAGTTCCAGCCGGGGGAGCTGGGCATCATTCCCTTGAAGTTTGAACATGCTTTCTATTGCACCGTCACCGGCACCATGGCCACGGCCAAGACCAGCCCCAGCCAACCCCACCAGCGCATTCACCTATCGGGTACTAAGGTGCGGGAAATGCTGCAACGCGGTGAAGTGCCCCCGCCGGAGTTCTCTCGACCGGAAGTGGCCCGCCTGCTGGCCGAAGCCATGCGAGAGCGGGGTTAACCCTGGGAATCTCCCTAAGTGGCAGTCAAAAAGGGCCTGGGACAGACCAGACCCTCTGTATTGAAAGTTGTATTGAAAAAAGTTGTATTGAAAGTTGAACTTGAACCAGATTCCAGTCGAGTATCAGCTAGAAATCGCAGGAGCCCCGCACTGTACCCGTAGGGTCAGTGCCGGGAGGAATGCGCTTTGATGAAGTACAATGAACTTATGAGCCAAGTCCTGACCGTCTCCTGTAAGCTCAAGGCGTCCCAGTCGCAAGCCGCCAAATTGGACGCGACGATGGAGGCTTTTGGCCAAGCCTTGAACTGGGTCAACCAGAACACGCCGGAGAAGATCGTCAACGCGGTCAAACTGCAATCCCTTTGCTACTACGAGATTCGAGCCCGGTTCGGCTTGTCCAGTAACTTGGCTCAACAGGTGTGCAGACGGGTGGCAGGCGCTCGCAAAGTGGCGAGACAGCGCAACCGTCCGGTTAAAGAGTTCAAGCGTAGGTTCGTTACCTACGACGCACGTATCTTTTCATTCCGCGAGAAAGACTGGACGGTGTCGCTGACCACGGTGGAAGGGAGAGAACGCTTTGAGCTAGCCATTGGTAACTACCAGAGGGGAATGCTGGCTGGCTCTAACCCCAAATCGGCCACCCTGGTCAAGCGCAAAGATGGCTCCTACTACATCCAGATTTGCGTAGAGAAAAAACCACCCAAGCAACAAGATACCGACAAGGTGATCGGGGTGGATTTGGGAAGGATAGATATCGCTCATACCTCAGAGGGGAAGAACTGGAATGGACAGCAGTTGAACAGAGTCCGAGACCACTACTCCCGGTTGAGGGCGGCACTCCAACGCAAAGCCAGTAAGGGCACACGCAGTTCGCGGCGCAGATGCCGTCAACTGCTGCAACGGCTGTCTGGCAAGGAGAGACGCTTTCAAACGTGGGTCAATCATCGCATCTCCAAAGCTATTGTCTCTAGGGCAAAAGCTACCAACAGCGCTATCGCCCTGGAAGACCTGACAGGGATCCGGGAAAGGGTCAATCAACAGCCACGCAGCAAAGCCGAGCGGCGTAGGACCAACAGTTGGGCGTTCTACCAACTACGTCAATTTCTGGAATACAAGGCTCTGCGTGCGGGGGTTGCTCTGATTCTTGTTCCGCCTGCCTACACGTCGCAGACCTGCCACCGGTGTTTGCACATCCATCCCGACCCTGCGCAATCCTACCGCAGTGGCAAGTCGTTCAAGTGTGGGCACTGTGGATGGGAAGGGGATGCGGATTTGAATGGTGCGAATGTGATTGCGCTCTTGGGGGCTGCCGTAAACCAGCCTAGAGGTCCGGGCTTGTTTTGTTCTCTGGTAGAGCAGAGCAGGCTCAGGGCTACTGAAAGCCCGCTCCGTACCGCTTAGCGGTCGGAGCCGGGTAGTTTACGCCGGCTCCGCTAGATTGATTGTCGGGTTGCGGTCGAAGAAGCCCCAAGGTACCAGCCTAAAGCCCGTTCTGTGTACAGGCATGACGGGCCAATCCTCATCCCATGAAAAAAACCCTGCCCAACGGCATGGGGAGAATGTATGATGGGGAGCCCGCGTTTCTACAGAACTCCCTCGAAGTCAAGCAGCCCTGAATAGGCAGCAACAGTTCTCATCCCGCCTCAAACCAGAGTTGTTCGGGATCCACATAATAGCAGCGGGCATTGTCCGCACAGATCAGCGCCCAGCCGTTTTGGTCGGCCTCGACCAAAGTATACTCACACTGGGGAATGAAATAGCCTTGGTGGTTTCGGGTATCGCTCTTAACCCAAACGGTCTGACGGTTCATCTTAAAGTTCCTCCCATCTGCAGTCAAAGGGGTCAAAAAAGTGAGGTTGGAAAACGGGACTCGATTCAGTGGCTATGGAAGCGGCGGCAGTGCAACACCACTGCAATATAATGAAGTGCAGCCACCGCCGAGCTAAGCATCTCGCGCCAGCCCGGAGTTCAATCTCATCAATCAACTGAGGCCGGGGAAGAGAAGCGACGAGAGCTAACCCCTATCGATAAATGGATCCCATATTGCTATTGGGTACAAGAAGTTTAGCACCAACTCCATGAGAACATCGCTAAGAGTTGTAGATTAAAATAAAAAGCTCTAGATTTTCCTAAAGTCTTGTTGCAAAACAAGGAATAGGGTCACTTAATCTTCTTCAAAGAGCCAGTTGTAAATCTTGCTCAAGTGGGGCCAAGCAGGACGGCGGTTCCCTCCCTCTTGCAGGTTGGATTTGACACCCTCAATCTGCTCGGGATCCCGTGCCAAGATTTGCTTAATGGCCTCCACCTGCTGGCGTACCCCGGTTTTTTTCAGCTCCAGCATGGCTAGGGTCAGATTCACACGGGGCTGGGCATCCACCGGATCCAACTTCACAGCAGTCTGGGCGGCCTTCAGAGCTTTTTCCGCCTGCCCCTCCAGAAGGTAGAGCCAGGACAAGCACGTCCAAGCCGCCGCCGCCTTTGGGGATCCCTTACAGATTGACTCAAAAGAGGGAATTAACGTCTTGGCTGCTTCCCCGGATTCATAGCGCCGAATCCCTTCCTGAAACAATTCTTCAATTTTTTGGCTCATCTCCCCCAACCCAGCACATCAACCTATTGACAAAATCGACAAGCTACCCATGTAGGGTCGCTCTTGCCTGCTCGCTCATCTGTTGTAGCGCACTGCCGCTGGGGAGAGGGATCCCTTCTCCTTCGGCCAGCCAGAGCCAATACTCGATATTGCCAGCAGGGCCAGTGATGGGCGACCACGTGTAGCCTTGCACCTGCCAGCCCTGGGCCACGGCCGAGCGCATCACCGTCTCCAGCACGCGGGCATGGATAGCCGGATCCCGTACCACCCCCTTTTTACCCACCTGGTCTCGGCCCGCCTCAAACTGGGGCTTCACCAGCAACAGCGCCTCCCGTGGGAAACGCAACAGGTTCCACAGCGGAGCTAGCACCTTAGTCAGGGAAATAAAAGACAGGTCTACCACCGCCAAATCCGGCCAGCTCTGGGGAGGTGCCTCGCTTCCGTACAGATCCTCCGGCTGCAGATGGCGCAAGTTGGCCCGCTCCTTTAGGATCACCCGCGCATCCGTTCGCAAAGACCAGGCCAGTTGCCCATAGCCCACATCCACTCCGTAGACCCGCTGGGCTCCCCGTTTCAACAAGCAGTCTGTAAAACCTCCTGTGGAAATGCCCGCATCCAAACAAATACGACCCTGCACCTGAACAGGAAAAGTTTGCAGCGCCCCCTGTAGCTTTTCTCCCCCTCGTGAGACAAAAGCAGGCCCAGACTGAACTTGCACCGCTGGATCCCCGCTCACCCAGGTTCCAGGCTTTTCCGCCCGCACCCCGTTTAGAAAGACTTCTCCTGCCAAAATGGAGCGTTGCGCTTGCTGGCGTGAGGAAAAATATCCGCGCTCCACCAACCAGCTATCCAGACGCACCCGCTTGGCCATCTCGCCGGTGCCTCACCTTGCATAGATCTTCCCGCCCATTAGAATAGGCGAGCGGGATCCCAACTGACCAGAATTGAGGGATCGCCAACAGCAGATTAGCCGAACCGTCCGCTCACGTACTCTTCCGTTTCCCGATGGGCGGGAGAGTTAAAGATTTTCTCAGTGCGGTTAAACTCCACCATCCGTCCGTAGCGAACCCCCTCTTCGTCGACTTCAGTGTTGAAGAAGGCGGTAAAGTCGGAGACCCGCGCTGCCTGCTGCATGTTGTGGGTAACGATAATGATCGTGTAGCGACGGCCCAGTTCCTTGAGCAACTCCTCAATGCGCAACGTGGAGATTGGATCCAACGAGGCACAAGGCTCATCCATCAGGATAACCTCCGGCTGGATGGCCAAGGTGCGGGCAATGCAAAGACGCTGCTGCTGTCCCCCCGAAAGGGAGAGCCCACTCATCTTCAGCTTGTCTTTCACCTCATCCCAGAGGACGGCCTGACGCAATGTGCGCTCTACCAGCTCATCCAAGTCTCCTTGGTAGCCGTTGACCCGTGGCCCAAAGGCAATGTTGTCGTAGATTGATTTGGGGAAAGGGTTGGGCTTTTGGAACACCAGGCCAACTCGCCGCCGCACTTCAGCAGGATCTACATCGGGATCGTAGATGTTTTTCCCGTGAAAAATGACGGATCCCTCTACTCTCGCCCCCGGGATCAGATCGTTCATGCGGTTAAAGCAGCGCAGCAAAGTACTCTTGCCGCAGCCGGAAGGGCCAATAAAAGCAGTGATGTGATTCTTGGGAATCTTCAGAGAAACCTGCTTCACCGCCAAATGAGAGCCGTAGTAAACACTGACTGCTTGCGTTTCCAGCTCAACAGTTAGGTTGGCGGATTTCTCAGAGGAGTCAGGCGTGCCGGGAAATGGAGGGCGCATAGGAATACCAGAGGTAGACGTTGCTTCAGAACCCAAACTCAAAATCGAAGAGTAGTGAGGCAAAAATCTCAGAAGAACCAGATCAGATAGTAATGGTTTCCTGACGACGACTCAGCAGCAGCCGGAAACTGGTCGTGGTGATCAAAACCAGAATCACCAAAGCCAAGGCTCCTCCCCAAGCAATTTTCTGCTGGTTCTCGAAGGGAACAATGGCAAAGTTGTAGATCAGCACCGCCAGCGAAGCTACTGGCTTCAGCAAACCATCGGGCCATAGGAAACTGAACAGAGCGGTGAAGATTAGAGGCGCTGTTTCCCCTGCTGCTCGGGCAATGGCCAAAGTCACCCCCGTTAGGATCACCGGCAAGGCAGCCGGCAAGACAACTCGAAACACAGTCTGCACCCGGGAAGCGCCCAGAGCATAGGCAGCAGCCCGAGTATCCGCCGGCACCAAGCGCAGAGCCTCTTCGCAAGAAAGGATGATGATGGGCAAAGTCAGCACCGATAGAGCTACCCCACCCGCCAGGGCAGAAAAGGTCTTAGTGGAGAGCACAAGCACCCCATAGGCAAACACCCCGGCAATGATGGAGGGAACCCCGGTCAGAACCTTGATGACGAAGCGCAAAGCCGAGGCTGTTGAGCTGTTCTGTCCAAACTCCGAAAGGTAAATCGCAGCAAACAAGCCAATTGGGAAGGAGATCAAGATGGCAATCGATACCACGATGATCGTCCCCAGCACCGCGTTGCCGAAGCCACCCACCTGATCTCCAGGAGGAGGAGGAAGCTGGGTTAAGGTCTGCCAACTGAACCGCTCAATGCCGTTGACGAAAACGTAGTAAAGGATGGAAGCGAGCACAACAATCGCAAAAATGCTGGAAGCAAAGGTCAGGCCTGTCATCACCCAGTCCAGCACGACGCGCTTGGATCTGACTTTGCGTTTGAACAAATTGGCCTGTGCTGCCACTTGTGTCGCCATGTTCCTCTACTCCCGAGAAGCCGTCAAAGCAAACTTGACCCGACGAACCATCAGCTCAGCGATGATGTTGACCACCAGCGTAATGACCAGCAAGATCAAAGCCACATACATCAGAGCCGAGATCTGCTCGTCGGATGCTTCTGCAAACTCGTTGGCCAGCAATGCAGGGATGTTGCTGGCAGGGGCCAAAAGCGAGACTCTAATCCCCCGCGCATTGCCAATCAGCATTGCCACCGCCATGGTCTCGCCCAGGGCGCGTCCCAAACCCAGCACCACAGCCCCCAACATACCCCCAATCGCAGCCGGTAGTACCACTCCAAAAATGGCTTCCCATCGCGTAGCCCCCATCGCATAGGCAGCCGCGCGCAGCTCAGGAGGAACAGCCACCAAAACCTCCCTGGCGATGGCTGTAATGATGGGGATAATCATGATCCCCAAGACAACCCCTGCCGTCAGCATCCCCGGCCCAATCGGTGGTGTGCTGAAAATGGGAAGCCAATTGAAGTTCTCGTACAGGAACATCTGAACGGGGCGGAAGAAGGGGATGAAGACAAACAATCCCCAAATACCAAACACCACACTGGGAATAGCTGCCAGCAGCTCAACCACAATGATCAGAGCCAAACGCAGAGACTTCGGAAGAAAATCCTCGCTCAGAAAAATAGAGATGCCAAAGCTAAAAGGAACCCCCACAATCAGAGCGATGAGAGAAGTTACCAGCGTGCCATAGATCTGTGGCCAGGCCCCATAGACGTCCTCGACCGGATCCCAGGTGGTGCTCCAGAAGAAACTCAGTCCAAACTTGTTGATAGCTGGCAAAGACTGAATGCCGATCTCCAGAGCAATCCAGAGCAGCAGGAAGGCCGAGAAAAACACGGCAATCCGCGTAGCCCAGATAAAAACCTGGTCGCGCCGGCGCTGGAAAACCGGTCGAGGCTGAAACAGAAGGTTGCTGTCAGAAGAAAGGGAGCTCATCCGCCTGGAGCTAGGGATAGTTGTTGACACGCCCCCCGTCCTAAAGAACGGGGATTCTTGTTCCTGGTTCTACTTAGTAAAAGTTCTTACGGAGTGATATTTTCTAGCGCAGCCAGAGCTTTTTGCCGCGTTTCTTCCGGCAGAGGGACATATCCCAACTGCTCAGCGAAAGCCTGCCCCTCAGTGAGGCCGTAGCGGAGAAACTCTTTAACGGCCTTGGAAGTCTCGGCTTTGGGGTAAACCTTGTAGGCAAGGATCCAGGTGTAGCCCGCAATAGGGTAAGAGTCTTCCCCACTAGGATCCGGATCGACCCCCAGCAAACGCTCGTCGAGCTGAATTCTGGCCAGCGCCGCTTTCTCCGTCTCGACGTTGGGAGTTACAAACTTGCCTGCCCGGTTTTCCAGACGGGCAATGTTCAAGTTGTTGAGCTTGGCAAAGCCGAATTCCACGTAGCCAATCGAGCCAGAAATTTGCTTGATCTGCTCGGAAACCCCTTCGTTCCCACGCGCCCCTACGCCGGTTGGCCAGTTTACCGAAGAGCCGCGACCCACCTTTTGCTTCCACTCTGGGCTAATAGCGTTGAGGTGAGTGGTGAAGATATCGGTGGTACCACTTCCATCAGAGCGATGCACGACGGTAATCGGCAAATCTGGGAAAGTCACCCCTGGGTTAAGGCCAGCCAGCAGGGGATCGTTCCAGTTCTTGATCTTGCCCAGGAAGATATTCACCAGTGCCAGGCGGGAAAGGCGGATTTCGGGGCCCACCCCAGGAATGTTGTACGCTGCAACTACCGCTCCGCCCACCATGGGTACAGAAACCATCCCTTTGGGAGGGTTAGCCTCATTCTCAATTTGGTTGATCTCTTCAGGACGGGGCACGCTGTCAGTGGCACCGAAATCGACCGTGCGGGCTACAAACTGCCGACGACCCGCACCGCTTCCTACAGACTGATAGTTGACCTGGATGTTAGGGTTTTTCTTGCCAAACTCTTGGGCCCAAGTTTGATAGATGGGGGCCGGGAAGGTCGCCCCAGCGCCATTGATGGTGATGGTCTGCTGAGCAAACACCCGCTGCCAATTCGTCTGACTGGCCGCAAAGCCGGCAACAGTGGCAGATAGAAACTTCAGGAAAGAACGACGCTCCAAGGGGTGCAACGTCACCATACAGATCTCCTCTCCCAGATGAAGACAAAATCTCAGTCCAGCTCTAAAAAAGGCTATTCTACTTCAGAACTTCACCCAGCCCAATCAAAACTCGTTGAACCAGGTGAACCAATGTCGCCTGGAAGCTTAGAGGCAACTCTCAAGCTAGGCCTGCGATCCTCAACAAGCCTTCAACCGATCGCAGCGCCCCAAGGCTCCCTCCGAGCACGCGAGGTTTCCCACGGAACGCTCCATTGAAGACTTCGCCAGTCCGCGCAGCTACTATAACGTAAAGGCCAGTTGTTTTTGGTTAAAACGAGGTTAAGCCCAGGTTATCTCTGGGGATATCCGCCAAATGTTGCAAACCCCTCAAGGGATCCCCTTTGGTGTCAGCCACTCCCTATCCTGGATTGGGTATCTCCCAAAACAGAGAGCTTCCGCCTTTTGAGTTTGGAAAGGTGGCTTCTTCATCTTCCCGCCAAGGTTCAGAGCTGGAAGAGGACTCTAGAGACCTGCCAATCGGGAATAAGCTCTGAGAAGGGATCCCCTATGCCGACGGGCTGGTGGCTATGGCACTCTGGGCTGACGATGAACCTGCTGAGCCTCTAGAATGGAGGGCTGTCGAGAAAAGAAGTGTCTTCCCAATGTCGAAACGTAACATGCAGGTTGTGCTGCGCCAGGCGATCCCAGGGCTGGGCAAGCCCGGAGAGATTGTCAACGTCAAGCCCGGCTATGCTCGCAACTACCTCTTCCCGCGGCAGATGGCGGTGCGGGTTACCCCTGGCATATTGAAAGAGCAGCAGATGCGTCTGGAGCAGGAAGCGGCTCGTAAACTGGCAGAAAAACAACGGGCGGAAAACTACAAGACCGCTCTGGAGACCATTGGTCGCTTCGTCATCCGTAAGAAAGTGGGAGAACACGACCTCCTATTTGGGCAGGTGACCACCAGCGATATTGCTGAGGTGGTGCTGGCTACCAGCGGTCTAGATATCGACCGCCGCAACATTCTCCTCAACGAGGAGATCAAGAAAACCGGGGTTTATCCCGTGCAGGTAAAGTTACACCCCGAAGTTACCGCTACGCTGCGCATTCAGGTTACTCCCGAATGAGGACTCACCTTCGAGGATCCCTGAGTTCCCGTGAGGGATCCCGGGGTGAGTAGGGTTTTTGCCTTAGGCAACAAGCGGGTATGCTCAGCCTAGAGCTTGACCCGCCTGACGATTGGAGCTGACTGGCTGAGAGGCCAGTTACCCTGGGGCTGGGTTGATTTTCCTGTCCTGGCTTGTGTTGATCAACGATTACGACTTAACGGGTGGGGATCGGCTTCCTCCCCAGAACATAGAAGCTGAGGAGGAGATCCTGGGGGGCATTCTCCTCGATCCGGATGCGTTGGTGCGGGTCGCGGAGTTTCTGCGTCCAGAGATGTTTTACATCTCTGCCCACCAAGAGATTTACCGGGCTGCCCTCCAACTGCACAGCCAAGGCCAACCCACCGACTTGATGACTGTGTCTGCCTGGTTGGCAGATCATCACCTTCTGGAGCGGGTGGGGGGAACGGGGGCGATTCGTCGCCTGCTAGAGCAAACCGTCAGCAGCGTCAACATCGACCAGTATGCCCGCCTGGTGATGGATAAATACATGCGCCGCCAGTTGATCCAGGTGAGCAATACCTTGGCTCGTTTGGCCTACGATACCAGCCAGCCCCTGTCTCAGGTGATGGATCAAGCCGAGCAGGAGGTGTTTCGACTCACCCAAGAGCGGGTGCAGCGTAGCCTCATCCCGGCCTCTGAGGTTTTGGTCAATATCTTCTCGGATTTGGAAGAGAAGTTCCAAAGCGGGGCACAGCTTCCGGGGATCCCGACCAAATTCATCGACCTGGATAACCTGACTCAGGGCTTGCAGCGATCCGACTTGTTGATCCTGGCCGGTCGGCCTTCGATGGGGAAAACCAGCCTGGCCCTCAACATTGCCCAAAATGTGGCTGCCTATGCCAAGCAGCCGGTCGCTATCTTTAGCCTGGAAATGTCGAGGGAGCAACTGGTGCAGCGGCTTTTGGCCAGCGAAGCCCGCATCGACAGCAGCCGTCTGCGCTCTGGGCGCATCAGCGAACACGAGTGGCAGCGCCTGGGCCAAGCCATTGGTTTTTTGTCGCAACTGCCCCTGTTCATCGACGATACCCCTGACTGTACTGTTACAGAAATTCGCTCCAAAGCGCGGCGTTTGCAGGCGGAACAGGGGGGAACGTTGGGGATGGTGTTGATCGACTACCTACAACTGATGCAGGGATCCGCTGCTGACAACCGGGTGCAGGAGCTGTCGCGCATTACCCGTGGTCTCAAGGCCATGGCCAAAGAGCTGATGGTGCCGGTGCTGGTGCTTTCTCAACTCAGTCGGGCTGTTGAGTCTCGCTCCGACAAACGTCCACAGCTGGCGGATCTGCGGGAATCGGGCTGTCTGGCCGGGGATACGCAGGTGATGGATGCGGATCGCGGCAAGATCTGGCGGCTGGATCAACTGGCGACCCTGCCGGCTGCGGCGGAACTGCCCCGTCTGCTCAGCTTGAACGGGCGCGGGCGCTTGGTGCCCCAACAGCCTGTGAAGGTGTTTTGCAGTGGTCGGCAGCCTACCTGTGTTCTGAAGACCCGTCTCAATTTCTCCATTCAAGCCACCGGCAATCACCCCTTTTTCACCCAACAGGGCTGGAAAACCCTGGATGAGCTGCAATTGGAAGAAGAGGTGGCGGTGGTGGTGCAGGAGGGGCTGATCTGGGATCCGGTGGTGTTCATCAGCGAGCCGGGGGAGCCTCAGCCGGTTTACGACATCGAAATGCCCCGCCACCACAACTTCGTGGCCAACGGTCTGCTGGTTCACAACAGCATCGAGCAGGATGCCGATCTGGTGATGATGATCTATCGCCCGGAATACTACGATCCCAACACCAGCGATCGCGGCATTGCCGAGGTCATCATCGCCAAACATCGCAACGGCCCCACCGGTACCGTGCGCCTGCTGTTTGAAAGTCAGTACACCCAGTTTCGCAACCTGGCGGATCCCAACCGCTGAGCAACCGATGCCGAAGAGGGATCCGGAGCTGCTGCCTTGGGAACAACCCCGCAAGGTGTTAGCTTAGGATCGCTGCGGGCCAAAGCGTTGCTCTTGAGCCGGCTACCCTCTCTCCTAATGCTCAAAACGATATGTTTAAAAACGTGTTAATTGCCACCGACTGCCGAGATGGCCTGCAGCGTTTTGGCAAGTGTCTAGAAGATCTGCACAGCAATGGCATCGAGCGCGTCACCTTCGTGCGCAGTCTGGATTGGCAGGATGACGACATCGGCATTCCCGAAGACATTACCCCCGAAATCCAGGCAGAGCAGGCCCAGTTGCAGAAGCTGCTGAACCCGATCCCGGCGGGGTTGGAAGTCAAGGCTCTGGTGCAGGTGGGCAGGCCAGCCGATCTAATCCTAAAAGGCATCCAAACCTATGGCTCCGATCTGCTGATTACAGGCATGGGTACCCACAACCTGCTCGCCGAAAAATTGTTCGGCAGCACCACCATGGCGCTGTTGCCGAAGCTGAAAATCCCCCTACTGGTGATGCGCCCCCAGCTGCTGGCTACCTTTACCCTGGAAGAATTGCGCTTGCGCAGCCGCCACCTGTTTCGCTGCCTCTTGGTGCCCTTTGACTTTGAGCAGCCGCGTCAGCAGTTGCTGAACCATCTCGGCCACCTGCTGCCCGGTACTTCCCAGTGCCAGACGCTTACCCTGCTCTACGTGGTGGATCCCAGCGCCCGCCGCAACCAAGGAACTCCGGTGGAGGTGCTCCAACGCAAAGCCGAAGCCGACCTGGCGCAGGTAATTGAACCGCTGAGCGAGCAGGTGAAACCCGTACAGTTGCGCACCCTGGTGCGGGTGGGATCCCCTCTCAAAGAGATCCTAGCTACTGCTGCCGATGAAGACATGACGGCCATCGCCACTGCCTCCTCCCACGTGGGCAGCTTCTGGGAGTGGTCGGTTCGCAGCCTAACCGGCGAGATTTTGCGGCAAAGTTGGCATCCGGTGTTGTTTTTCCCGCGCGGGTCTTTGGCCCAGTAGATCCAGGCAAGATCCAAGCCGAGTGTTGCAGATTAACTCATCCTCCATGACCCCCCCCTCTACGACAGCGCTGCAGGATCTGTTTCGGGCGGTGGCCCAAGGGAAGCTCACCCCAGAGCAAGCTCTGCAGGCCTATCGCTTTCTGCCCTTCGAGCCGGTGGGAGATTTCGCCCATGTGGATCACCACCGTCCCTTGCGCACGGGCTTTCCCGAAGCCGTGTGGGGGCCGGGCAAAACCCCAGATCAGATCGCCCAGATCCTGGAGCAACTCCACCAGCGGGGATCCCTGGCCTTGGCCACCCGCATCGAAGCCCAGGTGTATGCCGAGATCCGCAGCCGCTTGCCCCAGGCCCAGTATTCCGAGTTGGCCCGCTTGTGTTGGATCCCGTCCCAGCAGGTGGTCAGCCATCCTGGACAGGTCAGCGTGATCTCCGCCGGCACTGCCGACTTACCGGTGGCAGAAGAAGCCGCCCTCACGCTGGAGCTTTCTGGGTTTCAGGTGAAGCGCCTCTGGGATGTGGGGGTGGCCGGGCTCCATCGGCTGCTGCACAACTGGGCGGCCCTGCAAGCGGACGTGCTGATCGTGGTGGCGGGCATGGAGGGGGCCTTGGCCAGCTTGGTGGCGGGTCTGGCGGATTGTCCGGTGATCGCTGTGCCCACCAGCATTGGCTACGGGGCCAGCTTCCAGGGCTTGGCTGCCCTGCTCACTATGCTCAACTCCTGCGCGGCGGGGGTGGGAGTGCTGAACATCGATAACGGTTTCGGGGCGGCCATTCTAGCAGGCCAGATCCTGCGCTGTGGACAACGGCTGGCAGCTCGATTGAGTTCATGCGGCCCCACTGGAGATCCAACAGGGAATCGACAGATTTCGGAAGGTTAAGAACTGTAAATGGATCCTGAGCCAAACAGGCTATACTCAGGCCATAGTTTAGGCTTGGGCTTTCTCTTTCCCATCCTTCGGGAGTTTGAGGGTGTTGCCTCTGGTCACCTAACTGGGTTCATGCCTTTTTCTGGGGTACCTTTATCCGAAGATGGGGAGGGTTCCTACGCTGGTTAACTGCTGTGTTGGACTGACTGGGGCGGACAAAACGCGCGAATATGCTAATTGATGCCACACTTGTCAAAAATGCCATAGAGGCGATGGGGGCGACCTTGACCCTGGCACAAGGGATGACTCAGTCCTTCACCTGGGCAGATATTTTCTTGGTAGTGGCTTTGGTGTTTTTGGAGGCCGCCCTCTCTGCGGACAACGCCGTTGCCCTGGCGGCTCTGGTGAAGCACCTGCCTACCCCTCAGCAACAGAATCGGGCCTTGCGCTGGGGCATCATTGGCGCTTACGGCTTTCGCATCGCCATTGTCTTTGCAGCGGTTTGGTTGGTGGAGTATCCGCCCGCCCAATTCTTGGGGGCCTGTTATCTGCTCTGGCTAGCCTGGCAGCACTTTCGGGGCGAGGAAGAAGGCCAAGAACAGGACATCACCCGCCACGCCAATTTTTGGCAGACCCTGGTGATGGTGGAACTGACGGATCTGGTGTTTTCTTTCGACAGCATCGCTGCTTCGGTGGGTGTCTCCCGCAAGGCTTGGGTAATCATCCTCGGCGGCATTCTCGGCATTACCCTGATGCGCTACATGGCTTCTCTGTTTTTGCGTTGGTTGGATGAGTTCTCTCACCTGGAAGATGCCGCTTTTGCCATCATTGCCCTGGTGGGGAGCACCATGTTGTTGGAGGTGTTTTTCCCCCAAATCGAGATCCCGGAGTGGGGGATGGTGGTGGCTGTGATCCCCCTATTTGTCTGGGGTTTCTCGCGGCGCGTGAAACTCAATTCGGAGCAGGATGAACAGCCGGAGCTGGCTGACGGAGAGAAGAGGGAAGAGAAAAGAGCAGGGGTTACAGACGAGATGGAGATCGTCCCCTCCGGTTGGGTGGCTGCCCTTGAGGAAGACCTCGCCCCTGAGCTGCAGAGCAGAGAGAATGGAGAGGAGAGGTACGGCTTGGGCCTATCGCCAGGGATCCCTGATCTGCCTTGATAGGGCTGTGGGCTGCTTCATTGCCTTGGCCCCTGCCGACTCCTAAACTAGCAGTGAAGCCGACTCAAGGAGGGAAGCATCCTGAGCCCCCAGTTTTGCTTGAAATCATTGGTCAAGTGCTTCAGAAGCAGCATAGACAGCCCAAAGGAGCAGAAGGCCGCGGAAAATAGGCTCCAGCCTTTGGCGAGGGCGGAGGTTCTGAGCATGCCAGCAGTGCAGAGCACTGCCCCCTTGGTGGAGCTGCGCCAAGTTTCCAAGCGCTTCGGCTCGACGGTGGTGCTTGACCACGTGGATCTGAAGGTGTACCGGGGTGAGGCCCTGGGTCTGGTGGGGCCTTCGGGCACCGGGAAGTCGACGCTGCTACGCATCATTGCCGGCCTAACGGAGCCAGACGCCGGAGAAGTGCTCTGGTGCGGGATCCCGCTCCCGGAGATTCAAGCCCATCATGCAACTCCCCCTTTGCGAGTAGGGATGGTGTTTCAGCAGGCCGCCCTCTTCGACTCCCTGACGGTGGAAGAAAACGTGGGGTTTTTGCTCTACGAGCACTCGCAGTTGCCCCGCTCCCGTATTCAGGAATTGGTGGCCGCCAAGCTGGAGGCGGTGGGACTGGCGGGCAAAGAGCACAACCTGCCAGAAGAACTCTCGGGGGGGATGCGCAAACGGGCCAGCTTCGCCCGCGCCATTATGGAGGATCCTTCTCTGCCCCAGGATGAGCCCCAATTGCTGCTGTACGACGAGCCCACTGCGGGCTTGGATCCCATTGCCTCCACGGTAATTGAAGATCTCATCCGGGAGCTGCAGCAGGTGAAAAAAGCCTGTGAGAGCTACATTGTGGTGACCCACCAACACAGCACCATTTACCGCGCCACCGACCGCATTGTGTTGTTGGCCCAGGGGCGGGTGCAGTGGGAGGGATCCGTGCAGCAGATTGAAACGTGCGATAACCCCTTTGTGCGGCAGTTTTTCAGCGGTAGCGTAGAAGGGCCAATTCAAGTGGCGGGGCAGGTGTGATGCGTTCGCGAGCAGTGCGAGAAGGGGCAGTGGGCCTGTTGATCCTGGCGGGGGCGCTGGGCTTTGCCGGCCTGTTTTTGTGGATCTACAACCTGCGCTTTGGCAGTCGCGGCTTTCAATTTACCGTCACCTATACCAACGTGGTCGGCCTGACAGAGGGATCCAGCGTGCGGCTGCGGGGGGTAACCATAGGTCGAGTGGAGCGGATTGTGCCTCAACCCAGCCAAGTAGAAGTACAGGTGACCATTGATCAGCCCCTAGTCATCCCCCGCGATTCCCTGTTTCTTACCAAACAGACGGGGTTGGTGGGGGAAACGGTGATGGACATCCTGCCCCAGGGGAGGGGTCAGGCGGCAACGGGATCCCCTCTGGCAGCGGATTGCGACAGCAGTCAAATCATCTGCAATGGAGATGTGGTGGAGGGAACCCCTGGAGTGGATTTTGGCCAGCTATTGATTAGGCTGGATCGATTGCTCACACGGGTCAACGAGGACGAGCTCTTCGATACCCTTAACACCACTCTGGAGGGGATCACCCGCGTCGCCAATAGCGTAGCCAGTCTTTCAGAAACCGTAGAAGAGCGAGTAGCTGCCCTGCGCACCGAAGATCTGGACTTGTCGCAATTCACGACCGCTGCCACAGCCATCCAAGACGCGGCTGGGGCTGTGAGGGGAACTGCCCGCAGTTTTCAAGCGGCTGCCGATCAATTCACCGCCCTGGTGGATCAAAACCGCACTTCCCTTAACGCCGTCCTGGAGAACATTCAGCAGGTGAGCGCCGATCTACAGGCCATGTCGAGCGCGGTGCGCCCGCTGGTTACCGATCCACAACTCCAGGCCGATGTGCGCCAGATCCTGGCCGAGGTGCGAGCGGCTGCGGAGAACGTGGCCCAAGCTACCGAAGATCTGCAGCAGATTGCCGCCAGCCTCAACGATCCGGGCACTTTAGCTACTCTGCGCCAAACCCTCGATTCCGCCCGCATCACCTTTCAGAATATGCAAAAAATTACCGCCGACATCGACGAGCTGACCGGGGATCCCCAGTTTCGCCGCGGCATTCGAGAGTTGGTGTTGGGGCTGAGCAACTTGGTCTCCAGCGTCCCTGGGGAAGATGGGATCCAGCCCGCGGTGGCCGAAGGTTATCAGTTCCATTTTGCGCCCGTCTCTTTTGCCCAGGGGATTGTCTCTGGATCCCAAGGATGGCAGCCGCAGACTTCCCCATAAGTTGGCTGCCTTTCCCCTCTCTCTAGCGGGAGTCTGGGATCCCTGAGATGACCCGCTGAGGTAACAACGGCGGCCAAAGCCGTTGAAGGGATCCCGAAGCTGGGGTAGGCTTTGCGGATAAGGTGTTGCCTGTATTGCTACGCAACGCTGATGCGACTGAGGTTGAGGTGTGAGGAATGTGTGGCATTGTCGGCTACGTGGGTTTTCAGTGGGCTGCCCCCATCCTGTTGGAGGGCCTGCGCACCTTGGAGTATCGGGGCTATGATTCTGCCGGCATCGCCACGGTGGATCCCGAAGAGGGATTGAGGATTGTTCGCGCTACCGGCAAGCTGCACAACCTGCTGGTGAAGCTGACGGCCAACATGCCCACGGCCAAGGTAGGGATCGGACATACCCGCTGGGCCACCCACGGCGGCGTGACCGAAGAAAATGCTCACCCCCAGTGCGACGAGCGCGGGCGCATTGTGGTGATCCAAAACGGCATTGTGGAAAACTACCTGGAGCTAAAGGAGCGCCTCTTGGAGCGGGGGATCCCATTTCGCTCCCAAACCGATACGGAAGTGATCGCCCAACTGCTGGGTCTCTACACCGAAGAGCTGGGCTCCTTTGAGGCGGCCTTTGGCCAGGTCATGGGGCAACTGCGGGGAGGAAACGCCGTAGTGGCTCTGGATCGGGAGGCGCCGGATCGGCTGATCGCAGCCCGTTTGGGCAATGCCGGAGCCGTGGTGGTGGGAGAGGGAGAAGGAGAAAACTTCGTCGCCTCCGATCTGCCTGCCATTGTCCGCCATACCCGCAAGGTGGTGTTCTTAGAAGATGGGGAAATGGCGGTTCTCACGGAGTCTCAAGTGCGCTACCTGCGCATTACCGGCGAGGAGCTGCCCAAATCCAGCATCACCGTGGCCTGGGATCCCGTCTCAGCCGCCAAGGGAGGCTACAAGCACTTCATGCAAAAGGAGATCTTTGAGCAGCCCCGCACCACCACCGATACGCTACGGGGGCGGGTGGATCTGGAACAGGGCCGGGTGACACTGGAGGGGCTAACGCTTTCTGAAGCACAACTGGCCCACATTGAGCACATCCACGCCGTAGCCTGTGGTACTGCCTGGCACGCCTGCTGGGTGCTCAAGTACTTCATCGAGAGCTTGGCCCGTACCCCCGTGGAGGTGGACTATGCCTCTGAGTTTCGCTACCGCCAGCCGGTGTTGCGCCCCAACCACCTGTTGCTGGCTCTAACCCAGTCGGGAGAAACCGTCGATACGCTGGCAGCCATGAGCGAGGCCCGCACCCAAGGGATCCCGACTCTGGCGATTGTCAACGCCATCGGATCCCAGGCCAGCCGTCTGGCGGATGCTGGAGTCCTCTACATCCATGCCGGGCCGGAGATTGCCGTGGCTTCCACCAAAGTGTTTACCGGCATGTTGGTGGCAGGGTACTTGCTGGCCTTGCAACTGGCCCAGGCCAAAGGGATCCTCAGCCCGGCCCAGATCCAAGCCCACCTGCAAGCCTTGATTGAGCTGCCGGGCAAGATCAGCCTGCTGCTGAAGGACGCCGCCCTCTACGACCAACTGGCGGAGCAGTACCATCATGTTGCCAACATGCTCTACCTGGGCCGCTGGGTTAACGCCCCGATTGCCTTGGAAGGAGCCTTGAAGATGAAAGAGGTGAGCTATATCCACGCCGAAGGCTACCCGGCAGGGGAGATGAAGCATGGCCCTATCGCCCTCATCGACGAGCGGGTGCCGGTGGTGTGCATTGCCACCCGGGATCCCGTCTACGAAAAAATGCTCTCCAACATCGAACAGGTGCGGGCGCGGGGGGGACGGGTGATCGCCCTCATCAACCCCGAAGACACCCAGGTGCGGGAGAAAGCCGACCACATCATCGAGGTGCCCAGCACGACACCCCTGTTGTCGGCGGTTCTGAACGTGATCCCCCTGCAGTTGTTCGCCTACGCCATGGCTTTGCGCCGCGGAGCCGATGTGGATCAGCCGCGCAACTTGGCTAAGTCGGTAACAGTGGAGTAACGGCTGTCGCTCTTGCCACCGCCAGCCCCTGGTTTTTGCAAAATCGGGCAGATCACCTCTTTTTCATCAGCAGCCGCAGGGGGGATCTGCCAATCGGAGAGGAGACCTTGAATTTGGCTTTTCAGCGCTTGCAGATCGGCAATTCGCTGTTCAATCTCCTGCAGCTTGCCTTGCAGATGCTGGCGAATTTCTGGACAAGGCTGCTCCCCTCGGTCGTGGACATCCAGGATTTGGCGGATTTCTTCTAAGCTCAGGCCCAGGCTCTGGCAGCGGCGGATAAAGGCCAGACGAACCAAAACCGAAGGGTCGAACAGCCGATAGCTGGACTCCGCCCGTTCCACCGTTGGCTTCAGCAGGCCTATCGATTCGTAGTAGCGCACCGTGCGTACAGGCAAGCCGGCTGCTAGAGCCACCTGGCCGATCTTCAGGCTAGCAGACAAGTCTCGGACAGCAGCAGGATTCGACATGTCCCCAACTGGATCCCTGTAGATTTCTTCAGCGTGACATACTCCCACACTCATGCTGACGCAAAGCGCTCCGCGCCGCCAAAGCGAGAGAGTGCGGGCTTCAAGGACTCCGTCCCGCTGACGCGAACAGTGACTCCGGTTAGCGCTCCGCGCCGCTAGCGCGAAAAGGACGTTTCCTGCGCTTGAGGACTACGTCCCGCTGACGCGAAAAGAACGGGATGCCCCACCGCCCTGTGCTTGATGTTGATGGCCGCATGGTGGTCGCGCTCTAGTTCTAGCCCACAATGGGAACAAGAATGCCACCTGTCTTGAACCGCCTTCGGTACTCTTTGACCGCACCGAGAGCAGTTTTGACTGCTGCCGTTGGGATTCACTGCAATCGCCCTCAGCCCAGCTCTTTCAGCCTTGACTGCCAGAATTCGCAGAAATTGTCCCCAACCAGCATCATAGGCAGATTTTGCTAGCTTCGTCCTCGCAATACCTTTGATATTCAGGGCTTCGTACCCAATATGTTTGCCCTTGCTTACCAGCCAGTTCGCTGTTTTGTCATGAAAATCTTTGCGCTGAGATAGTGGTTAGTGGATAGTCACTATTCACTATCCACTGGTCACTATCCACTAGTCACTAGCCATAGGCGGTTTGACCCCTTCTTCTCGCGAGACAAGGCTCGCTGCAACCTCTTGAGCCTGAGCTCTGCCTTGCGATAGTACTGGGGAACTGGAACAGACTCCCCCGCATCGGTCACCAAAAAGGAGTTCAGTCCCACGTCGATCCCCATCGTGTTCTCCAGTGTTGCAGGCTCAGGAGTAAACTCAGGGACGGACGAATCTTGCAGGCTCAAGGTCACATACCACCCGTCTGCCTTGCGGCTGATGGTAGCGGTCTTAATCACAAAGCCCTCAGGCAAAGGACGGTGCTGAATTATCCGAACAGCACCGATTTTGGGCAGATGGATAAACTGCCCGCAAATGCAGTCCTGTTGCATCGGGGGGAAACTGAAGGAGCGATACCGCCCAACTCCCTTGAATCTGGGTTTCCCTGCCCGCTTGCCGTTACAGTCGCCCTTCAGCCAGCGGTCGAATGCTTTGTGCACTCGCTCTATGCAGTTTTGCAGGACTTGCGAATGGACTGCTCTGTACTCCGGAAACAGGGCTTTCGTGCTCACCAAGTCCCGTTTTTGGGAGTAGAAACCGGGACTGTCTTTCAGCTCAGGCAAGTGACAGATTAAGGGACAAGCATTGATATCACAGCTATTGTGTTCCCACCACGCAAAGTGCTCTGCCAAGCGGTAGTTGTACTGCTTCCGTAACAAGTCTAGCCACTCGCTCATCAAAGCAATCTGGCTGGGCGTAGGTCGCAAACGGTACTGGTAAGCAGTTCTCATTGAGGCAAGGGTAATCTACTGGAATGAATCCTACCTTATTGCTTCATGCGGTGGGGTTACCGTCTCGGTTTTAGGCCAGTCCATTGAAAACCAAAGTGTCCCCGCCTCTCATCCCGACCTTCACCCTGGATAGTGGTGAGTGGATAGTGACTAGCCACTAGTCACTAACAGAGGGCAGGGCTTCCCGGCGGTCTAGCTAACGCTACGCATCGCCAACAGGAGCGATGAGCAGGGGAAACGCTACAAAAAACAAACCGTGAAAAATCCCCCGGCCTCAAGGGTGAGGAGAACGTCAAACTGCCCAAAATTCCCCTGCAATTTGCAATGGCCACAAAAGGGGATCCCTAGAGCTTGCGGGAATAGAACTCAACCACCAAAAGCTCGTTGACCGGGGCGCAAATTTGCTCGCGGGGGGGCAATTCCTTGATGCGTCCGCGCAGCTTTTCTTTGTCAAACTCCAGGTAGTCCGGCAAAAACAACCCCGGATACTCCGCGTAGGCGGCCACCAGCTTGCGGGAAGATTCCTTATTTTTTACTGTAATCACATCCCCCACTTTGCAGCCATAGCTGGGAATGGTTACCTTTTGGCCGTTAACCTCTATGTGGCCGTGGCTCACGAGCTGCCGAGCTGCCGGAATGGTTGGAGCCATGCCCAGACGAAACACGATGCAATCCAACCGCATTTCCAGCATTTGCAGCAAGGCCAAACCGGTGGATCCCTTGGAGCGCCGTGCCTTGCGCATGTAGCGGATCATCTGCCGCTCGCTCAGCCCGTAGTTGAAGCGCACCTTCTGCTTTTCTTCTAAGCGAATGGCATATTCGGATTTTTTCTTGCGCTCGGCGCCATGCATACCGGGCGGGTTGGTATTTTTGGGGCGCTTGCGCGTCAAGCCGGGCAGATCAAGTCCCCCGAAGCGACGAATAATTTTTAGGCGGGGGCCTGTGTAGCGGGACATGCGGGCATTTCTCCGAAATCAGCAAACAAAGTCAGCAAGAGATGGTCAGCTGGGGAGCAAGAGGACGAGGCACCAAAAGAATCGGCGATCTACTATATTAAGCGTTTAGTTCCTGCTTTGGACAAGGGGTCAAGGCTGTCTTTTGGGATCCCGTCTCCACCGTTGTATTCACCCTGTCAGTCGTAGTGAACCCCCAGCTGGGTGCGGATGAAAGCGCGATCTTCGCTAAGCAAGCCGTTGAGGGTGCGCCGTTCCCCCAAGATGGGATCCGGATCCAGGCCGATGGCTTCCAAGTCGGCCAGCACCATCAGCTCCACCAACTGCGGGAAGCTCACCTTGGGCTCCCATCCTAGGACTCGCTTGGCTTTTGAAGCATCCCCCAACAGCAGATCCACCTCGGTTGGGCGGTAGTAGCGGGGATCGATCTCGATCAACACTTGGTCTTTGTACAACCCCTGTTCGGCTTGGCCGGAGCCTTTCCAGGTAATCGGCAGGCCCACCAGCGCGAAGGCCCGTTCCACAAACTCGCGCACAGTGTGGGTTTCCCCGGTAGCCAGCACATAGTCATCCGGCTGGGGTTGTTGGAGCATCATCCACATCCCCTCGACGTAGTCTTTGGCGTAGCCCCAGTCCCGCTTGGCATCCAGGTTGCCCAGGTAGAGCTTGTCCTGTTTGCCGGCCACAATGCGGCTGACGGCGCGGGTGATCTTGCGGGTTACAAAGGTTTCCCCTCGCCGTGGGCTTTCGTGGTTGAACAAGATACCGTTGCAGGCGAAGAGGTTGTAGGCTTCGCGGTAGTTGACCGTCTGCCAGTAGCCGTACACCTTGGCACAGGCATAGGGGCTGCGCGGGTAGAAGGGGGTGGTTTCCTTTTGCGGGATCTCTTGCACTAGGCCGAACATCTCCGAGGAGCCTGCCTGGTAAAACTTCACCCGGATCCCGGTGCGCTGCTGGTAGTCGCGGATGGCCTCTAGAAGACGCAGCGTGCCCATGGCCACTGCATCGACGGTGTATTCCGGCGCATCAAAGCTCACCCGCACGTGGGATTGGGCCCCCAGGTTGTACACTTCCGTCGGCTGCACCTGTTCCAAAATCCTGCGCAGGGTGGTGCCATCCGTGAGATCCCCGTAGTGGAGAAACAGCCTGGCCTGGGGGTTGTGGGCATCCACGTAGATGTGGTCGATGCGGTCGGTGTTGAAGGTGCTGGCGCGGCGGATGATGCCGTGAACTTCGTAGTTTTTCTTCAACAACAGCTCGGCCAGATAGGAGCCATCCTGTCCGGTGATGCCGGTAATTAGGGCACGTTGGGTCATAGAGCTGGGGGCAAAGACTAGGAAAACACCAAAAATCAAAATGGCCTGAGGCTCAAGTCCAATGGCAAAACTCAAACCTCAAAGCGGAGACCTTGAAGCTAGAACATTATAGTGCAGCGGGACTCCTTCTCCTCAGGCAGGGCCCGCCGAGGCACATTCCTGGCCAAGGGTGTGGTCTTTCAACCGTTGCAAAGCGGCAGTCAGGGCTGTGGGCCAGGGATCCGGCTGGCGCAGTTGTCGCACTCCCTGGGGCAGGCACAGCACAGAGGCGCGGCTGGTGCGGGCAATGGCTTCCAGATCCGGCAAGGGATCCAGCAGCAGCCCTTTTTCCATAACTTTGCGCAAGAGCGGTTCGTAGCCAGGAGGCGGGGGCTCGTCAGCATGGCCCAACAAGTCTCCTTCAGGGCCGCGAAAGATCTGCTTGCGACCGGGAAGGGTGGCTTTGGCAAAGGAAGCTTTGGCCACTGGGATCCCATTGATTTCCACCAATTTGTACACCCCGTTTACGCCTTCTCCAGTTACCAGGCGGGTGCCCACCCCATAACCGCTGATGGGGGCTTGGGAGCGATGCAGGCGCTCGATCTCGTATTCGTCCAAATCCCCACTGACGAACACCGGGGCGCCTTGAGGCAAAATTTGTTTCACCCGGCGAGAGAGATCTTCCAAATCTCCCGAGTCGATGCGCACCCCGCCGATTTCCCCCTGGGATCCCAGTTGATCTGGGCTTCTGGCCGCAAACAGATTGGCGGCTGTTCGCTCCCCTTGGATGGGATCTCGTAGGTATCGATTAGAAGCGCAGCTTGGGGAAAGTAGCGCCGAAAGGATTGAAAGGCGCGGGTTTCGTCTCCCGAGAGAGCAGCAATGGCCATCACTAGGGAATGGGCCATGGTTCCTGCCGGCTTGCGCCCCAATTTCAGGGCTGCCAAGACGTTGGAGGTGGCATTGAACCCTGCCGCCAGAGCCGCCCGGGCTGCCCACAGCCCCGCCTGGGGACCAAAAGCTCGCCGGGTGCCGAACTCCAACAAAATGGCCTCATCCCCTGCTGCATCTCGCATACGGGCCGCCTTGGTGGCGATCAGGGTCTGGTAGTTAAAGGTGGACAGCAAGTAAGTTTCCACCAGTTGGGCTTGCCAGAGGGGGGCTTCCACCCGCAACAGGGGCTGGTTGGCGAAAATGGCGGTTCCTTCCGGCACCGCCCACACATCCCCCTCAAACCGGCAGCGGGCCAGCAGCTCCCAAAAGCGCTCCGGCGCATCGGCGAAAATGCCCGTTTCCCGCAGTGCTCGCAAAGCCTCGGGGGCGAAGCTCAGTTGCTGCAGATAGTCCACTGCCTGAGTGAGCCCCATGGCGATTAGGTAGCCATAGTCGGTGGGCAGCCGCCGCACAAACAGCTCAAAGGCAGCGGGCTGAGACTCTAGCCCTTCCCCCACGTAGCAGGCGGCCATGGTGAACTGGTACAGGTCGGTTAGCAGGCCATAGTCTTGGGGCCGCAACGACGAGAAATCAGGGCTCAACATGAAAAACCTCGGGGCAGAAGCCAGTGGGGAACGGCGGGATCGAGCAGAGGGCTGTTGCGAAGGTTATAGTGAAACTTACCATAAGTAAGGCTGCTTGTAGGGATCCACCAGAAGCATCACAACCCCAAAAAACCCTAAAAATCGGCCTCGACAAGACACCAAACCCAAACTCAACCAGAAATACAGGCGGCCATCTGGACAAAATCTTGCCCCCAACTTATAGTGAAACCAACCATAAGTGTTACCCGTCCAACTCTATCGAGCGGGTGCAAGCCTGGTCAATCCAGCCCCCACCGGAAGAACGCCATGAATACCACTCTACAGGAGCTAACTGTTAAGGCTCCAGCGGGCCTTCCCCCCCACTTTGATCCGGAGCGGGTGGGAGAGATTTGGCGCGTGCCCTACCAACAGCGGGCAGCAGAAGCCGAGCTCTGGGCCAAGGAGCAAGGGATCCCGCCGGCAGAGGCGGATCGGGTGCGGGTGGGCTTGTTGCTCATTGATGTGCAGAACACCTTTTGCATTCCCGGCTTTGAGTTGTTTGTGGCCGGTTCCGGCGGATTGGGAGCGGTGGAAGACAATCGACGGCTTTGTCAGTTCATCTACCGCAATTTGGCCTGCCTCACCCAGATCATTGCCACTCTCGACACCCACACGGCCATGCAGATCTTCCACCCCGTCTTTTGGGTGGACGCGCAGGGAGCCCATCCTGAGCCGGCCACGGCCATTTCGGCAGCCGATATCCGCTGCGGACGCTGGCGGGTTAACCCCGCCATGGCTGCCAACCTCACCCAGGGGGATCTGACGCGGTTGCAGGTCTACGCTCTGCACTACGCCGAGCAGTTGGAGCAGGGGGGAAAATATCCCCTCATCGTCTGGCCCTACCACTCCATGCTGGGGGGGATTGGCCATGCCCTGGTGCCAGCGGTGGAGGAGGCGATTTTCTTTCACGGCATGGCTCGCTGCAGCCAGCCCAGCCTGCAGCTCAAGGGAGCCAATCCCTTGACGGAAAATTATTCCGTGCTTAGCCCGGAGGTCTTGACCGGGCCGGAAGGGGATCCCATCGACGAGAAAAATGAGCTCCTCATCCACCACCTGCTGCAGTTTGACGCCCTGATCGTGGCTGGCCAAGCCAAAAGCCACTGCGTGGCCTGGACGGTGAGCGACCTGCTGCAAGAGATCCAGGCCACGGATCCCAGCTTGGCCAAGAAAGTCTACCTTCTGGAGGACTGCACCTCGCCGGTGGTGATTCCCGGCGTTGTGGATTTCAGCGAACAGGCGGAGGCCGCCTTCGCCCGCTTTGCGGAAGCAGGAATGCACCGAGTGCGCTCCACGGATCCCATCTGGGAGTGGCCTGAGTTTCCCCGGGATCCCAGCTGACCTCCAACATCCGGTATGATGCAGCAGGATCCTCTGCTGGAGCAGCCCTGTGTACGGTCGCGGTAGCGGTGCGGAGCACTCTCGCGGTAGCGGTGCGGAGCACTTTTGGGATCCCCGCCCTGAGGCCAGTTCCACCGTCTCCAGCAGTCTGCGCCCCCCCAGCGGTGCCCGGGATCTCCTGCCGCGGGAAGTACAACGGCGGGAGAAGCTGGAGGCTCAGCTGACCCGGGTTTTCCGGCGCCATGGCTACCAGCGCATCATCACTCCCACCCTAGAGCGGCTGGAAACGCTGCTGGCGGGGGGATCCATCCGCGCTGAGTCGGTGCTGCAACTGCGGGATGGCGAAGGGACGATGCTGGGGCTGCGCCCCGAGTTCACTGCTTCCATTGTGCGGGCGGCAGCCACCCGTCTAGCCGGTGGGCCTTTGCCGTTGCGGCTCTACTACCACGGCAGCGTTTTTCGCAACAGCCGGCGGGAGGAGGGATCCTACAGTAGCCAGGAGTTTTTTCAGTCCGGAGTGGAGCTGATCGGGGCAGGGGGATGGCTGGCAGATGCCGAGATTCTGCTGCTGCTGGCCGATTGCATTCGCTCGATCGGCATCTCTTCTTGTGTAAACGGGACGGAGGCCGCCTGGACGCTGCTGCTGGGAGATGTCAGCCTCACCGAGAGTTTGCTCAGCGCCGTTGCCCCCACGGCTCAAGCGGCAGTGCGCCGTGCCATTGCCCAGCTCGACTACGTTTACCTGGAATCGGCCCCTCTGCCGGAAGCCGCCCGCCAGATTGGCTTGCAGATTCTGGGGCTACGGGGCCAGCCCGGCTCAGTTCTTTCTGACCTGGCTCAGTTGCCTGTGCCGCCTGAGCGGCTGCGGGATCTGCGGCAGCTCTGCCAGGTGCTGGAGGAACACGGGGTGCGGGTGGTGCTGGATCTGAGCTTGTTGCAAACCCTGGCCTACTACACCGGCATCGTTTTTCAGGCAGTGGCAGGCGGGGAGATCATTGCCTTGGGGGGACGCTACGACCGGCTGCATGCTCTCTACAGCCCTCAGCAGGTCGAACAGCCGGGGATCGGCTTTACCCTTCTGCCGGATACGCTGCTCCGGCTCTTGCCCCCCGACCCCAAAACCGAGGAGATGGGCTGCAAACGGTTGGTGGTGCCCCTGGTGCCGGCAGGGATCCCGGCGGCGCTGGCTTTGGCCGCCCGCTGGCGAGAAGAGTGCTATGCCTACGGCACCCTAACGGGAACCGCACCGCTGACGCGAATGGAGGCAGTGGAGCTGGAATTGCTGGATCGAGCTCCTGAAGAGATAGAAGTCTATGCTTGCCAATGTGGGATCCCAGAGATCGCCTGGGTACAGGCTGACGGCAGCTACCACATCACCCACCCAGACTGTTCGCGCTAGCGGGACGGAGTCCTTCGTTGGCCAGGTTGACTTCCCAACAGAGGCGTGGCTGCACCGATTGCAGCAGTTGTTGGCGAATGCGTTCCAATTGCTGGATGGCACCCCGTACCCCTGACGCGAGCGGCTGACGGGATCCCTGTGCCCAGAAATGCTGCTGCAAATAATCGATCAGCCACAGTTGGGTCGGCAGCTCCAAACCGGCCACCGCCCTGCCCAATTCCAACGCCTGCTGGAGAGAAGAGTGCCAGGGCCAACGTTTGAGTTCCTCAAGGAGCGACGGCGGGATCTGCTGCAGGTGCTGGTGGGCCAGCAAGGCCAAGCCGGGGCTGCCCTGGGCCAAGGCAATCAGCTCGGATCGAGGGATCCCTGCCAGATCTGGGCAACCCAACCCACTCAGCACCCGGTCGACCTCTTCTGGGCTGAGGCGGCGAAAAGGCACCATCTGGCAGCGGGACAACAGCGTCGGCAACAGCGAGGCCGCCTGGGGGGCGATGAGTATAATATGGGCTGGGCCTGGCTCCTCCAGGGTTTTCAACAAAGCATTGGCAGCGCTTTCCGCCAAGGTTTCGGCTCCCTCCAGCACCACCACCGCTCCCGATCGCGTAAGCGGGACGGAGTCCTTTAGCGGGGCGGAGCCCTTTCGCTGGGCTCGAATCGGCTTGCGGGCACAGAAGCGGGATACCCCCTGCACCTGCTCCAGGCGAATTTGGGGCGGCGAGCGCCGTTGCAAGGTTTGCGCCTCCGGGGAGTCTGCCGCAATTAGGCGGCCTTGGTGCAGGTAGGTGGGGCTGACCCAGTGGAGATTGGGATGGTTGCCCGCCAGCAGCCAACGGCAGTGGGAGCACTTGCCGCAAGGGATCCCGGAGCTGGATTCGCACAAGAGGGCCTGGGCAAACCAACGGGCCATCAGCTTCCGCCCCACCCCTTGGGGGCCCAAGAAGCAGTAGCTGGAAGTCACCCGCCCCTTCTCCAGGGCCGCCACAAGCAGTCGTGCCGCCATCTCCTGCCCGACAATGTGCTGTGGAGGCAAGACCTTCATCCGCTTGACGGTCTCGGCGCTCGGACGGAGTTCTGGCATATCTCAGCATCCGCTGGCAGAAGCTGGCAGGAAATGTTTGCGAAAATACTGCAGCGTCTCCGGTCGCAATAACCCCCGCTCCACCAAGGGATCCCCCCAGTGGGGCGAAGATTCATCCATCGGCGGCAAGGACTCCAGCACTTCAGCAGCCAACAAGTCGGCAGCCTTGAGGAACTCTCCCACCGTGCGGCACCCCGACAAACGGGCAGAATACCCCCCATCCGCAAAGAACTTGATCGTGGTTGCCTTCAGGCCGGTACACTCGCCAATGACCGCGGTCAGCTTGCCCCCCGACTGTTGCCAGCGGCTGAGGATGTCTTGGATCTGGGGCCGATCCAGCAAGCCCGCTGCCTGCAAGTTTTGGAACAGATGTCTGGCCCAGGGGGTGAGTTCCGCCAGCAAAGGATCCGTCGGCGTGTCCTCAGGATTGGCGGGAAGCTCCCCGGCATCGGTCGCAGGTTCCTCCAGTCTCCTCGTAAGGACTGTGTTTCGCTCACGCGAACGTGCTGGCTCATCTTTGGCGGTTGAACCAGAGAAGTTGGCTGCTCTCAACTGGGCTTGGGCTGCTTCGGCGATCAGCTTTTGCTGTTCGTAACTCACCTGCAGCAGACGGTTGCGATTCTGCTCAATCTTGAGGTTCTCCTGTAAAGTCTCCAAGCTCTGTCGGTAGGCCGCTAGCAGCTCTCGCGCATCTCGCAGTTCCACCGTCAAGTTGGCCTGCTGCTGTTGAAGGGCGCTGAGGCGGGATCCCATCGTTTTCAGTTGTTGTTGAGCTTGCTCCAAGGCTTCTTGGCGGGCTTGCAGGGATCCCTCCAGTTGGACAATGCGCTGGTCGGCCTCGGCCCGTTCTGCCCTGAGCTGGTGGATCAGGGCTTGGCTCTGCTGTAGTTGCTCCTCCAGTTGGGCAATGTGCGCTTCGTAGTCACGGTTGGCTGCCATCAGCTGTGCTATTTCCGCTTGCAGTTGTTGTAGCTGCGCCTGTAAGCTTTCCACCTGCTCTGGGGGAACATAGCCGGAAAGCCGCGCCATTTGGGCCTCGTGCTCTTGCTGTAGCTGGGCGTAGCGCTCTTGCCACATCTGCAAAGCGGCCCTCAGCTCCAAAATCTGTTGCTCTAAAGCGGCAACCTGCTCTGGCCAGAAGGAATCCAGATGTCGGGATGGGGCAGCTTCTGGCTCTGCAGCTTGCTGGGCAAGTTGGGCCTGCAACTGATCCCGCTCCGATCGGAGCTGCTGGATTTGATGAAGCGCTGCCTCCAATTGGGCGCGTAGGTCAGTCACAACGCTGCTGGGCACCAACTCCGACTGGCGTTTCTGCAGAATCTGGATTTGCTCTTGCAACTGCTCCAGTTCCGACTGATAGCAATCTCGCTGGGTTTGCAACTGCCGCTGCGCCCTTTGCTCAGCAGCGCGGGCAAGAGCCAGCTCCGTTTCTAGACGTTGCAGTTGTTCCCGCCAAACCCGCAAATCCTGCTGCAGCGTAGCCTGGTGCTGGAGCTCCGCCTGCTGGAGACGAATGGTGGCTTCCAGTTTTTGAATGCGCTGCTGATACTGGCTTTGAAAATCGGCAATCTGCTGGTTCATGTTGGCCAGGATCCGATCCCATTCCTGTTCCTGGAGCTCGATTTGTAGCCGCAAGGCTTCCACTTGCTTGCGGTAGTCAGCCAAGGTGGCCGGTTGAGGCTCATCGGCAAAGGGATCCGAGGCTGCTGCGGCTAATGTTCCAGGGATGGAATCTCCCCCAACTGCGGATTCGAGACTCGATGGCTGAATTGTTCCCTCGCAAGGGATCTTGGCCTCTTCGGGTACAGCCAAATCCTGGGCCAGAGCTTCTCGGCCAGGAGTTGCCGCTCTTTGGGGGGTAAGCTGAACCTCGGGTTTGGGATCCTTAGCCAAAAAAGGCTGCAGCGCCTCCCACGCATTGGGGGAAGCCATCCGCTGCAGTTGCACCTGGACATCCAAGGCGCGATCCAAAATGGCAGGCTGTACCCAGCCTTTCCAGGTGAGAATCTCCCCCAATTTCCGCCCATAGCGACGCTGTTGAGCCAGAGCAACCCGCAATTGCTCGAAATCCAAATGGCCCAGCGCCACCAAAATCTCTCCTAGAGAAAGGGACTGGCTGGGCAGGAAGCGGTAGAGAGCGGCTGGGGTGAGCCAGCCGCGCTCGAGACACACTTCTCCCAACTTGAGGTGGTTTTGCTGTTGCTCTCGCAGGGCCTGAGCCAACTGGGATTGGGAAATTAGCCCTGCCCGCAGCAGACGCTGTCCCAGCGGCAAGCTCGACTCAGCCTCACCGTCAGCAGCACCCCGCCCCTCCAGAAAGGGGAATGGGGTAGAGCCACTCTGGGAGGAAGAGGAGCGCGGAGGCATCAATAAAGTTCCCAGTTTAGGACTGTGTTGTTACTGTACTTTAGCTTATCGCCCCTCAGGATAAAGCACAAAGAGATGCCAACGCCACATTGACCAGAAAACTGGGTTACAAGCCCCGCCCTTTATGACGGCTTCTTGATACAGTAACTGCGAACTCCGCCAGCTTGTTCGCCTGCGGCGGCACTGAGTGCTTCGTGGTGCAGTACCTCTTACTAGAGGGACATTAGAGGGACAAAGTATCTGGGAGTCTCTTCCCAGTAATTAGGGCGGCGGCATCCCTCTTCGTGCATAGGGATGGAGCAGTACAGGCTGTTAAGGAATCAAGGGGCACAGTAGCAACACCTAGCAAACCAACTTCGGAAGCAGAATGGATTGATGAGTAGTCAAGAGGTCTCTGCTATCTGCTCCATCCCATACTTCCCGGCTCTGGAAAACTGCCGGATAAAAGGCTTCAATACCGACCACATCCTCTCAATCGGATTCAACTCTGGTGCATACACAGGCAGGTCTATGATCCGCGCACCTGTTCCTTGAATCAAACCCTCCACTTCCGAACTCTAATCACCACCTTCCGCGCATCCAGTTCCGGACATGAGTCACTTTGCAAAAACTCCAGAAAATTGCTCTTCCGCATTCCACCCTTGATAACACAACAGCCTACTGCCTCTCTCCAGGAAATAGCTTCAATAATCTTATGCTTTTTCCCTTTGCATCTCTGACGGTAACTGTAAGCTCTTTGACTGCGTAAACTCCGAGATACCCCTCCGTTCCATTGCCTCTCACACCCTTGTCTGGTCTAGAATAGCTATATCTTCCACTGGTATATTCTTGACTTCTTAACTATAGGCTAATTGTTGCCTTTGCACCTCCTCTTCTCTGATTTTTACACTGCGGTAATTCTTTTTTAGCGTCATTCCTCGCTTTTTTAAAAAGTTGTCTATCGTAACAGCACTCACATCAGTATCCAGTTGCTCTCGTAGCAGTTCTTGATACCACCACGGATAATAGTTCGGGCGCCTTTCAATGACCGTCATAACTTCTTGCCGGTGTTGTTCCAGAATACCTACTCGCTTTGTGCCGACTTTCTTGGGGGATAAATCCTGAGTTTGTTGATACTGATGCACCCAGTGGTGCAGTGTTCTTTGGGTTACCATGAACTGTTCCGCTACCTGACGAGTGGAGGTCTTGCCTGCCTGATAAGCTGCCACAACTCTTTGGGATAAATCTAACAAATAGGTTGGTATATATCTCTCTTTTCTCTTGGATACTTGTATCCTAATTCATAGGCTGTAATCGGTGAAGTGCCAAAAATGATTCTGATTCTTGTTTCAGCATCGTTGCTGAGCAACCGCTAGGGTGTAGAGACGCGGATCTTCGACAAGAGGATCCCTAGGAAAAAACGAGAAAGAAGGAGAGAAAATCATGTCTGCCAGCACCCTTGTCCGTTGCGCCTGTGAACGCTGCAACTGCAGCTTCGAGAGCAGCCAAGGCTATCGCTACGAAGGTCAACTCTACTGCAGCGAAGCCTGTGCCACCCACAATCACGAGCACCCTTCCGCCTGCTGTGTGGCTTCTCACTGCTGCCAGTAGGGTTCAAGGTAGCCCATCATCCCCAGCCCTTTCCTCTGGGATCCATTTCCCCCCTGGGCCGTTTTTGATAGGCTCCTGAGAAGTTCTACTCTTGTCGGCCAAGGGGTCGGCCTAGCTTGCATGGATTACGGCTGGCGCGAAGATACTCCGCACCGCTGGGAGCTGCTGCCCACTCCCCCCCAGTTCAATCCGCAACTGAGCCGGGAATATGGCAAGTATGCGGCCAAGGTGATGGCTCTGCGGGGTCTGCACACCTGGGAGCAGGCGCGGGCCTTCGTGGATCCCGAACACTATTCCCCCACACCACCAGCATCCCTGCCGGATCTGGAGCGGGCGGTGGCGCGGCTGCTGCAGGCACGGGAAAGGGAAGAGACCCTGTGCATTTGGGGGGACTTTGACTGCGATGGTGTCACCAGTACCAGTCTCCTGCTCTCGGCGTTACAACCCTTGGGCTTCCGAGTCCAGTTCTCCATACCGCTGCGCAGCACCGAAGGGCACGGCCTCAACCCTCAACGGCTGCAGCAGGTGCTGGCCCAGGGCTGCCAAGTGATCCTGACGGTGGATTGCGGCATGGGCAATACCGCCGAAATTGCCATGGCCCAAGCCCAGGGGGTGGACGTGATCGTGACGGATCACCACATGCTGCCGGATCCCTTGCCCGCTGCCTATGCGGTGGTCAACCCCTTGCGATTGCCGGCTGAACATCCGCTGCGCTTCTTGCCGGGGGTGGGAGTGGCTTACAAGTTGGCGGAGGCACTCTACCAAGCCCTAGGGATCCCTGGTGTCGAGCAGCACCTGGATCTGGTGGCGGTGGGAATTGTGGCCGATGTGGCGGTGTTGCAGCGGGAGTGCCGCTACTTGGTGCAGCGGGGCCTGCCGGTGCTGGCCAGTACGCAGCGCCCGGGGTTGCGAGCTCTGCTGGCCCAGGTTAGCAACGGCCAGCTCCAGAGGTCGCCGACAGCCCAGGATATTGCTTTTCGCATCGCCCCCAAGTTGAACGTCATTGGCCGCTTGGAAGACGCCAGCTTAGCAGTGGAGCTGCTGACCACCTCCGATCCAGAGCGGGCCCAGGCGCTGGTGCAACGGTTTGTTGCCCTTGACGAAGAGCGCCGGCAGCTCACCCAG
This sequence comes from Synechococcus sp. W60.1, assembly GCF_047461575.1. Taxonomy (NCBI): domain Bacteria; kingdom Bacillati; phylum Cyanobacteriota; class Cyanophyceae; order Synechococcales; family Synechococcaceae; genus Synechococcus; species Synechococcus sp. W60.1. The sequence goes on along the minus strand of NZ_JANSHL010000003.1, from coordinate 267,678 downwards.
CAAGTGATCCAAGAGGCCAGCCAACAGGTAGAGAGCTTGGATCTGACCCGGGAAGGAGCCATTGTTCTGGCGGAAGCCGGCTGGAACCCAGGGGTTCTGGGGATCGCGGCGGCGCGCTTGGTGGAGCAGTACCGCTGCCCGACGGTGTTGATTGCCAAAGACGAAGCCACAGGGCTGGGCCATGGGTCGGGTCGTTCCCTGCCAGGGGTGAACCTGGTGGAGGCCATCGAGGCCGTGCGCCCCCTCTTGCGGCGGGGAGGCGGACACCCCATGGCCGCCGGGATCCAAGTGGATCTGGCTTGCCTGGCCGCTGTGCAACTGGCGTTGCAGCGGGAGCTGGCCGCGCGGGTTAGCCCGGATCAGCAGGCTCGCGCCTTGGCGGTGGAGATTATCCTCGACTGGGAGCTACTGGTCTCTCAGGATCGGGATGGGGTGGCAGAGCTGGATGAGGTGTATCGGCAATTGCAGCTTCTGCAGCCCTTTGGGCACGGCAATCCCAACCCCGTCGTTGCCTTGATGAACTTCCGTCCCAATAGCTCCAACCTGGGAGTCTCCCGCAATGGCCGCCACCTCAAGTTTGAACTCCAAGGCTCGCCGGGATCCCGTACTCTGTGGTTTTGGCAGGCCGGAGAAGAGCTGGAGCGTTGGCAAAAATGCCAAGCTTTGGACATCGCCCTCCAGTTGGAAGCGGATGACCGGGGCAAACAGCCTTGGCAGGGCAAGGTGCTGGCAGTGCGCCCTTCGGGAGAGTGGCAGGCACCCACCCTTTCTGCTCCCCCCATAGAGATCCAAGATTTTCGGCAGAAACCCCTGCCGGATTCGCTGAAAGGGGCCATCTGTTACGACGGGCAGGAGGCCGAGAACCTTGTTCCACCACCAAAAGGGGCAAAGCTGGTGCTGGCCCGCTGGCCCTGGCTACCGGCGGACTTGGCCCAACTGCTGCAACAGGCACAGCCCCGAACCCTGATCCTGGCCGCTTCTGCCTCCCCCTGGGAGCAGATCCCCGCCCGAGTCAACTGGCTGATGCAACAGTGGCAGGCAGGCCAACGGGATCCCGACGAGCTGGCTGCGGCAACCGGCTTTCCCCGGCAGTGGCTGGCGGAACTGGACAGTCCGGAGCAGATCCCCACGCTGCTGATGGGCCGCCTTCAGGAATCCCAAGCCTTTCACCGCTGGCTGGATGAGGCTAGCCCCACCCAGATTGCCCAACTGTGTCAGCGGCTAATGCAATCGGATCCCAGGCCAGCAGCTTATTCCCAAAAGTAGGGGCATCTCCCAAGCGCTCTGCGCCACCAACGCGACCCCAAAAAGTAGGTAAGACTTGGGATCCTGCCAAGAACTTCAAGATGCTCCGCACCGCTATCGCGATACTCTGGATTAAATAATTCAACCCCATTTTTTCTGGCAACCAGAGCCCCTCAGAGTTTTCCGTGATCCCGGTTCGCCTAACCTTGCACAATTTTCTCTGTTACGCTCACGCCGTTTTGGATCTGCGCGGGATCCACACCGCCTGTATCTGTGGCCCCAATGGGGCAGGCAAGTCCGCCCTGCTCGATGCCCTCACCTGGGGCCTCTGGGGGCAAAGCCGGGCCAGCAACGATAGCGATCTCATCCGCAAGGGGGCCAGCGAAGCCTGGGTAGAGGTGATCTACCGCTCCCGAGGACAAACCTACCGTGTCCTGCGCAGCCGTCATCTATCGGGCGAGGGATCCCTGGAGTGGCAAATTCAAACCGGAGAAACCGACGGCCAACCTCGCTGGCGTAGCTTGACCCGCCGCGGCATGCGCGCCACCCAACAGGCCATTCAAAGTCAGCTCAGCCTCGACTACGAGACCTTTATTCACTCCGCCTATCTGCGACAAGGACAAGCGGATGCCTTCACCCTGAAGCGTCCCGGCGAGCGCAAGCAAATTTTGGCCGACATGCTCAAGCTGGGGCAGTACGATCTGCTGGCCGAGCGCTGTCGGGAACGGGCACGCAGCGCCAAGCTCAAAGCCGATCTGCTCCAAGAGCGCCTGCAGCAGCTCAACCAACAACAGGCCCACGTTGGCCAAATCCAAGCCGAGCTGGAGCGACTCCAACAACGGCAAACTCATCTGCAGCAGCTCCTAGCCCAGCAACAGCAGGAATTGCAAGCCCTAGAGCGCCTCTACGAACATCGCTGCATCCTGCAGGAGCGCCACCAACACCTCACCCAACACTTACGGAAGCTCGGCGCCGACCTACAGCACACCGAGCAACAGTGGCGTGCCCAGCGACAGCACCTGCTCCAGTTGGAAGAGCTGATTGCCCAGAGTGAGGAGATCCTGGCGGGCTACGAACGCTACCAAGCCCTGATGACCCAAGATCGCCATCTCCACCATCTCTTCGAGCAGCAGCAACACCTGCTCCAAGAACACCAAAAGCTCCAGGCCCAGCAAGCCGAGCAGCAACAGCAGCAACTGCGCAAGATGCAACGGCTGCAACAGGAGTTGGCCACCTGCCAAGCCCAGGCCCAAGCCGATGCCCAATTGCTGGCAGAACAGGAACGCATCGAAACCGGCCTGCGCCACTACCAGCAAGCTCAAGAGCGTCTCCAGGCCTTGAACCAAGCCCAAGCGCAAGCCGCCATCCTTCTCCAGCAGCAACAGCATTGGCAAGAGCAAATCCGCCGCGAGCGGGAACGTCTGCAAGCCCGCCTCCAGCTTCTCAGCCAGCAACTGCAAAGCCAGGAAACTCTAGCCCAACAGCAGCAGCAACTGGAGCAGAAAATTGCCGAAGGAGAGGCCGCCTTGGCAGAGCTGGAGCGACGGCGTCTCTACCAGCAGCAGGTGTTGGGAAAAGTCCAAGAACGACGGCTGTTCGTGCAAAAGCTCCAGGAACGCCAGCGGGTTCTCCAGCAACAGTGGCAACAGGAGGAAGAACGCTGCCGCCTGTTGGTGACCAGCTGGGATGAAGGTCAAGAGGCGTTTTCCGCTCAAAGCGCTCCGCGAGGCGAACAAGATCAGGGAGAGCGCCGCCCCATCCCCACTTTGGCGAGAGTGACGGCCCTTGTCGAGGAGACAGCCGAACAAGAGAAGGGATCCCTGGCCCTATCTTCTGTCGGCCAGCCTGCCGAGTCATCCCCCGCAACGCCAACACCAGAGCCGCAGGGATCCGGCTTTATGGCTCCGCAACGCCGTCGCAACTGGACTTGCCCCCTCTGCGCCCGTCCCCTCAGCCTGCGCCTGCGGGATGTGGTGCTGAAAAAACACCGCGAGCGTCAAGAAGAAATTGCCGGCCAACTGTTTGTTATCCGCGAACAACTGGCGGTGGCCGACCGGGAGATCGAACTCTTGCAAGCAGAATACCGCCGTCTCAGCCAAGAACTGGCCACCTGGGATGAGCGCCTGCATCTGCAAGGGCGATTGCAACAGCAGTGGGAAGCCGAGCAGGAACGCCGCCGGCAAATCCAGCTCTGGCAAGCAGAAGCGGCAGAGTTGAGGGAAATCCTCGACCGGGAAGCTTACGCTCAAGAAGCTCGGCAACAGCTCCAGCAGATCCAGCAGGCCCTGCACCAACTGGGCTATGACGAGCGCGAGCACGCCCTACAACGGGGAGAACTGGAGCGCTGGCGCTGGGCCCTGGGCCGCTCTCAAGAACTCCGCAAGGCCCAAGAGCGCCGCTCTCGCCTCTGCGAGCAAATCGCATCTCTACAGGCACAACTGGAAACCCTGCAACAGGCGGTATCCAAGGACTCCGTCCCGCCAGTGGGATCGGATTCTCCCCTGGCGGAGCGGTTGGCTCAGGTGGAACAGGCGTTAAACCACCTGGGCTACGATGGATCCCTGCACCAGCAGGTGAAAGCCGAACTGGCCCAAGCGCAACTCTGGCCGGTGCGCCTGCAAGCCCTACAGGTGGCCCGCCAGGAACTGCCGGAGGTGGCAGCCCGCACCCAAGCCTTATCCCAACGCCTACAGGAAAGCCGCCAGCACTTTGCCCAGGCCACCCAAGAGTTGGAACGGCTTCAGCAACAACTGGCGGAGCATCCCGAGGTTTTGCCTGCTCAGCTGGAAGGGATCCGCCAAACCCTGCGGGAGCACCGCCGGCAGCTGGATGAGGTGCTGTCTCAGATAGGGGCCGCCCAACAACGGCTACAACAGGCGGTTCAACAGCAGGCGGAACAGGCCGAGCTGGAACAGCAACTGCAACAGGCCCGCCGCCAGCAGCAGGTGTACCAAGAGCTGGCCAATGCCTACGGCCGCAACGGCATCCCCGCCCTGATCGTCGAAAATGTCCTGCCGGAGCTGGAAGCCCAGGCCAACCAGATCCTGGCCCGCCTTACCCAACACCGCCTGCATCTGCAATTGGTTACCCAGCGCTCCGGGCGACGCTATTGCTCACCGGCCAAGCTGTCCTCCGTAGCGGGACGGAGTCCCTATGACACCCTCGACATTCTCATTGCCGATCCCCACGGCACCCGCCCCTACGAGACTTACTCCGGTGGAGAAGCCTTCCGCATCAACTTCGCCATTCGCCTGGCCTTGGCCCGCCTGCTCACCCAGCGCTCGGGATCCGACCTGCAAACCTTAATCATCGACGAGGGGTTTGGATCCCAGGATGCCACCGGGCGCGCCCAACTGCTGGCTGCCATCAACGCCATCGCCCCGGACTTTGCCTGCATCTTGGTGATTACCCACATCCCCAGCCTGCAGGATGCTTTCCCCCGCCGCATTGAGGTACAACCCTCTCCCCAGGGATCCCGCCTCTCCATTCGCGGCTAGTCCCTTCAGGAGTTGCCGGCACGATTTTGCAGCCACTGCTGCAACAGGGGCACCAGAGTCTCGCTGAGTTGGTTCCACTGGTCGGGCTTCTGGACGGTGGTCAGCAGCTCCACTCGCTCGCCTCGGATCACCAGAAAGCCAACTGGCTCGATGCGCACCCCACCCCCCGCTCCCCCGAACAGACTGGCCGGATCCCCGCCGTTGCCGCGACAGCCAGGAGCAGTCTTTCCAAAGTTACCCCCTCCCCCACCCAAGCCAAAATGCAAGGACATGTAAGGGACAATAATCGTCTCACCAATAGTGATCGGCTGGCCAAAGGTTTGTCCCGTTTCCGCCAAAACCTTCAGCTTGCCGAGCACCGCCTCCAGCACCGATTCCACGTTGAAGTCGGATCCCATCTCCGTTGACTCGCCCACCAGACGCTCGGGCAAATGGCGCGCAGTACCTTCCCAGGCTAGTGCAGCCACGCCCAAGAGAGAAAGCCCAAGAAACTCCCCTAATCTTCGTCCGGCGAGCCGGAATAGAGATCTTCCAAACGGCTGCGAGCTTCTTCCAAGCTGGCCGAGCGAATCACCAGTAGAGGCTCCTCGGTGAGGTTGCCATCTTCATCCAGCAGCTCTGGGTGAGGGATCCGCTTGCGGGCACGACGAGGAGAGGCCTTGCGCTCTTCCACGCCCAGTGTGATGACATTGGTAACCAAGTTGCGCAGGGCCAAAAAGGCAATGGCCACAAAAGCGATGAGGTAGAGAATCTGCAGCATTACAGGTCGGGGGAGGGGTGAATCTGGCGAAATTGACGGCCCAATTCGGCACATTTCATCAGCAGGCGATGCCATTTTGCCATCAGCCCAGGGTCGATGCCAACCTCTTGATCAGAGGCCTGATAAAGCGCTTTGGCTACCTGTAGCTCCGCCTGGGCAGCCAAAACCTCTTCCAGCAAGGACTGCTGCTCTTCTGGGCTGATAAATTCCAGGGTCTCTTCCTGCAAAAAGCGGCGAGAACGCTCAAACCAGTAGCGGTAGTCCTCCAACAGTGGCCCCAGAATCTCTCGCAACAGCTCAGATTTGCTCATGGCCTGGGATCCCTCCACAACTGGTTTGGATGAAAAAATCTTAGCAGAACTTAACCTTCTCTCGCCACGGGAGAGCGGGATTCCAGGTAGGCTTCCATCTCCAGCATCAGGGCTTCGATCTGAGGCAGCAATTCCAGGGCCTGCTCTTGCCAGTAGCCCCGCTGGTGGGCTTCCAGCAGCCGCTCGCTCATGTCCCGCAGCGCCCAGGGGTTGCGGGATCGCAGGAACTGCTGGACTTGGGGATCCAATAGGTAGGCGCGGGCCAGGCCGGCGTACATGAAATCCGGCACAGCATGGGTGGTGACGTCGTAGGCAAAGAGGTAGTCCAGGGTGGCAGCCATCTCGAAGGCGCCCTTGTAGCCGTGGCGCATCACGCCGGCAATCCACTTGGGGTTGATCACGCGGGCGCGATAGACGCGGTCAATTTCTTCGGCCAGGGTGCGGATCTTAGGGTTGTGGGGACGGGCGTGATCCCCGAAGTAAATCCGCGGGTTGCGGCCCTGGAGCGTTCGCACTGCCGCCACCATCCCCCCTTGAAACTGGTAGTAGTCATCGGAGTCCAGCAGGTCGTGCTCGCGGTTGTCTTGGTTGTGGAGCACAATTTGCAGGTGGGCCAATTGCCGCCGCAGGGCTTCGGGGGCCGGCTCTCCCTCGCCATCGGCCCGGTAGGCGTAGCTGCTCCAGTTGAGGTAGGCGCGGGCCAGATCCGCTTCTGTTTCCCAGTTTTGCGCCTCGATCAGCCCCTGTAGGCCGGCCCCGTAGGCCCCTGGCTTGGAACCGAAGATGCGCAGCCGCGCCCGCTCCGCCGCTGCTTGCGTTGGGATCCCTTGCTCCTGCCAGTACTGGGTATCGGCCAGCACGTGGGCCCGCAGGGGATTGTCGGCTTCTGGCTCCTCCAGGTCAGCCACGGCCTGCACGGCCCGGTCAAACAGGGCAATCAGATTGGGAAAGGCATCGCGAAAGAAGCCAGAAATGCGCAAGGTTACATCCACACGGGGGCGGCCCAAAACCGCTACAGGCAGGATCTCGATATCCACCACCCGTCCCCCATCCCAGCGGGGCCTGACCCCCAAAAGCGCCAGCGCCTCGGCCCAGTCCTCGCCACCGGTTCTCAGGGTGGAAGTTCCCCACACGGATAGGCCCAGATGGCGGGGATATTCCCCCTGCTCTTGCACGTAGCGCTCCACCAGCCGCTCGGCAGCCAGCGAGCCAACCTGCCAGGCTGTCGGGGTGGGAATGGCGCGGATGTCCACCGAGTAGAAGTTGCGCCCAGTGGGCAACACCTCCACCCGGCCCCGCGTGGGAGCGCCGGAAGGGCCGCTGGGCACATAGCCGCCATTGAGACCGCGTAGGAGATTTTCCAGCTCCTGGGGAGTTTGCTGCAGGCGAGGGAGCAAGTCCCTCTCTATCCACTGCAGCACCTGGCTGGCTGCCGGCCCCGGCGGCGGATCGTAAGGGATCCCTTGTAGCCGCTGGGCAATCCAGCGGCGGGCTTGAGCTTCTAGGGCAGCTACCCCATCTCCGATGCGGCGGAAGTTCTTGCCCATGGAGCTAATTTCTCAAGTAAACGGCTGCCCCTAGGCCAACCAGCATTTCTTCGGGGGTAATTTTGCCATCTTGGTTGGTGTCGAGGGCATCGAAGACGCGATCTGCCCCCATCCACTCCTCGCGGGTGATGAAGCCATCCCCATCCAGGTCGTAGAGGCGGAAGACATCCTGGGCGGCGTGGGTAATGGTTTCCTTGGCACCCTCCAGCTTCTGCAGCCGCTCGGTGAGCAGTTTTTCCAGCACCTCCAGCGCTTTGGAGAAGCCCTGGATCCCTTCTTCCAGCTTTTCTGAGGCCATGCGGTTTTCCCGGTGCATCTGGTCGAAGGTAGCTCGATCCATCACCAGGCGCGGGATGTCCATTTTCTTGGCTTTTTCCGGATCCAGTTTGCGCTCCAGGTAACCCTCGGTGTTCTGCAGCTCCGCCAGCAAGGCGGGCGAGATGGTGAGAAGATCGCAGCCGGCCAACTCGATGATCTCCCCGATATTGCGGAAGCTGGCCCCCATCACTTCCGTCGGAAAATCGTATTTGCGGAAGTAGTTGTAAATCTGGGTTACCGACTGCACCCCCGGATCTTCGGCAGGAGGGTAGCTCTCCCGGCCCGTGTGTTTCTTGTACCAATCCAAGATGCGGCCCACAAAGGGCGAGATCAGCTTCACCCCCGCTTCGGCGCAGGCTATGGCTTGGTGCAAGCCAAACAACAGGGTAAGGTTGCAGTGGATCCCTTCTTTCTCCAGGATCTCGGCAGCCCGGATCCCTTCCCAAGTCGAGGCAATTTTAATCAGCACCCGCTTGGGATCCGCTCCTGCCGCCTTGTAGAGCTCGATCAAATGGCGGGCTTTGGCAACTGTGGCTTCTGTGTCGTAAGAGAGGCGGGCATCCACCTCCGTCGAGACCCGGCCAGGAATGATGGACAAAATGCGCACGCCAAAGGCCACGGCCAGTTGATCGATGGCGTGGGCCACCACGGTTTTGATGTCGGCTTTGGATCCCAGTTCTTGGCGGGCCTTGAGCAAGGTTTCATCGACAATGCCCTGGTACTGGGGCATTTGGGCAGCCGCTGTGATCAAAGAGGGATTGGTGGTGGCATCCTGCGGCTTAAAGCTCTCGATGGCATTGATATCCCCCGTATCAGCCACCACGACGGTCATCTCTCGCAACTGCTCCAGCAAGCTCTTGCTCATACTCCCCTCCCTAGAGATCGCACTCCACGGCGCTTCTGCGACCTAGTCCCAGTGTTACCCATCCACGCAAGGGATCCCAGCAGATGTGAGATTGTCTTAATTCTCTTCTCTGGCCGGGTTCACCCCCACGGGTGTGGGGACAACTGGGCATACTCGTTTCAAACAAGATGAAGACCCTTCGCCGCTGACCCTCACCCCTTGCGGGCGAGGGGAGCTGGGGATCAACCAACCAGCTGTTCCACAGCCGTTTGCAATGACCAGGCAAAGCAAGGGGGAAACCCCAGAGGCTGCCTAGCCCGCCTGGCTGCGCAACTGCCGCAAGAGCCGCTCAAACTCCTCCGGCAGGGGAGCGGTAAACTGCAGCGGCTGGCCTGTGCGCGGGTGAACAAAGGAGAGCTTCCAGGCATGGAGAGCTTGGCCGCCCAGCTTAACAGGGCTGGTTTTGCTCTGGGTGTAGAGGGGATCCCCGACAATGGGTAGGCGCATGTGGGCAGCATGCACCCGAATTTGATGGGTGCGCCCGGTCTCCAGCTCAAACTGCATCAGGGTGTAGTTGCCCAGCCGCTCCAACACTTGCCAGTGGGTTACCGCCACTCGCCCTTGGCCAGGGGTCAGGACGGCCATTTTCTGCCGATCCACCGGGTGCCTCCCAATGGGGGCAGAGACGGTGCCTTGGCTTTGGGCCGGCCGGCCAAACACCACCCCCAAGTAGATGCGCCGGGCGGTTTTGGCCTGGATCTGGGCTTGTAGGTGCTGGTGGGCCTGATCGTGTTTGGCAATCACCAGGGCACCAGTGGTGTCTTTGTCAAGGCGATGGACAATACCTGGACGCAGCTCGCCGTTGATGCCTGAAAGATGGGGGCAGTGGGCCAGCAGGGCGTGCACCAGGGTGCCACTGGCGTGGCCGGGGGCGGGGTGCACCACCAAACCGCGGGGCTTGTTGATCACAAGCAAATCGTCATCTTCGTAAAGAATGTCCAAGGGGATCGGCTCCGGCTGCAGGGCAGTCGGGGTGGCTGGCGGGATCCGCACCTCGACTTCATCCCCAGCTTGCAGGGGGCGATCCTTATCCCGGCAGGGCTGCCCATTGAGCCAAACCTGGCCCTGGCGGATAAGCTGCTGCAGGCGCGACCGCGACAGCTCCGGCAGTTGCTCTGCCAATCCTCGATCCAGCCGCAAGCCCTGCTGTTTTTCCGTCACCCTGATCTGGCGAATGTCTGCTGCAGCCTCCTTGTGGCCCTCCATGCCGTTGTTGCCCAAATTGCCTTCTTTGACCATTGTGGCAGCCCGGCTACTTTTGCACTGAGTAAAAAAGGTCGAAGATTTGCAGCAACTTCCGCAGGCAGGTGGGGGGGGATCTGCCTTGTCTCATCGCCTTCTAAGCCTTCTTGGGGGGATCCCTGGGCAATTTTAAGGGGCAGAAAATCCTGACTAGAGTGAGGCTATGGCCCACCAAGAATGAGTTGGGCCGAGTGTTGGCATAGGAGAGCCGGGAGCGATCCCAAGCCGACAACACAGCACACCCCAGCAATTGGCGTTGGCTCAATGGATCGCTCAATGGATCTAAGAAGGAGGTAAGGCATGTCGGATGGAGCAACCAGGGGATCCCAGCTTCAGCAACCCTCTCAACCCCAGCTTGGCTCAGAGCCGCCTTTGGTCTTGCCCCTGACGGAGGTGGGGCTGCGGGACGTTGCCCAGGTGGGCGGGAAAAACGCCTCCTTGGGAGAAATGCTGCAGCAGCTCACCTCAAAGGGGATCCAGGTGCCGACAGGATTTGCCACCACCGCCCATGCGTATCGCCAGTTCATCGCCTCTGCGGGCCTAGAGGAGAAGTTGCAGGAGATTTTCAAAGACTTAGACATTGAGAATGTCCAAAATTTGCGCGAGCGGGGCAAGGCTGCCCGCACCTTGATCTTGCAAACTCCCTTCCCCCCTCAGCTAGAGCAGGCCATCGCCGAAGCCTACCAGAAGCTGTGCGAGCGCTACGGCCCCGACACCGATGTGGCAGTGCGCTCCAGCGCCACGGCAGAAGACTTGCCGGATGCCAGCTTTGCCGGCCAGCAGGAGACCTACCTGAACGTGCATGGGGTGCGGGCGGTGCTCAACGCCTGCCACCACTGTTTTGCCAGCTTGTTTACCGACCGGGCCATTTCCTACCGCCAAATCAAGGGCTTTGACCACTTTCAAGTGGCCCTTTCGGTGGGGGTGCAGAAGATGGTGCGCTCCGACCTGGCCTGTTCGGGGGTGATGTTCTCCATCGACCCGGAAACCGGCTTCAAAGACGCAGTGCTCATCACCGCCGCCTATGGTCTGGGGGAAAACGTGGTGCAAGGGATCGTCAACCCCGACGAATACGTGGTGTTCAAACCTACCCTCAAGCGGGGCCTGCGACCCCTTCTCTCCCGCAAGCTGGGCAGCAAAGCCCTGAAGCTCGTCTACGACGAGGGGGGATCCCGTTCCACCAAAAACGTGGCCGTCCCCGAAAGCCTGCGCCGGCAATATGCCCTCAAGGACGAGGAAGTCCTGGAGCTGGCTCGCTGGGCCTGCCTGATCGAAGAGCACTACTCGGCGCTGCGGGGCCGCTTCACCCCCATGGACATCGAGTGGGCCAAAGATGGGATCACCGGCGAGCTGTTTATCGTGCAGGCCCGCCCCGAAACGGTGCAATCGCAAAAAGCGGCCAACCGGCTGACCACCTATCGCTTCACCCAGCCGGAAGTGCAGCCCGAGCCTCTGGTGCGGGGACGGGCCGTAGGCGAGGCCATTGGCCAGGGCACAGCCCGCGTCATTTTGGATGTGCGCCGCTCGGATCAGTTTCAGGCCGGCGAGGTGCTGGTGACGGAGAAAACAGATCCCGACTGGGAGCCAATCATGAAAAAGGCCAGCGCCATCGTCACCAACCAGGGGGGCAGAACCTGCCATGCGGCCATCATCGCCCGCGAGCTGGGGATCCCGGCCATTGTTGGCTGCGGCAACGCCACGCAGGTGCTCCGTTCCGGCGAGCCCATCACCGTCTCCTGCGCTGAAGGGGAAGAAGGGCGGGTCTACCCGGGCCTGTTGCCCTATGAGGTGACGGAGATCCCGCTGGAGGAGCTGCCCCGTCCCCGCACCCAGCTGATGATGAATGTGGGCAACCCAGAAAAAGCCTTCGGCCTCAGCGGGATCCCTTGCGATGGCGTGGGGCTGGCGCGGCTGGAGTTCATCATTGCCAACCACATTCAGGTCCACCCGCTGGCTTTGCTCAACTACGAGCAGGCGGTGAAAGAGGAGCCGCGCCTGGCAGAGCTCACCGCCCAGTATGCCGACAAGCCGGAGTACTTTGTGGACAAGCTGGCCCAAGGGGTGAGTACCATCGCCGCCGCCTTCTATCCCAAGCCGGTGATCGTGCGGCTGTCGGATTTCAAGAGCAACGAGTATGCCCACCTGTTGGGGGGATCCCGCTACGAACCCCACGAGGAAAACCCCATGATTGGCTGGCGGGGGGCCTCCCGCTACACGGATCCCCGCTACCGCGAGGGCTTTGCCCTGGAGTGCCGAGCCATGAAGCAGGTGCGGGATGAGATGGGCCTGACCAACGTCATCTTGATGATCCCCTTCTGCCGCACGCCGGAAGAGGGACACAGGGTGCTGGAGGAGATGGCCCGCCACGGCCTGGTGCGGGAAGAAAACGGCCTGCAGGTGTACGTGATGTGCGAATTGCCCAGCAATGTTATCCTGGCCGACGAGTTCTGCCAGATCTTCGACGGCTTCTCCATCGGCTCCAACGACCTCACCCAGCTCACCCTGGGGTTAGACCGCGACTCAGCCCTGGTGGCCCACCTTTTTGACGAGCGCAACGAGGCCGTCAGGCGGATGATCGCCCAGGTGATCCAGACGGTGAAAAGCCACGGGCGCAAGATCGGCATCTGTGGCCAGGCTCCCAGCGACTACCCCGACTTCGCCCGCTTCCTGGTGCAAGCAGGGATCGATTCCATCAGCCTCAACCCCGATTCCCTGCTGAAAACCCTGCTGGTGGTGGCCGAAGCAGAAGCGGCTGGCGCCCGGTGAGCCCAAAGCCGGCCCAGGGACGTGCGCGGGGATCCCGTCTCCTGGGTTACAATCTCTTCTGCTGTGTTCCCATCCCCATCGATGATCCACGAACTCTCCATGCCGGCCCTCAGCTCCACCATGGAAACGGGCAAGATCGTCGCCTGGCTGAAAAACCCCGGCGACCGGGTGGAGAAGGGAGAAAACATCCTGGTGGTGGAGTCCGACAAAGCGGACATGGACGTGGAGTCCTTCCACAGCGGCATCCTGGCCAGCATCCTCATTCCGGCAGGAGCATCGGCCCCGGTGGGCGCGCCCATCGCCCTGATTGCCGAAAGCGAGGCAGAAGTGGCCCAGGCCCAGGAAAAAGCCAAAGCCCTCGCTGCTGGCGTTACCCCTGCGGCTCCACCTAGCGCAGACCGCGCCTCTGCAGCTCAGCCGACAAGTCCTGCCCCTGCGGCAACCCCCACCTCTACACTGCCAAATGGATCGGATGGCGCCGGATCCCAGCGGATCGTGGCTTCTCCACGGGCGAAAAAACTGGCGGAGAGCCTGGGGATCGATCTGCGCACCGTGCGCGGCTCTGGCCCCAACGGTCGCATCATAGCCGAAGACGTGGAGCGGGCAGCGGCCCTTTCCGCTCCTGCAGTGGCTGCCCCCTCTGCCCCAGCCCCTACGTCCCCAACTCCTGCGGCTGTCCCCTTGGGAGAGACAGTTCCCCTCAGCACCCTACAAGCGGCGGTGGTGCGCAACATGAACGCCAGCCTTGGCGTGCCGGTGTTCCACGTGGGCTACACCATCACCACCGATAGCCTGGATCACCTCTACCAACAGGTGAAGCCCAAAGGAGTCACCCTGACGGCCCTCTTGGTCAAAGCCGTGGCCATGACCCTGGAGAAGCACCCCCTTCTGAATGCCAGCTACACAGAAGGCGGGATCCACTACAAAGCCGATATCAACATCGCGGTGGCGGTGGCCATGGAGGATGGCGGGCTGATCACTCCTGTCTTGAAGCAGGCCAACCGGCTCGATCTGTACGAGATCTCCCGCCGTTGGAAGGATCTGGTGGAGCGGGCGCGGCGCAAGCAACTGCAGCCGGAAGAGTACAATAGCGGCACCTTTACCCTCTCCAACCTGGGCATGTTCGGGGTGGATCGCTTCGATGCCATTTTGCCCCCCAACCAGGGATCCATTTTGGCCATCGGCGCTTCTCGCCCCACGGTGGTGGCGACGCCGGAAAAAGCCATTGCCATCCGTTCCCAAATGCAGGTGAACCTCACCTGCGATCACCGTGTCATCTACGGCGCCCATGCAGCGGCCTTCTTGCAAGATCTGGCGCAGCTCATAGAGCACAAGGTGGGATCCCTGACGTTGTAGCCGCCCTGAAACCCGGCCTTGAGCCAATCTCAGAGTAGGGTTCTTCTCTCGCGCAACCCACAAGGTCGGGCAGCCGGCGAGGCCCCAGCGCTCAGGAGCTTCTCCTGGGAAAGCGCTGCATCAACTCTTGCACAGCCTCGGCATGGTAGGAGCTGCGGGTTAGGGGCGAAGACACCACCTGCAAAAAGCCCAGTTCCTCTCCCACCCGTCGCCAATGGTCGAACTCCTCTGGGGTGACATAGCGCTCCACCGGCAAGTGCTTGGGGCTGGGAGCCAGATACTGGCCCAAGGTGAGAATGTCACACCCTGCCCGGCGCAGATCCCGCATCACCTGCAAGATCTCCTCGGCTGTCTCTCCCAGACCCAACATCACCCCCGACTTGGTGTACAGGCCGGGATCCCATTGCCGTGCCAACTCCAACAGTTTGAGGGAGCGCTCGTAGTTCCCTTGCGGGCGTACACGGCGATAGAGGCGGGGCACCGTTTCGGTATTGTGGTTGAGCACCGTCGGTCGGGCGGCCAAGATCTGCTGCAGCGCCTGCCAGTTACCACATAGGTCTGGGATCAAGACCTCGATGGTGGTCTGAGGCATGCGGCGGCGGATTTCCGCAATGCAGGCCACAAACTGGCTGGCTCCCCCATCGGGCAGGTCGTCCCGATTCACCGACGTAATCACCGCATGGCGCAATCCCAAGCGTTCCACTGCTTCTGCCACCCGCAGGGGTTCAGTGGCATCCAGGGGCAGGGGGCGTTTGGTGAAGTCGATATCGCAGTAGGGGCAGGCGCGAGTACAGGCCGGGCCCATGATCAAAAAGGTGGCGGTGCCGTTGGCGAAGCACTCCCCCAAGTTGGGACAGGAAGCTTCTTCGCAAACCGTGTTTAGGCCCAAGTCCCGCAGCAGTTGTTTGACGGATCCCACCCGTTGAGGGGCCTTGGCCCGCAGCCAGGAGGGTTTGCCGCCAGGAGAAGAAGAAACAACGGTCAAAGAAGTGCTCCAGCACAAAACAGCAGCGACGGTATCACTCAGCTTAGCCTGCCATTTGGCCCCGTTGGAATTTGGACAAAGCCAATTTCCCGGCCCAATTGATCCCTGCCGCCTCGGAAGCACGACCCAAAACGCGGCATACTGGAAAGCAAATGTCGAGCGATAGGGATCCCACATGGTTGTTGCTGCTCCTCCCTCTCTGGAACAACTTGCCATCAACACGATTCGCTTTTTGGCGGTGGATGCTGTTCAGAAGGCCAACTCCGGCCACCCTGGCCTGCCGATGGGAGCAGCACCCATGGCCTATGTGTTGTGGCAGCAGTTCATGAAGTTCAACCCCCGCAACCCCAAGTGGGTGGATCGGGATCGCTTTGTGCTCTCGGCGGGGCATGGCTGCATGCTGCAGTACGCGCTGCTGCACCTGACCGGCTTCGATGTAAGCCTGGAGGACATTAAGCAGTTCCGCCAGTGGGGCTCCAAAACCCCCGGCCACCCGGAAAACTTTGAAACTCCGGGGGTAGAGGTCACCACCGGCCCGCTGGGGCAAGGGGTGGGTAACGCGGTTGGGCTGGCGATTGCCGAGGCCCATCTGGCCGCCCGCTTCAACAAGCCCGGCCACACCATTGTGGATCACTACACCTACGTGATCTTGGGGGATGGCTGCAACATGGAGGGGGTGGCTTCTGAAGCAGCTTCTCTGGCCGGCCACCTGCAACTGGGCAAGCTGATCATGCTTTACGACAGCAACCACATCTCCATCGACGGCAGAACGGAAATCGCCTTTACGGAAGATGTGGGCAAACGCTATGAAGCCTACGGCTGGCATGTGCAAAAAGTAGAGGATGGCAACCACGACTTGAAAGGGATCGCCGAGGCCATCCAGAAAGCCAAGGAAGTCACCAACAAGCCGTCCTTGATTATTGTCGAGACCACCATCGGCTACGGATCCCCCAACAAGGCTGGCAGCGAGAGCGTCCATGGGGCACCCCTGGGGCCGGAAGAGGTGAAGCTCACCAAACAAAACCTGGGTTGGCCTCTGGAGCCGGAGTTTTACATTCCCGACGAGGTGCTGGCCCACTTCCGCCAGGCCATCGAAAAAGGGGCCAAGGCCGAGGCCGAGTGGAACGAGCGCTTCGCCGCCTACGAGAAGGCTTACCCCGAAGAGGCCGCCGAGTTCAAGCGCATCATGGCCGGGGAGCTGCCGGTGGGCTGGAAAGAAGCGCTGGCCCCCATTGCCGAAACCGGCAGAGAATCCACCCGCAACCTCTCCAAGTTTTGTCTGAATGCCTTGGCCAAAGCGGTGCCGGAACTGCTGGGGGGATCCGCAGATCTCGCCCACTCCAACATGACCTATTTAAAAGGGATCCCAGAGTTTCAGGCTGGATCTTACGAGGGGCGTAACTTCCGCTTTGGGGTGCGGGAACACGGCATGGGAGCCATTGCCAACGGCATGGCGCTTCATGGAGGTCTCATCCCTTACGACGCCACCTTTTTGATCTTCACCGACTACATGCGGCCTGCCATCCGCCTGTCCGCCCTCTCGCAGGTGCGGGTGCTGCACGTCATGACCCACGACTCCGTCGCCTTGGGGGAAGATGGCCCCACTCACCAGCCGGTGGAAACTTTGGCCTCCCTACGGGCCATTCCCAATCTCTATGTGCTGCGCCCGGCAGATGCCCGCGAAACGGTGGGATCCTACCAGGTGGCCCTAGAAGCCAAGACCACCCCTTCTGTGCTGGTGTTTACCCGGCAAGCCGTCAACCCGGTGGAGGGCACCTCTGTTGAAGGCGTAGCCAAAGGGGCCTATGTGGTGGTGGATGCCCCCAATCCAGAGCTGATCTTGATCGCCACCGGCTCTGAACTGGAGCTGGCGGTGAAAGCTGCAGCCCAACTGAAGCAGGAAGGCCGGGCGGTGCGGGTGGTCTCTATGCCCTGTATGGAGCTGTTTGAGGCCCAGCCCCAGAGCTACCGCGATTCCGTTCTGCCCCCCAACGTCACCAAGCGCGTCTCCGTCGAGGCAGGCTGCACCTTCGGCTGGCACAAGTACCTGGGGTTTGAGGGGGTGGCCATTGGCATCGACCGCTTTGGCGCCTCTGCCCCCGGCCCGGTGTGCATGGAGAAGTTCGGCTTCACGGTGGAGAACGTGCTCAACACTGCCCGCCGGCTGCTGGGCTGAGTTTCCCTTTTCGTGGGGCTAGACCCAGCAGGGATCCCTTCTCTGCTGGGCTTTTTTCCCTGTTGAGCCTGCTGCCCAGCGGCGTGACCCGGACAGGCGTAGCGAACCTCGCATCAACCAATCAGCAGGACTTCCAAAGCATCCGGATCTGCTTCTTTCTGTAGGGCAGCCATGGCGGAGAACGCAGTCGAGGGCGGCTTCCTGCCCCGCAGACAACACCTTTGCCTTGAGGACATCTTCAACCATGGCGGGGATGATCCTTGAAGGCAAGTTGGAAGTCGAGCAGGCTGCCACCATCGCCTTGAAATCGCCTTGAAGAAGAAACTTTGGCTTCCGCCGCCGTGCTGAGGTGCTTGTGCCGGCTGCAGACACAAACAGCTTTGCCTACTGTTTGCCTACTGTAGGAACCCCGCCAGTAAAATCACCGCGGCTCCCACGGCAGCCAAAATCGTCAGCGCCCGGCCCGCGTCGGCACTGCCCTTCCACGAGAAGTTTTTCTCCGAACTTTTTCGGTTCTGCTGGCATGGCCATGCCTCCCTTTGCATTGCCAACTCTAACTTAACTTCCCCCCCACGGGATCTTAGCTGGTTGGGGCATACCCTAGAAAAAACAGCAGCCATCTGGCCCGGCCAGCCGTTTTTGGGAACAATACAAGCAGGCAAGGGATCCAACTCCCACCAGTCTGGAAGCACATCCTGAGGCGAAAGCCATGAGCTATGCAGAACGGAGCAAAAGAATGGTTTTGACGTTGGCGACTCTGCTGGGCGGCTGGGTTGGCGGAGGGTTGTTGCAGGGATCCCTCTGGGTTGCCGCTCAGCCTACCTTTCAGACAGTGCCGTTGCCGCGCTTACCGGTGGGTGTCGATCAATTGGTTTTTGATCGCCCAGTGGCCCGCTTCAACCCCGACCTGCCGGCAGAGCTGGTGATCCGCAATCGCACCGGTCTGCCTTTGGAATACGGCTTTACCGATCCCCGTCAGAAGGTCTCGGAACTGCCTGCCGGCGAAACGTTGCGCCTGAGCAACCTGCTGATCCCCAACTGCATGGCCATCAACACGCCGATGTTGGCTCCTGTGGGCTACCAGGTGAGCGTGGATTCTTTCAACGTGATCACTGTAGAAGTGCGCCTGGTCAACGATGTCTCCGGCGACCACTGCCTCGATCTGCAAGAGACAGGGGCTATTTTTGTGAATTGATATCAATAAACTGACATAAATCGATCGGCGATCGGCGGTCACGACACAAGTTAGTTGATCAAAGGGATCCCTTACATCCTCACCTACAGTCATCTTCTGGCCTTTGCCAGGATGGACATGGGATCCCACACGGTAGATGGCAGTTGACTTTGCCCGGTTTTGACGTTGGAATTGACTCTATTGGGGAGCCGATCAGAGGTTTAGGCGTATCGACAGGGGCCATCCCCTGTGACAGGATGCGAACAGGATATCGAGGCCGATATTCTCCTGGACTCTGTTTGCCTGTGCGGTCCGCCTGTACTCTATATTTTTTCTTGCGGATGGTCTCATGAGCGATAACTTGTATTCCTGGTTTCCCAGGGCCTTGGTGATTGGCGCTGCGGTTGTGGGGTTGTCGAGCTTGCCTGCAAGGGCTCAGCAAATTACGGATCCCAGCCCAGCTCAAGCGGCCACCAATGTTGAGCCCACCTCGCCAATCTCGGCTTCTTTTCGCAGCCAAGATGGCGTCAGCGTGCGTCCGGAAACGGTGAGGGTTTTCCTGGATGGCCAAGACGTCACTTCCCAGTCGGTGATTACCCGCGATTTCTTCACCTATCGCCCTGCCCAACCCCTGCCGCCGGGGCGCCGGGAAGTTCTGCTGGAGTTCACCAATACCCAGGGGGTGACCCGCCGCGTGACTTGGAGCTTCACTGTGGGCAGCCCTGTCCGCGCTTCCATCGACTTAGTGGATCACAATGCCGGCAGTCGCCCTTTGGCAGCGGGAGAAATCCTGTTGGTCACCGTCAAAGGTACCCCTTCCAGCCGGGTAACGGTTTACCTCATCCAGGATGGACGGCAAGTGCAAACCTTGCCGGCTCAGGAAGTTTCCAGCGGCACCTATGTAGTGAACGCCCTAATCGAGGCGAAAGATACCACCCGGGAAGGGATCGTCGTCGCCCGCCTGGAAAATGGTGGCCAAGTGCGCTTCATGACCGCCGAACAACCGGCCCGCCTGATCGAAGGGGCCACCGGGGGCATCCAGCGGCTGACCACCCAAGAGGTTTCCGCTACAGTCAGCGCCCCCGGCCCACTCTTGCCTCAGATCACCAACCTGCGGGATGGGGATCGGGTTTCCGGCTCTTCGTTTACGCTGCAGGGCACTACAGCTCCCAATGCTTCGGTGCGGGTGAATGTAACGGCTTCTACTTCTCTGGGCGGCATCATCAGCGCCCAACAGACCGTGACCAACCAAACTGTGCAGGCAGATGCCCAGGGCCGTTTCACAATCACCGTTCGACCTCCCATTCCGGCCTCTGGCACGGTGTATCAGGTGAATCTCACGGCCACTTCCGGCAACCAAACCAGCCCAACGGTAACCCTGCGCCTTACCCAGCAGTAGGGGTTCAAGGGATCCCAATCCATCCCGATAGCCTTCCCCCCACCCATCAGGGGATCTGGAAATCCTGGCATGTCCAGCAGTTCAAACTTCCCTCTCTTCTCCGGGAGAGGGGCTGGGGGTGAGGGCCTTATCGTTTTCCATTGCCAGGGATCCCTTGTCGGCTGGCAGGGGAGTTTTGGATAGAGGAGACGGCATTTGCCAGCGCCACAGGAGCCCGGCCACGATCAGGGTGGGCAAAACGATCATCCCGATCACCACCGGTATTTGCTCCGGCAAGGCCAAGTAAGGGCCACCATATTTGATGGCTATGCTGATTCCGGCGGCAGCCAGCATCAACTTCAGGGCAAACCAGACTGTTTTTTGATTCATGACTTATGGTCACTAAATTCACGATGGGCTGGGGTTGCTGACCATGGCAGTGAGAATGCCGGCAATGGTTTCTAGCTCCTCAGGTACCCGATACAGCGTTAAGTCTTGTTTGATCACCTGCTGATCGGCAAGAATTTGTCCGAACTGCCAGATAGACCCAATCGTCACTGCACCGTAGATCTGAGCCTGCTGCTCCACCTGCGCCAGGGCAATCATTTCTACAGCCATTTGCACAAAGGCTCGCGTTAGATCGTCCTTTTTGGCTTCAACCACCAGCAGGATGTTCTTCCCTCGCAACAGATAATCGAGGCTGCCTTTCAACCAATTGTTGACCATCAGGGGATACTCCAGCCGCAAAGGAACTCGACAATGGAGAGCCACTTCGGTCAGCACAGGAGCCACCAGCAATTCCCGCCGCGCTGTTTCGCTGGTGAGGCTAACCAAAGGTAACAATTGTCGGATCCGATCTTTCAAAACTGGGGTTTGCGGCGGCGCAGGGGCAACAGGCCATGTCCACTCCCCAATTTCCAGTTGATAGCCGAACTGAGCCAAGATTTCATCTGGCTCGTAGGGCATCTCAAAATAAGAGCGAAAAGTATAGGATTCGTCTTCTTTAAGAATGGAGATGTTCAGCATCGGGTTCAGGAGAAGCCACGCTCAGTCCGGCACAGCTAGGGCTGCTTCAATCCGCTCTTTCAGGGTAGTCACCACTTCTTCAATGGGAATTTCCGTGGCTTGGCCGCTGGCCCGCTCGGTGAGTTCCACCTTGCCCTGTTTGAGGCTGCGCCCTGTGGTGATGCGGTAAGGGATCCCGATCAGATCCGCATCTTTGAATTTCACCCCGGCCCGCTCGTCCCGGTCATCCCAGAGGGTCTCGATGCCGGCAGTAGCGAGATCCTGCACCAGTTTCTCTGCCACGCTCATCTGCTCGGGGTCGGAGATGTTGGGCACCACCACCACTACGTGATAGGGGGCAATGGCCACGGGCCAGATGATCCCGTTGGCATCGTGGGACTGTTCCACCGCCGCCTGGGCCAAGCGGGATACCCCAATGCCATAACAGCCCATCCAGAGGGGCTGCTCGGATCCCTGTTCGTCGGTAAAGGTGGCCCGCATTGGCAGCGAGAACTTGAGGCCTAGCTGAAAGATATGGCCGATCTCGATGCCACGGGCCGTTTCCAGGATCTGGTCGGGGTTGAGCAAACACCGATCCCCCGCCTGTGCCTTGCGCACATCCACCACTTCCGGCAGGGGATATTGCTCGCCCCAGTTGGCCCCCACCACGTGCTGCCCCACCTGGTTGCTGCCGGTCACAAAGTTCTGCAGCAGGGCTGCCGTCTGGTCGGCCAAGCGCAGGATCTGGGGGGCAAGGTTTTTTTGCCGGCCCAGACAGCTATCCGGCAAGTCGGGGGCAATGTAGCCCACCGGGATGGGATCCCCCTGCCAACTGTTTTGGATCTCGGCATCGGCCAAGGCGAGCTTGAGCAATTTGCTGGCTTGGTAGCGCTCTGCCAGGCGGCTGAGGTGGTTGGCCAGTTTGACCTCATTGACTTCTTGATCCCCACGGATGCTCAGTAGCACTGCCACCCGCAGGCCGTTGTCGTAGAGGGCTTGGTAGAGGACGTTTTTAACGATCAGGGTAGAGGAGATTTTTAGGAAAGCGGCCAGCTTCTCGATGGTTTCGGTTCCCGGCGTATCCAGAACCTGGAAGGCGGTGTAGGGAGACTCTGCCGCTGGCGGCGGGATGGAGACGGCCTTCTCCACATTGGCAGCATAGGAGCCATCGGGCGTGTAGAGAATCTCATCTTCTCCGGCAGAGGCCAGCACCATAAACTCCTGCGAGGCCGCCGATGGCCCCCCGATCGCCCCGGCATCAGCATCCACCACGCGAAACTCCAGCCCACAGCGCCTGAGGATGCGGCTATAGGCTCGGTACATATCCTGGTAGGTCTGGCGCAGGCTTTCCTCGTTGGCATGGAAGGAGTAGGCGTCTTTCATGATGAATTCCCGCCCTCGCATTAGGCCAAAGCGGGGTCGAATCTCATCCCGGAACTTGGTCTGGATCTGGTAGAGCGTCTGCGGCAACTGGCGATAGGAGCGGATGAGATCCCGGGCCAGCAAGGTGATCACCTCCTCATGGGTGGGGCCTAGGGCCTGCTCACGTCCCTGGTGATCCTTAAGGGCAAACATGATCCCCTCGGCTTGGGTGTACACATCCCATCGCCCCGACTCCCGCCAGATCTCTGCCGGCTGCAGCTGGGGCAAAAGACACTCCTGAGCGCCGATGGCGTTCATCTCCTCCCGGACAATCTCCGAGATCTTTTGCAGCACCCGCCAGAGGAGCGGCAGATAGGTGTAGATCCCTGGGGAGAGCCGCCGGATAAAGCAGCCCCGCAGCAGCAATTTGTGGCTGGGCAGCTCGGCCTCAACGGGATCCTCCCGCAGCGTTACAAACAGCATCTGGCTCAGTCTCTGGCTCTGTTGCATCCCTTCCCTCCCTCTGAGGACTCCTCCCGCTCGCACGATCAGCTCAAACTTTCCCGCCCTGTTTGGGATCCTCTGCCCGAGAACACAGGCCTGACCGGCAGGCCAACCTGAAGTGCCTTGATGAAGCTAGACAGAGGCCAGCGTCCGCCGCTTGGTGACCATCTGGTACACCTCGATGATGTCGCCTTCCTGCCAGGATTGGAACTTGTCGATGCCGATCCCACACTCGAAGCCCGCAGCCACTTCCCGCACATCGTCCTTGAAGCGCTTCAGGGAGTCTAGACGTCCCTCGTAAACTACCTCCCCTCTGCGGCGAACTCGCACCAGAGCATTGCGCTGCACCTTGCCCGAGAGCACATAGCTGCCGGCAACCGCACCGCGCCCGATGGGGATCACCATGCGCACCTCCGCCTGACCCAGCGGCTCCTCCACTTCTTCCGGCTCCAGCAAGCCCTCCATGGCCGCCCGCAGATCGTCCAGCAGGTTGTAGATGATGTCGTACTCCCGCACGTCCACACCCTTGTCATCGGCAGCCTGACGGGCGCCGGGGGCCAGGGTAGTGTTGAAGCCGAGGATGATGGCGTCGCTGGCCGCAGCCAAATCCACGTCGGTTTCCGTGATCTCGCCAGGGGCCGCCAGCAGAACCCGCAACTGGACTTCCTCTTGGGGCAAATCCCGCAGCGCTGTCTGAATGGCCTCGGCGGATCCCTGGACATCCGTCTTGATGATCAAGTTCAACTCCTTGAGCTGGCCTTCTTGGGCTTTGGCGGAAACGCTACCCAAGCTCACGCGACGAGACAGCAGCGCCTGTTGTAGACGGGTTTGCCGCAGCACCTCCGCCCGCTCTTGGGCAATGCGACGGGCCTCTTTTTCGTCGGTGTAAACCTGAAACTCATCCCCGGCTGCCGGGACTTCATCCAAGCCCAGCAGTTGTACCGCCGAAGACGGCCCGGCTTCTTGCAACCGCTGGCCGCGATCGTCCATCATCGCCTTGACCCGACCCAGAACGGCCCCGGCCACCAGGGTGTCTCCGACCCGCAGAGTGCCATTTTGCACCAAGAGGGTAGCCACCGGCCCGCGAGCTTTGTCCAGGTGGGCCTCGATCACCGTGCCGCGAGCGGGACGATTGGGGTTGGCCTGCAGCTCCGCCACATCGGCCACCAATAGGATCATCTCCAGCAGAGCATCCAGGTTACGGCGGGTGAGAGCGCTCACCTCCACCATGGGCGTGTCGCCACCCCACTCCTCTGGCAATAGGCCGTGCTCCGCCAACTGCTGCTTGATGCGCTCTGGCTGGCTGCCGGGCTTGTCGATCTTGTTGATGGCCACGATGATCGGCACCTGAGCCGCCCGCGCATGGCTGATCGCTTCCAGAGTTTGCGGTTGTACCCCATCGTCGGCGGCCACCACCAAAACCGCAATGTCGGTGACGCGGGCTCCCCGGGCGCGCATGGCGGTAAAAGCCTGGTGGCCAGGAGTATCCAGGAAAACGATGCGCCGCTTCTGGCCTTCAAAGTTCACATCCACATGGTAGGCACCGATACGCTGGGTGATCCCGCCAGCCTCTCCCTGCGCCACTTTGGTGTCGCGGATGGCATCGAGGAGGGTGGTTTTGCCGTGATCCACATGGCCCATGATGGTCACCACCGGCGGACGCGAGACCAGATGGTCGATGTCCTCCACATCCAGCATTTCGGTTTTTTTGGCCTTGGGTTCTGCCTCGGGTCGGCGAATCTCATAGCCCAACTCTTTGGCCACCGACTCGGCCAGCGATTCATCCAGGACTTGGTTGATGGTCACCATCACCCCTTTGAAAAAGAGGGTTTTGATGATCTCGGTTTCGGCCACACGCAGGCGGTGGGCCAATTCCTGAACGGTGAGGCTGCCATCCAAGAGCAACACCTTCTCTTCGGGCAAGGGCTCTGTCCCGCTGGCGCGATCGGCAGCATCAGCTTCAGCGGAGGTGGGTTGCTGCTGCGAACGAGCAGCAGGGCGGGAGCGGGCGGTGGGAGCAGCCGTTGCCACGGGTGGGCGATAGGAAGGAGGCTTGGCGGTGGGGCGAGCCAAGGGCTTGAGGGCGTTTAGCTCAGCCTGCTTGACCGCTGAAATGATGGTCATGGGATCCAAATCCAAACCATCTCCATCTCCTTCCCCCCGTCTCCGACTGCGTTTGCGTTTGGCTTGGACGCGGGCAGCCCGCCGACTGAGAGCTTGTAGCTCGTCGTCCTCTTCTTCTTCCGTTTTGCGCTTGACCTTGGGTGGGGTAGGTCTTACGGGAGCCTCCGCCAACACTGGGCTGGGACGTTCCCCAGGGATCCTCTCTGGCAAGGGAGAGGCGGCATCTGGCTCAGGGGGAGCCGGCTTGGCCACAGGACGGGTAGGGGGCCCCACCAGTTCCATCCGCCGCTGCGGACGAGGAGCTTCACCGACTTTGCTGCTGCTGACACTGTCTTCTTTGGTTGCCGAGGAGCGCGTGCCAGGGCGAACGGGTGCGCTCACCAGTTGTGGACGGGGGCGCTGCGCAGGTGGAGGAGAAGGAGCTTTTTCTTCCGCAGGCTGAGGAACGCGGGCGTGGCTGGGGGATGGTGCTTCTGAGGGGCTGGGGCGACTGAGCTCGGGAGCTTTTTGCGGCGGTTCAGGCCGCTCTGCCGGCGGTTTTGTCCCGGAGGTAGCGCGTTGAGGGGGCGAGAGTACGATTGGGCGCTTGGCCACAGGACTGGGCTCCGAGCCGCTGGCTTTGGCCGCGGCAGACTCAGAGGGAGTGGGAGGGGTTGCCGGTTGAGAAACAGTCTCCGGCTTTTGGGTGGCCTCAGACGAGCGGACAAGAGGGGTAACCTGCCGCCGCGGTGGGCCTATGAGCTGAGCACCACCAGCCGATCCCTTTTCGGGGGAGACTCGCTCAGGTCGAGATGGCGAGGGCTTGGCAGCCGGCGGAGTTTCAGCCGTCTTGGCCTCGCCAACTGGGGCTTGCCGCTGAACGGGCGTGGGCCGACGAATGCCGACGATCGCGCTAGCGGTGCCGGGAACTTTCTGCTGAGGGCGCTCACTGGCTTTAGCTTCAGCAGGAGGCTCCGGCGGCAGGCTTTCAGATGGGGGTTTGGGCCGGGGTCGAGGAGGTTTCACAATGTGGGGGGCGCCCAGCTTGCTGCGCACCAACTCAGCTTGCTCCGGAGAAATGGTGCTGCTGTGGGTTTTGAAAGGGATCCCCAGTTGCTCACAAACCTCCAGCACATCCCGACTGTCACGCCCCATCTCACGGGCAATATCATAAATTCGAACTTTATCGGTCATTCGTCTGCTAGCCTCTGCTCCTTTACTTCTCGTCAGTTTTACTATCCAAACTCAATGGGAACCAAGTTATTGGGTTGAGCCGAACCTTTCGGGCTTGCGGGGGCTTCCTCCGGCGCATCGAGAACAGCTCGGCAATCCTCCGGGGATCCGGCCTGAAGGGAACCCAGGTCTGAAGCTGCTCTGGCAACATCCACAGGGGACATCCAGTAAAGCAACCGAGGAAGAACGAGCAAATGTCAACAGCGCCTCCAGAATAACCTCTCTGCAGTTCATCCCACTTGGCCTCAGTTTTCCAGCCAACTCCCATTCTGACAGTTGAGAGGGGCTGCCGTGTGGTTCGCAACTTAGCGAACCTGAAGAGGCGCTTTGAATATCTTACCTACATTGGGAATACCTCTAAGGCTCAGGCTTTTGGAGGAGATGTCCCTGGGAATCTTGCTCAAGAGAATCCAGCAGCCGTTGGAACAACGAGTCAGGCACAGGTGCCTTGAGGGCTCGGTTTATCTGTTGCTTGCGCCGGGCTGCTTGCAGACATTCCAGCCGCCGACAGACATAGGCAGAGCGCCCCATACCCCCGCCCAAAAGCACTTGGTGGGAATCAAATTGTCTGACCAGCCGCCACAGTTGTGAGCGAGGAAACAACTGGCGACACCCTACACAACGACGCAGCGGATCGGCACCCGGCAAGAGACTCTATCCTGCTGGTACACTACAAGCAAGCCCTATCTAGCCTACTCCAAATCCAGCGCCCGCGATCGCAGAAACTCAAAGAAATACTCCACCAACTGGGGATCCCGCCAACCCCTGTCTGTTTCTTCCCGCAAGATGCTTATGGCCTCTTGAACGGTGAACGCTCGCTTGTAAGGTCGCTCTGAGGTGAGGGCGTCGTAGATGTCGATGATCTGGAAGATACGGGCCACCAGAGGGATCTCTTCCCCCTTGAGGCCGTCGGGATAACCGCTGCCATCCCAACGCTCGTGGTGGTGACGGATGAGGGGCAACACCTCTTTCATGGTGCGTAGTGGGCGGCAGATTTGCTCCCCGATCAAGACATGGGATTTCATCACCTCCCACTCTTCCGGCGTATGCTTGCCTGTTTTACCCAAAATGGCATCGGGTATGCCCACTTTGCCGATGTCGTGCAGGTAACCTCCCCACATCAGCACCTTGATCAGGGGACGGGGCAGATGCAAAAACTCGCCGAAGCTCTTGGCCATTTGTGCCAGGCGCTCACAGTGATCCCCGGTGGTGGGATCCCGGCTTTCCACACTGCGGGCAATGGCGAGCAGAACCTGAGCAGCATGATCCAAGTCTTCATTGAGGTGCTTTTGGCGAACGAGGGAACGCACCCGCGCCAACAATTCCGACTCGTCAAAGGGCTTGCTCAAGAAATCATCTGCCCCAGCTTCAATACCGCGCACGCGATTTTTGTGATCGCTGGCCGCTGTAACCAATACCACCGGGATCAAGCGTGTCTCATCATTCGCTTTGATGCGTCGACAGACCTCGAACCCATCTAACCCCGGCATCATGACATCCAGCAAGATCAGATCCGGCTGGAAGGTTTTCAACATTTGCAGGGCTTGATTGCCGCTTTCGGCCTCGCTGACCCGATAGCCAATGCTCTGCAGCAGATCCCCCAGCAGCAGGCGGCTGTTGGGCTGATCATCGACGATCAAAAGATGACCGATCTCTGTCTCATCCGCCTCATCCGCAGAAGGTGTGACAGGGATCCCAACTGTCACGGGCATCTTGGGCATCTCGAGTTTGGCGAGTTGGGCACAGGAAAAGCTGGTCACTGCAGGATCCCAGTAGCAACACCTCTACGGTAATCCCATCAGAGAAAAAAGAGCATCAGGCTTTACACTGAGCTGCTCCGGGAAAGGGAAGGGTTTTCTCCCATCAACCCAGGGCTTTGTGAGCAATTGTACAAAGCCTAGATATCCTGGCAGCCTCCTTCTGTTTAGTCTGATACAGATGCTCCGGAGAGTGGATGCCCCAGTCAACTCCCCAGGCTCCTACGTCAGCTTGCCAGTTGAGTGTCGGGCCCGGTATTTGGCCCCCGGAGTACCGGAGAGTGCTGGGTTCTCTATGAATGCAAAATGAATGCAAAGGCCGAGAATTACGGCCCATCAAGAAATTAAGGGGCACAGCAGCAACACTTCTCTGGGAGAGGGGCTGGGGCTGATGGTCTGTTGAGAACGGGCTTGGAGTGGATGCACCTGAACTGGATGGATCCAATCCTAACTTGGGACTCTCGAATCGATTACTTGTTGAGAAAGTCCCCCAGATTGAGGATGGTGTTTTGCTCGCTGACGATGGCTTGGATGTCGTCGGGCAAGTTGCGGACATACTCGAGCTGGATGACGTTCGGGTTGCTGCGCAGCGCTTCCTCTTTGAGGGCGATGGCTTGGGCCTCACCGCTGGCTTTGACAATCATTCGTTGTTTGATGAGTTGAGCCTGCTCTACGCGAAACACTTCTCTTTGCTTCTCTTGCTCGGCAATTTGTTTGGCTTCGATGGCCGACTGAAACTCTTTGGAAAATTCCACATTGCGCAAGAGCAAGCTCTGCAGCACCAGCCCTTCTGGCTGCATTAGGCGAGAGAGCTCAGCGGCAATTTGTTCTTGGATTTCAGCTCGTTGCTCAGAATAAACGCCAATGGCCGAATAGCGGGCGATAACATTGCGCACCACGGCTTGGGAGGCGGGGCGAATAATTTTGTTCAGGTAATCGGGGCCTACATTGCGATGGATTTCGGGAACCCGATCCGGATCCAGGCGATAGCGCACCGAAACATCCAGATCCACCCGTTGCCCATCGGCAGTGAGAGCAGTGAGGGTATCGTCGGCTTTGACGCTGCGCTCTTCACTTCGGCTGGTCATGTTGTAGGTTTGGGTGCGCACATCGTAAAGGGTGGGGAACTGCAGCACCGGAATCAGCAGATGGATCCCCTCGCGGCGGGGAGTCATTTCCACTCCCGTGAGGCGGTTGAAGATGACGGCTTCGTAGCCGGGTTGGACAACCAGCAGACAACGGGGCAGGAGGGTCAGCAGCGCCAAAAGCAGGCCCAGCAGAGGCAGAAAGCGCGAAGTCTTGCGGTCAAGACTAAATGGTCTAGGGCGTCGCATGCGCATGGGCAAGGGCTCCGGGATCCAAGAGCTTTTTTATCTTAAGGGGTGTGCTGGCTAGCTCAGCACCCAGCGCTGCAGGGCAATGCCCAGCAGCAGGCCAAGGCCGCCGAAGCGTACCACCTGCCAAAAGGTAGCGGGGACAGGATTAAACACCTCTAGCACATAAGCCTGCAGGCGTTGCTCCAGTTGACTGGCTTCAGCTTGGATTTCGGCCCATTGTTCAGGGGAAAGCTGGGCTATGCGCTCCAATTCTCTGAGGTCGGCAAGACGAGCCTGGAGACTCTGGAGTTTTTCCTGCAGAGCCTCGAGAGGATCAAAGGGATCGGGATTGGCCGTCACGGCTGGGCTTTTGTGGGGGGGTAGGCTTGGGGAGAACGGGATCCGGCAAATCCGGTTTGGATCTCGTTGAAGGGTTTGGCTTTGATCAGCCCTGGGGGAACGGGATCCAACTTGAAGAGGGCGCGAATAGCGTTTTCCACCTCGGTGATGGGGCGGTTGCCGACGGATTGATAGACGACATTTCCCTCTGGGTCGAAGAGGAGGGTTTGAGGCACTTGTCCGGTGTAGTATTGGCCGCGCTCGTCGCCGGGCAGGAGGGAATCGACGGAATAGGGGATGAAATAGACCCCCAGCCCGTAGCGAACCTGCAGGTTGGCAATGGTGGCGGCGTATTTTTTGCAATCGCTACTGTCATCGATGTAATACACGAGGAGGGCCGGGATCCCTTGCTCTTTCGCCTGCTTCAAGGAAACGCGGGGGGGGATCATGCCGCCATTGGCCCCGTAGAGGGCAAAGATGTTGCCATCGTAACGGTCGTCGTTGAGCAGGGCGCTGGCGGGAGGGGAAAACCAACCTGTCAAAGCGATGAGCAGAGCCACCAGGAAGATACGAAGCAACAGCATGATCTCATCCTCTTGTAAACTACCCGACTCCGACCGCTAAAGCGGTACGGAGCGGGCTTTCAGTAGCCCTGAGCCTGCTCTGCTCTACCAGAGAACAAAACAGGCCCGAACCTCTAGGCTGGTTTACGGCAGCCCCCAAAAGCGCAATCACATTCGCACCATTCAAATCCGCATCCCCTTCCCATCCACAGTGTCCACACTTAAACTTCTTTCCACTGCGGTAGGATTGCGCAGGATCGGGATGGATGTGTAAACACTTGTGGCAGGCCTGCGACGTGTAGGCGGGCGGCACAAGAATCAGAGAAACCCCTGCAACCCTCGCCTTGTACTCCAAAAATTGACGGAGTTGATAAAACGCCCAACTGTTGGCCCTGCGCCGTTCGGCTTTGCTGCGGGGTTGTTGATTGACTCTTTCCCGGATCCCTGTCAGGTCTTCCAGGGCGATAGCGCTGTTGGTAGCTTTTGCCCTAGAGACAATGGCTTTGGAGATGCGATGATTGACCCACACTTGAAAGCGCCTCTCCTTGCCAGACAGCCGTTGCAGCAGTTGACGGCATCTGCGCCGCGAACTGCGTGTGCCCTTACTGGCTTTACGTTGGAGTGCCGCCCTCAGCTTGGAGTAGTGGTCTCGGACTTTGTTCAACTGCTGTCCATTCCAGTTGTCCCCCTCTGACGTATGGGCAATATCCGTCCTCCCCAAGTCCACCCCCAGCACTCTGCCCGTGCGTTGCGGTGGGGATGGCTCCGCTTCCACACAGATTTGAATGGAGTAGGAGCCGTCTTTACGCTTGACCAGAGTGGCGGATTTGGGGTTGGAACCAGCCAGCATCCCACGCTGGTAGTTGCCAATGGCCAGTTCAAAGCGTTCTCTCCCTTCCACCGTGGTCAGCGACACCGTCCAGTCTTTTTGACGGAACGAAAAGATGCGAGCGTCGTAGGTAACAAAGCCGCTCTTAAACTCCTTGACGGGACGCTTTTTCTGCTTAGCCACTTTGCGGGAACCCGCTACCCGTCTGCACACCTGTTGGTCGCGTAAGCGGGACGTAGTCCTTGCCAAGTTACTGGACAAGCCAAACCGGGCTCGAGTCTCGTAGTAGCAAAGGGATTGGAGTTTGACCGCGTTGACTACTTTTTCTGGTGTGTTTTGGTTGACCCAGTTCAACGCCTGCACAAAGGCATCCATTGTCGCATCCAACTTTGCGGCTTGCGACTGGGACACCTTGAGCTTGCAGGAGACGGTCAGGACTTGGGTCATGGTTCTATCATAACTTCCGCATTCCTCCCGACACTGACCCTACGGGTACAGTGCGGGGCTCCTGCGATTTCTAGCTGACGCCACCAAGAGCAGCTACAGCCTCAAGCAGCAAAATGAATGCGCAGGTAGTCTTCTTCCATCTTGGCGCGGGCCGGGGTCATGGCCGCTAAAGTCTGGGGCAGAACCAAGTTGCGGCGGTGGTTGCCGATGCGGATGTTCAGCTCATCCCCGGTTTTGGTCAATTCCACCTGCTCTTTCGGGATCCCGGGCAAGTAAAGATCCAGCCGGTACTGGCCGTTGTCGGTTACCACATTCAGGGTTTGCTCGGCATAGAGCACGTCCGCCGGGTTGCGATCCCCCCAGAGGTCTTTTTTCAGGCAGGCTAGGGCGTCCCATCCCACCAACTCCTCGGAGTACAGCGGGATCTCGAAGACCGGCAGGGGGGCAAAGTTTTCGTGGATTTCCTGGCGATATTTCTGTTGGGCTGCCTTCCAGGCGGCAAAGTAGGGATCCACCACTCCATCGGGCAAGATGCGGTTGGCAATCACCAAATCGGTGGCCACCCCGTAAAGGCTGAGGTAGGCGTGGGCCCGCAGCGATTCTTTGATCACCATCTTTTCGGGGTTAGTGACCAGCCGCACTGAGGTGATGCGGTTGTTGGTGAGGATGCGCTCCAGCCGCTCAATCTTCTGATAGAACTCATAAGGAGCATCCAGCACTTGGTCATTCGGCAGCGGGATCCCGGTCAGCCCCTTCACAATCGGCTCGGCAATAGGACGCAGCATTTGCGCCAGCCCCTGCAGGGGTTTGTAGAACCTGCGCATGTACCAGCCAGAAACATCCGGCAGGCTCAAGAGGCGCAGGGCCGTGCCTGTAGGGGCCGAGTCGATGATCAACACATCGAACTTGCC
The DNA here is from genome assembly GCF_047461575.1 of Synechococcus sp. W60.1. Lineage (NCBI taxonomy): Bacteria > Bacillati > Cyanobacteriota > Cyanophyceae > Synechococcales > Synechococcaceae > Synechococcus > Synechococcus sp. W60.1. The sequence goes on along the minus strand of NZ_JANSHL010000003.1, from coordinate 235,650 downwards.
TTCGTCGTAATGGCGATTCACCCGCACTAGTGCAAAGATCTCATCCATCCCTGGCAAAATCGCCAGCTCCTGTGCCTGCACCCCATCTAGCCCTCGCGCCTGCAACACCTGGGTAATGTAGGTTTTGACGGATCCCCAATTCAGCTCCAGTTCGTTGAGGGCGTCCAGCTCCGCCCCCCAAAGGTTAGGTTTGACCTCGACCGGCTCATGGCCCAAGGGCTGATCGAAGCTATCGGCCAAAGAGTGGGCCGGATCTGTGCTCAGCACCAAAGTTTTCAGGCCAATCTCGGCACAACGCCAGCCGGTCGCCGCCGCCATCGAGGTTTTGCCGACTCCACCCTTGCCGGTCATGAGGATGATGCGTTGCATGAGAGTGCCATTTACATTCTTTTACATCCCTAGCCTAACCGATTTGCTGTGCTCTTCGAGAGGCAGCCAAAGGGCTGAGGTGCAGCCAGCGGGTAAACTATTCATTTGATTACCAAATGATTGCCAAAAAGCTGATGGCAATCATGGCCAAGAAGTCAAGCCTGTTGCAGGCATGTGGGAGGTATGTGATGATCTGTCGCTGGCGGAGTGTGTTGCTGGTTGCCATCCTGACATTGGGGCTGTGGCTGGGATCCCTTTCTGTGCAAGCGGCTGCTGGCCTGCCCCGAGAGCTGCAACAACTGGAGCAACAGGTAGAGCGGCTGCAAAGCCTGGTGGAGGCGGAGGACTGGTTGGAGATCCGCTCCTACATCCACGGGCCGATGGGACTCACTCGTAAGACCTTGACCGGCCTGGCGGCTACCCTGCCAGATAAACAAAAGCGGGAAGTGCTGCGCCTGGCTAAGGAGATGGGCCGCAGCTTAGAACAACTAGACTTTGCCGCCAAAGCCTATGACCAACCCGAGGTGGAGGCAGCCCAGGCCAAGGTGAAAAAGACCTTGCAGGCGCTGGAGGCTGTGTTTTCCTAGTGAGGATCCCTTCTCTCTTTGGCGACTTTGGCGATATGGTGGTTTCAAGTTAGGGTGAGACGCCTAGGCCACTGATCGCGCCAGCGGGACGGAGTCCTTGAAAAGCCTTCTGGCCCTGCGCATTCAAGGTTTTGGGTGCAGATGCAGGGCCCTAGTTTGAATCGAAAACGCAGTCATTTCAAGTAGTGTAGTCATTTTTTAAACAGGTAATGAAACATTTCTGTCGCATTGGTCTCTAACTCCCCTCTCCCTCTGGGAGAGGAGCTGGGGGTGGTCGCGGCAGCGGCGCGGAGCGTTTGGGGAGTGTCTCAATCTAGTTTGAAATGACTGTAATTTACAAACAGGCTGTAACGGCTGCTACTTACAGCGGATGTTGCATCAGCCAGAAGCCGGCGAAAGACTGGGCCCTAAGATCGGTTTGAATGGCAAGAAAGTGGAGCCCCTGGGCCTGCTGCTGGCGCTGGGCAAAGACTTCTGCCTCTGTTCGCAGTGTTTCATCTCTCAATTGTGCAAACAGATAACAATCGTTGAGGCCCGCCTCGAGCAGTAGCCGTCCGTCTGCCACACTCAAGTAGGCGGGTTCCATACCGCTCATCCAGGCTGCCATCGGCAAAGCCCGCTGCGAGGTAATCACCAAGCCGGGAATGAGGGTGCTCCGCACCACTGGTGCCAATGTGTCGGGCGTCAAAGTGTCCCAGGCAACCGGAAAAAGCTCGCCAAATTCTATCGGCCAGGCGTCGGCTTCCCGCAGATCCTCAGCTCGCAAGGTCACGAAGGCCCAGCGTTCTCCCTGCAACTTGTCCGGCAGACGGATGGGATCCGGCGGATCCGGATCCACAGGAGGTTCGGGGCTGTAGGTAAACTGAGTCTCTTGAGGGTAAACCTGCTCTGCCCGTTCTCGCATCCAAGCTTTGAGGGTGTAAACGCGACGACTGGGCAGCATCGGGATCCCAACCGCATCGCAGGCCCGTTGCAGGATGGAACTCATGCGGGCTCGAAACACACGAATGGCCGAGGGAGGCTGGGGAGCCGCTTCGAGGTAGCTCCGCAACTGTCGTGCCACCCAGGTGCTATTCACCTCTTGGTTACTGCAATACTGCGCTTGGCGAAACCGGCCGGTGGGATCGCATACCAACAGCTCCCAAACCCTTCGGTTCTGCTCATCCCGCAGGGGGACGGCGTTGAAATCCATCTGCCAGATAGGGCCGCGCGCAGGGCCAGAACGCAGGGGTTGAGTGGCCAAAGGTTCCTCCTGTTTGCACTACATGCCACTTGAGCGGGCCGGGGATCGTTCGCGCGAGCGGTGGGAAGCACTGTCCCCGACCAAGGCCAATTCCCGCTCCCCGAAAATGGCGGAAGCGTTGCGGTAGTACTTAAACTCCAGCAGGTTATGGAAGGGATCCTGCAAAAAGAAGGTGCCATGCTCCAAGGGGGTGCCAACAAAGCGCCAGCGCGGCTCTTGATAAAAGGGCAAGGCCCGCGCCAAGGCACGGTCGGCCAGCGCCTGCCAATCCCCTTGGGTAGGGAAGATCAAGCCAAAATGACGAGGGTAGATGCCCCGCTGGGGCGTCAGCTCTTCGTGGGTGAGGTGGGCCACCAGTTGATGGCCGTACAGGTTAAAAATAACGGCAGCAGAGGTTTCTCGACCGATCTCACAGCCCAAGCCATCGCCGTAGTAGGCCTTGGCCAAGGCAATATCGGCAACTGGAAAGGCCAGATGAAAGCGGATGGGTTCCATAACGTCGCTCCTAAAAAGCCACCAAAAGTGCCCCACCAGCCAACATCAGAGCCAGCACCCCGAGCTGTGGGGCTTTTCCCCGGCTAATGGGATCCCCGCTCTTTTCAAGGTAGGCGATCTTAGAGCTGCTGCAAGGTGGGATCCCTTCCCGAGCCCGAGATAGACTATACGCCTTTGCGCAGGAGTGCCAACTGCTCGGATGCTATAACACTAGCTGGGGTGTTACCCCCGTGGCCCAGTCTGCAACAGACAACTCGGTGTGTTGAGAGCGTTGAAGAAAGGAAAGGGCAATCTTGGCTATGACCAGCATCTGGATTGAGCAGCGCCGCCGCGAGGATGAATCTCGCAACTTTTTTTGGATGGTGGCGCTATCGCTGCTGCTGCATGTGCTGGTGCTGCTGGGATTGCTCCACTTGGGGCGGCTTTGGCTCACTCGCGAGCCAGAACAAGAAGCCATTGAGTTTATCCTTCTGGATCCAGAAGATCTGCAGCCCCCAGAGGAAGCAGATCTGGTTTCAGAAGTTGATTCCCGCGATGGGGGTGAGCGGGTAGAAGCCCCTCCGTCTCAAGGCAGTCCACCTCAATCTCAGGCCGCCCCTCCCCAGGAGGCCCCTCCGCCGCCGCCGCCAAGACCCCAACCACCGCCACCGCCTGCCCCTGTTCCACCACCACCTGCCCCGGCTGCAGTTGCCCTGGCAACCCCAACTCCAACCCCTCCACCCAAGCCCCCCCCCACCCCCCCCCCCTCAGCCCACCGCGACCCCGACTGCGGCCCCGCCACCTTCCACGCCTGTCCCCAGACCTACTCCGACCCAAACTCCACCGCCTGTGGCGGCTGCTCCCTCCCCAAGGCCCACTCCCCCGCCAACTGCGGAGCCCTTGCCCATACAGCCAAGCGAGCGGGTTTCGGATCCCAGCCAATTGGCTCCCGTTCCGCCCGCTCCGCAACCGGTGACAGAGGTTCTTCCCGCCCAGCGGCCCTCTGACTCTTCCCAGTTGGGGCCTCCGGTCAGTGCTTCTGCTCCCAGCAATGGAGCCGGGATCCAGGGCAGTGGAGCCAGTGGATTGGCCAACCCCACCCAATCCGCTCCCAATCCCCCCCGTGTGGCAGCGCGGGCCGATGTGGATTGGGGCCCCTGGCTGGCCGCTTTGCAGCGGAAAGTGGAGCAAAATTGGATCCCTGGGCAGACCGGTACCTCGCGCCGCACAGTGGTGATCTTTACAGTGGGTCGAGCTGGCGATCTGCAGAGCATTCGCCTGGGGCGCACGTCTGGCAGCCAACAAACAGACGATGCAGCGCTGACGGCTATCCAGAGGGCAGCTCCCTTCCTGCCGCTGCCTGAGGCTTACGAGGGCAACTCGGTGACAATTAATTTCACCTTTGATATCAACGTGCTGGGCCAGTTGACTGTAGGGGGATCCGCCAAGTAAACTACCCGACCCTGACTGCTTCGCGGTACAGAGTAGGCTTTTAGTAGCCCTGCAGTTAGTAAACTAACCACGGACCTCTGGGATGGTTTACGACACCCCCAATCGACCGTTACCAGTGCCTTAAACAACCGTTTCTGGTGTCCGCAGTGTTATTATTGTATCACAAGGCAAGTGAAGTTGTGTATTCCTCCCGATACTGACTTAATCTGCGCTGGTGCTGCTTTAACCTCCTTTCGCTGCGTCTGAGAAACTTTGGACACTCTACAGAGTTGCCGTTCTGGTCGGTGTAGAAAGCCTTCCAGCCCAAGTCAATGCCAATAACATTGCCTGTGTATTCTCCCTGCTCCTTGCGCTCCACATCCAAGCAGAACTGGGCATAGTACCCATCTGCCCTGCGTATCACCCGCACCCGATTGATTTTGGAGTTTAGGATATGGTGTCTTGCCTCACCATTGCAGTACAAGGCAAATGTTCCTGCGTTGAAGCCGTCGGTGAACGTGATGGACATGCCCTCAGGAGACAGCTTCCAGCCGGACAGCTTGTACTCGACCGACCGACAGTTCTTCTTGAACTGCGGATAGCCTTTCCTTGGCTCTTTGTTCTTGCAACGGCGGTAGAAGTTGGAGAGGGCAGACCAAGCTCTTTCGGCACTAGCTTGACGGGCGGCAGAGTTGAGCTGGCGGGCGAAGGGGAACTCTTTGGCCAAGTCCTTGCAGAGGGAATACAGAACCGCTTTGGTCGCGCCCCGGTTATCCATCCAGTACCGTAGACACTTGTTTTGCACAAACTGCGCAGTGCGAATGGCTTCATCCAGAGCTTGGTACTGCTCTGCTGTGCCGTTGAGCAGCTTGGCTTCTCTGACCAACATATTGCTATTTTAAAGTGCTACGCACCGCTACCGCGAACAGCGTTCCTGAAGGGATAAAACGGTCTGCGCCTTACATCCCTACCCTCAAGGGCAGGGCTTTACGGCGTTTTTTCGGTAAAACCGCAGGGAGCGCTCCAGGTTGCCGACGCGGATCATGGTGTGGAGAAGGCGCATGGCACAAGCTCCGAGAAATGGGCGATGCTGCACTTATTTTAGTCTTTGACCTTTTAGTCTTTAGACCGCTGAGGATCCCTTGATGAGCCAAACGCCTCTGCAACGCACCCCCTTGTTCTCCCTTCATCAAGCTTTGGGGGCGCGATTTGTCTCTTTTGCCGGCTGGGAAATGCCGCTGCAGTATCTGGGAGTGATAGCAGAACATCGGGCAGTGCGGGAGAGGGTGGGGACATTCGACATTTCCCACATGGGCAAGTTCACCCTCTGGGGGCCGGAGCTGGGATCCCACCTCAGCCGTCTGGTTCCCAGCGATCTGAGCGCCGTTCCTGTGGGATCCGGTCGCTACACCGTCCTGCTCAATCCACTGGGGGGCATTTTGGATGATGTCATCTTCTACCGGCATCCACCGGAGGGTGAGCTGGAGCACTGGAGCGTGATCGTCAATGCAGCTACCCGGCAGAAGGATTGGGATTGGCTCAACCACCACTTCCAAGGGATCCCCGGAGTTAACCTGCAGGATCACTCCGATGCTCAGGTTCTGTTGGCGGTGCAGGGGCCGGCAGCCGAGGAGGTTCTCCAGCCCTTTTTAGAGGGATCCCTGAAGGCTTTGCGCCGGTTTCAGCACGGTCAGTTTGCCGGAGCGGCGGGAGCCTTGGGAGAGTCTATCTTCGTGGCCCGCACTGGCTACACCGGAGAAGATGGCTTTGAAGTCATGCTCAGCCCCGAAGACGGCATCCGCCTTTGGGAGCAACTGATTCAGGCCGGCGTACAACCCTGTGGGCTGGGCTGCCGCGATACCCTGCGCCTGGAGGCTGCCTTCCATCTTTACGGGCAGGACATGGACGAGAGCACCACTCCCTTAGAAGCCGGCTTGGGCTGGTTGGTGAACAACCCAGGGGACTACATCGGCAAGCCCGCCATCGAAAGCCAACGGCAGCAAGGGATCCCTCGCCACCTGGTGGGGTTCCGCATGCTGCATCCGGCCATCCCCCGCAGCGGCTATGCCATCTACGCTCCCAACTCCCCTGAGCCGATCGGACGGGTAACCAGCGGCACCCATTCTCCCAGTTTGGGCTACGGCATCGGCTTGGGCTATGTCGCTCCGGCTTGGGCCAAGGTGGGATCCCGGCTGGAAATTGAAATTCGGGGGCAGCGCCAGCCTGCCGAAGTGGTGAAAAAACCTTTCTACAGTGCTGCGCACCGCTGACGCAAACGGTTACAGGTTCCCGTTAACCCAGGGTTTGGCAGCTTTGGGCGTGGAGTATTCCTGTTGCAGCCGCCGCAATTTCCGCAAGGCCCGCCGCTCAATTTGTCGGACTCGCTCTCGCGAAAGGCCGATGTGCTCCCCAATTTCCCGCAGCGTTAGGCCCCTCGATCCATCCAGCCCATAGCGAGCCACGATCACCTGTCGTTCTCGTTCACTCAGTTGGCCCACCAGCGCGCGGACTTCCTCTCGACGGGCAAGCTGGGTTAGGTGTTCAACAGGGTCGTTGTCTTCATCTGGGATGAAGTGCTGCAGCTCGGTGCCGTCTTCATCCCCTACCCCCACATTCAAGGAACGCATCTCTGCCATGTGGCGGGTGATCAGCTCCCGGTAGTTATCGCCAATATCCAGAGAATCAAAAACTTCTTCCGCTTGGGGACGGGATCCCCTTTCGGCAGATAACTCGCGGTAGCGCCGCTTCACCTGGGAGACCTTTTCGTACATGTGGGCCGGCAGACGGATCATCCGCCCCTTGTTTTGGATGCCCCGGTTCACGCTTTGCCGGATCCACCAAGTGGCATAGGTGGAGAACTTGTAGCCACGGGTGGGATCGAACTTTTCCACGGCGCGGGTGAGGCCGATGGTGCCTTCCTGAATCAGATCCAGAAACGGCAAGCCTCGATTGCGATAGCGCTTGGCAATCGACACCACCAAGCGGAGGTTACACTCCACCATTCGTTTCTTGGCTGCTTCCCCCTGCCGCAGGATCTGCTGCAGCTCTGCTAAAGGGATCCCCAGCCGCTGGCTCCAACCTTCCACAGACTCATGGGGCTGCCGTTGCTCCAAGAGCGTCACCATCCGCTGCACCTGGTGAGCCAGGCGGAGCTCTTCTTCAGCGGTGAGCAACGAGTAGCGGCCAATCGTCTTTAAGAAACGCCCCACCGCATCTTGCAAGTCAAGACTTTCTGACATATCAAACCCCACACCATAAATTCATGTCCTGTCAGAATCTCTACTTCTCCTGCTGCATCGGGCCCTCTTCCTACACACGAAGCTGACCTTTCTGCAAACAGCACCTTATTCATACCAGCACAAAAGCCTTTTCGTAAAGGCTTTGACTTCGAAAAATCTAATCCAGAACTCGGTGTTTGACTCACTAAATTTATTGAGGCTGCTTCACTAGACACTACCGGCAGTGCTTTAAGTCCTTTTTTATTGAGTAGTAACTCTACCTTAAGTAGGAGGGAAGAGATCAACTATTTTATAAACTCAATCTTAAGTTCTAGATAGATTGAAAAAATTATTCCACTTGCTTGACCAGTTTTTGGTACCAAATCAGATCTTCAAGAGACAAAAAAGCAATTTTTTCATCCAATTTGTGGGACTAGAGATGAGTATTTTTGTTCGCAGAGCCATCGGAAAAGCTTACTTGGCAAGGCACAGCAAGGGTCATCGGCGGGTTTTTGGAACGGCTTGGGGCTGGTTTGGTACCTCATCGCCGGCAATTCCAGCCGGAGACAGACGAGAACAGATCCCTGTGGGACAGATTTTTGCTGCTGCCTCCAAAAATAGTGGAGACTATCGTCAATTCTTGACTTTAGACGCTAGATGTAGATCCAAGATTTCTGTGTTACCGAACACGCCAGGCGCGGATGCCTCAGCCTTGGTGCTCCGTACCGCTATCGCGAATGCCGCAGCGCGCGCCTACATAAGAAGGCAGGTCAGGCCAGCCCAGCGACCCTCCAGGGTGTGTTGCACTCCTGCGGGAGAAAGGGGGAGCTGTGTTCCGCTCGCTCGACCCACCGCAGGATGGTTTACATTTCTTCCACCACCCCAAGGGCGCTTTATAGTGAGGATCCGGTCTCCATCGGTCAAAGGATTGGAAGGGCCATGTCTCACTTCACCACCCTGCAAGTGCAAATCAAAGACGCCGATCTCCTGGAAGAGACTCTGAAGGAATTGGGCTACGCTGTGCAGCGGAATGCCAGCCTGCGGGGCTATCTCTGGAACCGCACCCGCGCCGATCTGGTGATCCGGCAAAAGAATGGCTTCGACATCGGGTTTCGTCGCAACGGGGATCACTACGAGCTGGTGGCCGATCTGTGGGGGGCGGGCATCGATCCCAAGACCTTCCTGGAGCCGATTTTGCAGCGCTACGCCCACAAAAGTTTGCTGCGCTCAGCCCGTGAGCAGGGCTATACCATCGAGGCCGAAGAAGTGCTGGAGGATGGCACCATCCGCGTGGTGGTGGGGCGTTGGCTATAAGCCAGGTTCATCGGGATCTGCCCATGGTAGGTAAGCCTCAGCCGGCTGTCAGAACTGGCCAGGGATCCCGGCCCCAACCTTGGGATCTGGTGTTGGGGGGGCAAACGGCAACCGGGAGCGCCCCGGCCCATGCCTTGGTGTTGGGAGGTATCGAGGGGGCGCGGCGACGACTCACCCACAGCGATGAAGCCGTGCGCTTGGCCACCCTGCCCCAGTTGCTGCAGTACGGGTCGGCGGGCCTGGCCGAACTCATTGAAGCCCTCGCCGGCAATAGCTCTTGGGCAGTCCGCTTGGCAGCTTGGCGGCTGTTGTCTCAGCTTGGCCAGCCGGAGGCAGAACGGGCCTGTCGCACCTACAGCCCTTTTCGCCCGGTGGGGGGAGCGCAAGGGGTGATCGTGGCCTATCGGCGGGGGGAGCGGGATTTTGCCTATGCAGACCTGGAGGGAGCCGCCCTGCAAGAAGCACGGCTGGGGGGGTTCAACCTGTGGGAGGCCAACCTGAGGCGGGCCAACTTGCGCTTTTGCAACTTCAACGGCGCCCGGCTGCGGCAAACGGATTTGCGCCAAGCGGATTTGCAAGGGGCCAAGCTGCGCGGAGCCGACTTACAGGGAGCCGACCTGCGGGGATCCGACCTGAGGGGGGTAAAAGTTAGCGGCACCAGCCTGCGGGGATCCCGGCTTTCGGAAGAGACCCACCTGGAAGAACGGGTGCGCCACATTTGGCAGTTGCAGAACTGGGGGGGACAGGGACAGGATTTCTCCGGCCAAGACCTGAGCAAAGCCGATCTGCGAGAACTGGTGCTCTGTCAGATCCGGCTGAGGGGAGCGGATCTGAACCGGGCGGATCTGCGTGGATCCAACCTAGAGGGAGCAGATTTGGGGGGAGCCAACCTACAGCGGGCGGACTTGCGGGGGGCCAACTTGCAAAATGCCGACCTGGAAGGGGCCAATCTCAGCGGCGCCGAGCTGCGTCAGGCCCAGTTTCAGGGGGCTAACCTGCGGCGGGCCGATGTCAGCGGGGCCAACCTAACCCAAGCCAACCTGGAAGGAGCTCAGATCGAAGGGTTAAAGCACAGCGGATCCCGGATTGCCGGCCTGATCTTTCCCGACGGCACCCCGATCAAGCCCTGGTGGTGGTAACAGGTGCCTACCGCTCACCCAATGAGCCAAATCCAAAGGAATCCCAAGATCCCCCGGCAATTGGGCAAACCCGGATCACCATAGGAGTAGAGATACCTATGGGGTACAGCTATGGTTCTGGCAGAACAGCTCTCGACAAAACCGCTCACCGCCGACGAGCTTCGCAAAATGGATGCCTACTGGCGGGCCGCCAACTATCTGTCGGTCGGGCAAATCTATTTGATGGACAACCCGCTGCTGCGAGAACCCCTAAAACTGGAACATGTGAAGCCACGCCTGCTGGGGCACTGGGGCACCACACCCGGGTTGAACTTCATCTACGTGCATCTCAACCGCATCATCAAACGGGAAAACCTCAACATCCTCTACATCACCGGCCCCGGCCACGGTGGCCCTGCTCTGGTGGCCAACACCTACTTGGAAGGCACCTACAGCGAGGTGTATCCCAACATCGGCCAAGACGCCGAAGGCATGCGCAAGCTGTTCAAGCAATTCTCCTTCCCCGGCGGCGTGCCCAGCCATGTAGCCCCGGAAACCCCCGGCTCCATCCACGAGGGGGGAGAACTGGGCTATGCCCTAGCCCATGCCTTTGGGGCGGCCTTTGATAACCCCGATCTGCTGGTGGCCTGTGTGGTGGGGGATGGAGAAGCGGAAACCGGCCCCTTGGCCGCTTCCTGGCATTCCAACAAGTTCCTCAACCCCATCCACGACGGAGCAGTGCTGCCGATTCTGCACCTGAACGGCTACAAGATCGCCAATCCCACTGTTTTGGCCCGCCTCAGCCGTGAAGAGCTGCAAAGCCTGTTTGTGGGCTACGGCTACAAACCCTACTTCGTAGAAGGCTGCGAGCCGGCAGAGATGCACCAGTTGATGGCCGCCACTTTGGACACGGTGATCCACGAGATCCAAGAAATCCAGCAGCATGCCCGCAGCAAAGGGGATCCCACTCGTCCCCAGTGGCCGATGATCATCCTGCGCACCCCCAAAGGCTGGACCGGCCCCAAAGAGGTGGACGGCAAAAAGGTGGAAGATTTCTGGCGCTCCCACCAAGTGCCTCTGGCGGATCTGGCCAAAAAACCGGAGCACCTCAAGGCTCTGGAGGACTGGATGCGCAGCTACAAGCCGGAAGAACTTTTCGATGAAAATGGCCGTCTGCTGCCGGAGCTGCAAGAGCTGGCCCCCAAAGGGGAAAAACGCATGGGCGCTTTGCCCCACGCCAACGGCGGCCTGCTGACGCAGGAGCTGAAAATGCCGGATTTCCGCCGCTACGCTGTCCCTGTTCCCCGCCCCGGCACCACCGAAGCCGAGGCCACGCGAGTGCTGGGGCAATTTTTGCGGGATGTGATGAAGCTCAACCCCCACAACTTCCGCCTCTTTGGCCCCGACGAGACGGCTTCCAACCGCTTGGATGCTGTGTTTGAGGCCAGCGACCGCACCTGGGTAGCTCCCATCTACGATTGCGACGAGCACCTCTCCCCAGATGGACGGGTGATGGAGATCCTCAGCGAGCACGTCTGTCAGGGCTGGCTAGAAGGCTATCTGCTGACCGGGCGACACGGGTTCTTTTCCTGTTACGAAGCCTTCATCCACCTAGTGGACTCCATGTTCAACCAACACGCCAAGTGGCTGAAAACCACCCGTCACATTCCTTGGCGGCGGCCCATCCCTTCCCTCAACTACCTGCTGACTTCCCACGTGTGGCGGCAGGATCACAACGGCTTCAGCCACCAGGATCCCGGCTTTTTGGATCACGTGGTCAACAAAAAGGCCGAAATCATCCGCGTCTACCTGCCCCCGGATACCAATACTTTGCTCTCGGTGGCCGACCACTGTCTGCGCAGTCGCCACTACGTGAATGTGATCGTGGCGGGCAAACAGCCGGCCCTGCAGTACCTGGATATGGATGCGGCCATCAAGCACTGCACCCAGGGCTTGGGCATCTGGGAATGGGCCAGCAACGATCAGGGTTCAGAGCCGGATGTGGTCATGGCCTGCTGCGGCGATGTGCCGACGATGGAAACCCTGGCGGCGGTGGACTTCCTACGGCAGCACCTGCCGGAGATCAAGATCCGGGTGGTGAACGTGGTGAACCTAATGAAGCTGCAGCCGCCCAGCGAACACCCCCACGGCATTAGCGACAAGGAGTTTGTCAGTATCTTCACCCCCGACAAGCCCATCGTGTTTGCCTTCCACGGCTATCCTTGGCTCATCCACCGCCTCACCTACCGCCGTCCCAACCACCACAACCTGCACGTGCGCGGCTACAAGGAGGAAGGCACCACCACCACCCCCTTCGACATGTGCGTTCTCAACCAGGTGGATCGCTTTAACTTGGCCAACGACGTCTTGGAGCGGGTGGATCGCTTCAAGTACCGGCGGGATCACGTCCAGCAGCTTATCCGGGACAAGCTGGTGGAGCACAAGCAGTACATCTGCAAACACGGGGAAGATCTGCCGGAGGTGCGCAACTGGAAGTGGCCCTATTGAAGGGATCCCCACTCAACTAACTTTCGCCTCTGAGCTCTGGCAGGATAGAGTTTTTGAGGGTTTGGAGGTTGAGGGTGTGAGGGGTTCAGAAAGGGTGGATGCGGATACACTTCCTGATCTGGAGCTGGAAGAAACAGAGTGGGGCGGGATGGCGCTCTCGCTGGGGCTGGGTTTAGCCCTCTCGGCCCTTGTGATTGGGATCCGCCCCCAGGTGGTCGTTCCTTTTGGGTTGAGCGCGTTGGGTTCGGCCCTGCTGGGATCCCTGCTCATCCCCGGGTTGCGGCGCTGGAAGGCAGGGCAGGTGATCCGCCAGGAGGGGCCCCAATCCCACCAGAAAAAAGCAGGCACACCCACCATGGGCGGGATCAGCTTTTTGCCCGTGGGGCTACTGGTGGCCGGGATCTGGAAAGGCCTACGGCCCGCTTACGCGAACGGCTGGGATCCCCATTGGCTGGCCGTCGCGCTGCTCACGCTGGCCTACAGCTTTGTCGGCTGGCTGGACGATTGGCTGGTGATCCGACAGCAATCCAACAAGGGGTTGTCTCCCAAACACAAGCTGTTGCTCCAGGTGGGAGTTGCCCTTGGGTTTTGTGTCTACCTGGCCTGGCAGGGGATCCCGACCAGTCTGACCTTGCCGGGGATAGGCACCCTCTCTCTGGGCTGGCTGTTCTGGCCCTTGGCCCTGTTTGTGTTGGTGGGCACCAATAATGCCGTAAACCTCACCGATGGTATGGACGGCTTGGCGGCAGGGGTGGTGGCCATCCTGCTGATTGGGCTGGGGCTCCTTCACAGGGATCCAGAGCTATCGGTGTTGGCTTTCACCCTGAGCGGTGCCTGCTTGGGGTTCCTGGTTCACAACCACCACCGGGCGCGGCTGTTCATGGGCGATACCGGATCCCTGGGGTTGGGGGGCGCTCTGGCCGGGTTGGCGCTGCTGGGGGATCAGCTCTGGGCCTTGGCCCTGATGGGGGGAGTGCTGGTGGCAGAGGCGCTGTCGGTGATGCTGCAGGTGGGCTACTTCCAATACACCAAACGCAAAACCGGCACAGGCAGACGGCTGTTGCGCATGTCGCCCTTGCACCACCATCTGGAGCTGGGGGGCTGGTCGGAGGTGCAGGTGGTGGGATCCCTCTATGGGATAACGGCGCTGCTGGTGGGGCTGGGCTGGGCCTGGTGGCACTGGACCGGAATGTGAGTTCGAGCTGGGGATCCACCGGGATTCCAATGGGGGCCTGACCTCAAACGGGTTGTTCGGCGTGGGAAATGGCCACCGGCAGATCGGCCCCCACCCGCTAAGTCCCGGGATCCCTTCTGTTGTGAGGAAAACGCAAAGATTACTGACCGATGTTTGTTCCCTGTCAAATTTCCAACTGAATCTTTTACATTCACCGTTGCAGATCGGGGATCGCTGTAACGTATGGATATGAACTTAAGTTAACATTGCCTTCCCCTGTAACCCAGTTGGAGGCCTCTAAAAGGAGTGTAATCTCATGATGCCGAGTGGCTCCAAAAATTCCGATAGGCCAGCGGCACAGTCAGGGCACAGCGATTTGGTCTCCGACCCGCCGATGCAAGCGGCTCCTTCTCCGGCAGGTGCTGCTGAGCTTTCCTCTGCGCGGCCGTACGTGGTGTTGCACGGCCATTTCTATCAGCCGCCCCGAGAGGATCCCTGCCTCAACCGCATTCAGCGACAGCCGAGCGCCAGCCCCTTTCACGACTGGAACGAGCGCATTTGGGCGGAATGTTACCGCCCCAACGCCTTTGCCCGCGTTCTGGACGACCAAGGACGGGTGGTGCGCATTGTCAACAACTATGAATTCTTGAGCTTTAACTTCGGCCCTACTCTCCTCTCTTGGCTAGAGGAGCATGACATTGAAGTTTACCAACGCATTTTGGCCGGCGACCGTCTCAGCGCCGAGCGGCTTGAGGGTCATGGCAATGCCATCGCCCAAGTGTACAACCACGTCATCCTGCCCCTGGCCAACGAGCGAGACAAGTACACCCAGATCCGCTGGGGAATTGCCGATTTTCAACACCGCTTTGGGCGCCATCCCCAGGGGATGTGGCTGGCCGAAACCGCTATCGATGCAGCAACGGTCACGGCCTTGGTCGAATGTGGGATCCGCTTCGTCATTTTGGCCCCCAGCCAAGCGCAGCGCATTCGCCCCTTGGGACAAACGGAGTGGATCGACGTTAGCCAAGGCCAGATCGATCCCCGTCGGCCCTACCGCTGCTTTACCCCCGACCGGGAGGGGTACTTGGATATTTTCTTTTTCGATGGCCCCATTTCCCGTGACTTGGGCTTTGGGGATATCGTTTACAGTACCCACTCTCTGGCGGAGCGGATCCGTTCCGCTCTGCGCCCGGACAAAGAGGGGGAAGCCTATCTGATCAACTGTGCCACCGATGGCGAGACTTTTGGCCACCACAAGCGGGGTGTAGAACGCACGCTGGCCTATGCCTTTTGCGAGGAATTTCCCCGCCGGGGCTGGCAGGTGGGCAATTACAGCCATTTTCTCAGCCAACATCCCCCCACTTGGGAGGTGCAACTGAAACCGGTCACCGCCTGGAGCTGTGCCCACGGGGTAGGACGGTGGTCGCGAGACTGTGGCTGTGGAGCGGTGGGAGGGTGGCACCAACGCTGGCGGCAACCGCTGCGGGAGGCCCTCAACTGGCTGCGGGATCAGCTGGCCGAGATCTACGAGACGGAGGCCAGAGCCTACCTGCGGGATCCCTGGCTGGCGCGGGATCGTTACATCGAGGTGATTTTGGATCGGGAGCGCTGTGATGCCTTTTTGCAGGAGCACCAAAGCCACCGCCTCACCGCCGAAGATCGGGTGCAAGTGCTGCGCCTGTTGGAGATGCAGCGCTACAGCCAGTTGATGTTCACCAGTTGTGGCTGGTTTTTCGAGGAGCTATCCCGTCCTGAAGGGGTGCAGATCCTGCGTTACGCGGCACGGGCTATCCAGTTGGCAGCAGCAGTGGCGGATGTCAACCTAGAAGAGGAGTTTTTGCAGCGCCTGAGCAAGGCCCCCAGCAACCTCGACCTCTACAGAGACGGCAAGGGGGTCTATTGCGCCTTGGTGCGCCCCAGCTTGATCAGCCCGCAACGGCTGGTGGCTCAGCACGCCATGTTTTCCCTGTTTAACGGGATCCCCCGTTCCCAAGGATATGTGCTGGATCAAGTGGATCAAGAGCGCCTGACGATAGGCGGGTCGACACTGGCTATCGGGCGGGTGAAGCTCACTTTTCCCACCACCCGCGAAGAGCACGATCTAATCTACGCCGTGCTCCACCTCGGCGGCTGGGACTTTCAATGTGGCGTCAAGCCGTTTGCTGGGCGGCGCATCTACGAGCAGATAAAAGCGCGGCTGCTGGCCGGATCCCACAGTCGGATACAGATGATCCTGACCCTGCAAGACCTATTTGGGCCGGAAACCTTCGACTTGAACGCCCTCGACGACGAAGATCGGCAGCAGATGATGCGCTGGCTCACTCAAGATACCCTAGACCGCCTGGCCCAGCTCTACCGCCAAACCTACCTGGACAATTACGGGGTCTTGATGGCCTTTCGGGCCGACGGCCTGCCGATCCCGGAAGAGTTGTTGGCTGCCGCTCAGATCACCCTCAACCAACGCCTGTTGACCAGTTTGCGGGCGATGGAAATGGAAGAGGGCAAGCGGGATCACCTGCTGGAATTGCGGGCAATTGTGCGCGAGGCCGAGCAGTTGGGGTGTCAGTTGCGGCGGGAAGAGGCAGCCCGGGTTCTGGATCGGCTCCTACAGCGGGGGATGTGGCACCTTGCCCACGCTTTTGAGCCGGAGACCTTCGGCGAACAGCTCTACAACCTGGAAGAATGGCTGCAATTGGCTGCAGACCTGCGCCTGCCCATCAACTTGGATCGCCTGCAAGAGCTCTATCTGACAGCGCTGGAGCGTCAAATTGGCCCGCGTTGCCCAGCTTGGCCCCAAGAAGACTGCCGAGACATTTCTGCCGAAAACCTGCACCGCCTCTTACAGGTTGGGCAGCGAATTCGGGTCAACGTCAATGCCTGGCTGCGTCACCTACACCCCCAAAATTAAACCCCCAAGATTAAGTTGAGAGCTCAGTGAACTTTAAAGCCATCGGGATGACAGGATTCGAACCTGCGACCCCTTCGTCCCGAACGAAGTGCGCTACCAAGCTGCGCTACATCCCGACTGACAGGCCCCTTTAACCGCCCGCCGAATCTCAACAAGTATAGCACGCCGGCTACGGACAATGAGGACAAGGGATCCCCGGCAGAGAAGGGGATCCGATCTGCGCTAAGCTGCAAAAAATCCCCCCTCTCGTCAGCCCAAGTATGAGTCAGTCTAAGGGTTTTCGCAAATCCAAGCCTGAGAAAAAACCGGCCAGCTCCAACACTGCCAAGCGCAAGGAAGCCGCCAAACGGTACGACGAGCTGAAAGCCAAGGGGATGCCGGAGTTCAACATCTTTGCCCGCCGTCGCCAGCCCGCGCCTGGCCAGCCCAACCCTTGGCTGCCGGTGGGATCCCTGGCAGTGGGGCGTTCCAGCGCCATTCACCAGGCCATTTTCCAAAACGAGGAAGAACTCAAAAAAGCAGCCGTCAGGCTGTTTCCCCGTCTCGGCAAGGTGAAAGATGACCTGGAGTTTGGGTTTCGCCTCAAGGACAAGGACTTCCAAGACGAGCCGATCCAGGTGGCGATCCGTCCCCAGCCTTCACCCCTTCAAGTCTGGATGGCCAAAATCCGAGGTTGGTTGGGCCTCTCCGGCAAAGGAACCTCCAAAAAAGCTTAGACCGCCGCAAAGGCCCTGGGCAGCCAGCCCAAAATCAGAGGGTTGACCACCTCTGGGCGCTCGTCGTGGGGGCAATGGCCTGTATCGGGGATGGGGAGAAACTGGTAGTCGATCCCTTGCACATGGTTTTGAAAGCCGCGGCCCCGTTGAATGGGTGTCCAGGGATCCCCCTCTCCCCAGAGCACCAACAGCGGGCAGCGCACCTGAGGCAATAGGGCTTCAGGAGTTGGGCCAGGGGGAGCGGTGAGAATCGAGGCAAACACCTGCTGAGCGCCCACATCACAGGAAGGGGCATAGAGAATCTCCACCAGCTCATCCGTAATGGCGGCGGGGTTGCGGTACACCTGCTTGAGAGTTGCGCGGATACGCTGCCGCTGCCGCACCCGATCGAACAAAAACGGCCCCGTCACCGGAGAAGCCGCCAGAGCGGTGAAAACACTCATGAAAAGGCGGAAAATCGGGCTGAGCTCATGGGAGCGATGGTTCAATCCCCCGGCGCAGTTGAGCAGCACCGCCCCTGCCGTTAACTGGGGATGCCGGGCGGCCATGATCAAGCTGAGCAAGGCACCGATGGAATTGCCGACAAACACAGCAGGCTGCTGAATGTGCTGCTGCCAAAAATCCACCAGCAACTCCGCCCACAGATCCAGGGTGTAGGGGAGAGCAGGCTTGGCCGAGCCGCCAAACCCGAGCAAATCCAGGGCATAGACCCGGTATCCTGCCGCAGCCAGCACGGGGATGTTGTGCCGCCAATGGCCGATGGAAGCCCCGAATCCATGCACCAAGACCAGCGGGGATCCGGATCCCTGCACCACATAGCGAATGGCATGTCCGCGCCAGCTCCAGACTTGGGGAGCAAAAGGAGCAATGGCATCAACCGCAGAACCGGCAGAAGAAGCAGTCAGCACAGCCTGAAAACAGACCCAGTTAAAGATGTAGGTAGAAACTCAGAGCCATCCCTGTTCATCATAGCTTCGGAATGCCTTTGTCTCCCGTCTCTACTGCCCTGCCTGCTGCTGCAGTTGCGGGTTCAGGTGCCGCCGAGGTGGGGTTGGGCCGGTCAACATGGGACGAAAGCATGCTGGACTTCTTGGGATCCCCGCCCTTGGCTGGATGGCATAGCACCCGGGGATCAGCTTTCGACCTCATTTCGACCTCATTATTCATTTCGACCTCATTATTTTGTAGATTTTGTAGCTCGGCTGGGTTGAGCAGAAAGAGCGCTGGGAAGCGCAACCCGTCCAAGGAGGTCGGAGCCGGAAGCCAGTTGGACAGGTTAAGGTGAAGAGACTGTTAAGATTCTTATGGTTTTGCTGTTGCCAAGGCAACACCGCACCAACTAACATCTCGCTACACTGCGACCGCTCATGATTCATCCTCTGCTGCAACGGCTGCACCAATCCACCCTGACCCCGCTGCGGGATATCCACTGGACGCCGGAATTGTTCGGAATCCTCTTGGTGTACTTTGTGCAGGGGGCGGTGGGGCTGGCACGGCTGGCCACCAGCTTTTACCTGAAGGATAGCTTGGGCCTCAGCCCGTCTCAGGTGGCGGCGTTGATGGGCGTTGCCATGAGCCCCTGGATCCTCAAGCCCCTCTACGGCCTGCTGTCGGATACCGTACCGGTGGCGGGCTATCGGCGTCGTCCCTACCTCTTGTTGTCAGGGCTTCTGGGGTGTGGGGCTTGGCTGGGGATGGCCCTGTGGGCACCGACGGCTGGTCTGGCCACCCTGTGGATGGTTTTGGGATCCCTGGCGGTGGCGGTAGGGGATGTAATCGTAGATTCGCTGGTGGTGGAGCGGGTACACGGCAGTGACTGGGCGGGGACGGGCACGCTGCAATCTTTAACTTGGGGAGCAACGGCCTTGGGATCCCTGCTCACCGCCTATTTGGGAGGAGCGCTCTTGGCCCATTATCCGCCGCAGGTGGTGTTTGGCCTGACAGCCTTGTTGCCGTTGTTCATCGCTCTGGCAGCTTGGGTTATCGCCGATCAACCGGTGGTGTTGTCTCAGGGCTGGGATCCCTTGCAACAACAGGTGGGGCAGGTGTGGCGGGCGCTGCGGCAACCCAGCATTTTGCTGCCGGTGCTGTTTGTGTTCGTTTGGCAGGCCACTCCCAGCGCCGATGCGGCTCTTTTTTACTTTGTCACCAACGATCTCGGCTTTGGGCCGGAATTTTTGGGTCAGGTGCGCTTGGTAACCAGCATCGCCAGTTTGCTGGGGGTAGGGATCTTCCAGGTGTATCTGCGGCGGATCCCACTGCGGCCCCTGTTCGGCTGGATGACCGTGATCTCGGCAGGGTTGGGCCTGACCAGCCTTATCTTGGTCTATCACCTCAACCGGGATTGGGGTATCGACGATCATTGGTTTAGCTTGGGGGACAGCCTGGTGCTGACGGTGGCAGGACAAATTGCCTTTATGCCGGTGTTGGTCTTGGCCGCCCGCCTCTGCCCCCCTGGGATCGAGGCCACCCTCTTTGCTCTGCTGATGTCGGCCTTTAATTTGGCGGGGTTTCTCTCCCAAGAGCTGGGATCCCTGCTGATGCATGGGCTGGGGGTAACGGAGACCGATTTCAGCCGGCTGGGGCTGCTGCTGATCCTGACCAACCTTTCTACCCTCTTGCCCCTGCCGTTTTTGGGCTGGCTGCCGGAAGAGAGCATAACCCTTGGCGGAGCAGAACTGGAGGCGGAAGCCCATGCCTCTCTGGAATCCTTTCTGCGGGATGTGCAGGCAGAAGAAGCGGAGACAGCCTTGGCGATGGAAGGGGTCTCTCTGGCCGAAACCGACCCAACCTAAAGACTCTGTCTGGCTTTGGGAAAGGCATACAGCCTCGGTGTCCAGCCGCTAAGATGGAGGGATGAGCTGGGTAGCCCCCACAACTCACTCGGATCTTTCACTTCAGGAGGGGACCGTGCTTCATCGTAGGATCTATCAACTCAGCCGCGAAGGCAAGGATGTGTGGATCTATCTGCGGGATCAGGGACGCTGGCTGGAACGGGCCAAGATCCTCGATATCGAAGGGGACACCATCCTAGTTCGCTACGAGACAGAAGATGAGGAGGAGATCTGCTCCTGGGAGGAGATGATTCGCCTGGAAAGCATTGGAGCTGTTGCTCAGCGCCTTTCCACCATTCCCAAGGGGATGCTCAGCACGTCAGATTTGCTCACCTCAGAAGACTGCCCTCCGGCTGAATTGCTGCATCCGCCACTGTTGCCTACCGAAGGAGAAGATCATCCCAGCAGCGAGCGCCTCGTGGAGGATTACTACCTGGATCGGGAGGCTCCTGCCGAGCTGCCGGTGCGCTCCAGTGGGGAAGATCTCAAACGGGCGGATCGTGCCCGGCACGATGCTGAAGGCACGGATTGAGTTCTCCGTTTGCCAGAGCGGCGCAGAAGAGCGCTTGACATCCTCAGCTAGAAATCGCAGGAGCCCCGCACTGTACCCGTAGGGTCAGTGCCGGGAGGAATGCGGAAGTCACAATAGAACCATGACCCAAGTCCTGACCGTATCCTGCAAGCTCAAGGTGTCCCAGTCGCAGGCCGCCAAATTGGACGCGACTTTGGAGGCTTTTGGCCAAGCCTTGAACTGGGTCAACCAGAACACGCCGGAGAAAGTCGCCAACGCCGTTAAGCTCCAGTCTCTGTGCTACCGCGAAATCCGTGCCCGGTTCGGCTTATCCAGCAACTTGGCTCAGCAGGTCTGCAGACGGCTGGCCGGTGCCCGTAAAGTTGCCCAACAGAAAAACCGCCCCGTCAAAACGTTCAAAGGGGGCTTCGCTACCTACGACGCTCGTATCTTTTCGTTCCGCGAGAAAGACTGGACGGTGTCGCTGACCACGGTGGAGGGTCGGGAGCGCTTTGAGCTGGCGATTGGCCGCTACCAGAGAGAACGGCTGGCGGGCTCCAATCCCAAATCTGCCACTCTGGTCAAGCGTAAAGACGGCTCCTACTCCATTCAAATCTGTGTGGAAGCGGAGCCATCCCCACCGCAACGCACGGGTAGAGTGCTGGGGGTGGACTTGGGCAGGACAGATATTGCCCATACGTCAGAGGGGGACAACTGGAATGGACAGCAGTTGAACAGAGTCCGAGACCACTACTCCAAGCTGAGGGCGGTACTCCAACGCAAAGCCAGTAAGGGCACACGCAGTTCGCGGCGCAGATGCAGAGAACTGCTGCAACGGCTGTCTGGCAAGGAGAGACGCTTTCAAGCGTGGGTCAATCATCGCATCTCTAAAGCTATTGTCTCTAGGGCAAAAGCTACCAACAGCGCTATCGCCCTGGAAGACCTGACAGGGATCCGGGAAAGGGTCAATCAACAACCCCGCAGCAAAGCCGAAAGGCGCAGGGCCAACAGTTGGGCGTTCTACCAACTGAGGCAGTTTCTGGAATACAAGGCGAGGGCTGCAGGGGTTTCTCTGATTCTTGTGCCGCCTGCTTACACGTCGCAGACCTGTCACAAGTGTTTACACATCCATCCCGATCCTGCGCAATCCTACCGCAGTGGTAAGTCGTTCAAGTGTGGGCACTGTGGATGGGAAGGGGATGCGGATTTGAATGGTGCGAATGTGATTGCGCTCTTGGGGGCTGCCGTAAACCAGCCTAGAGGTTCGGGCCTGTTTTGTTCTCTGGTAGGGCAGAGCAGGCTCAGGGCTACTGAAAGCCCGCTCCGTACCGCTTAGCGGTCGGAGCCGGGTAGTTTACTTGTGCAGGGTCGGATGGTCAGTGGGCCGTAGAACTCCTCTTGGCACAGCTCTACCTGAGAGCGGGCAGCCATTAGCAGCAATGACCAGAAGACTTGAATGGGGTGAATGGTCCCGCTGCTGCCGTTTTGATAGCTTTTTTGGCAAAAGTGTTGCTGGAGATCGACAAAGCTGATCTGGGTCAGACCCTGCTGCCAAAGCTGAGCCAGCAG
Organism: Synechococcus sp. W60.1; assembly: GCF_047461575.1. NCBI lineage: Bacteria > Bacillati > Cyanobacteriota > Cyanophyceae > Synechococcales > Synechococcaceae > Synechococcus > Synechococcus sp. W60.1. The sequence continues at coordinate 213,676 of NZ_JANSHL010000003.1, read as the reverse complement.
AGATTCTAGCTCGGCGGTGGTTTCCAAAAGGTTTTCCGGGTGGGCTAGCTGAGTGATGGCCGACAGCGCTTGCTGGCGAGAAATCCGTTGGGCCAGCGGCTTTGGGGCAGCTTCGGGCTGGTGTTCCAGCAGGGTTTCCAGCTCTTGCAGGTGGGCGATGAGTTCTTTGAGGGTGATGGGCCGGGTACGTTGAAGACGGGGTGCTGCCCTGGGTTGCAACACGCGATCCAAGTGCGCCAAAGACCAGCTTGGCCAGGGATCCACTTCTACCTCCACCGAGCTGGGCTCACTTTCTTCTGCTTCTGGTTCTGCCAAAGCCATCGCCTTAAGATAGACCAACATGGCAGCGTGGAGCAGGGCTTGTCCCGACTCAGACAGGTCATGGCTGCTGCTGGTGGGAGCCATACGGGCCAGAAAGCGATCGATAACCTCGATGACCTGCACATCCCAGGGATCGATCTCGCCTCGTTCTGCCAAATCAATGAGCAGAGCAATTGCCTCTTCAGTCGGTGAGTAGGCCATAGCACCCCACAGCTCCCTGACCCTTACTGTAGCCCTCAGGCCGGATCCCGGCTATCTCTAGCCATCTCCCATGCCGATCCGAATCCTCTGGCTCAATCGCTGACGTGGTAATATAGAGATCCTGCTCTAGTCGATAGCTGCTAGAGTGGTATCTGCGGGCGGTTAGCACAGTGGTAGCGCACTTCCTTCACACGGAAGGGGTCACAAGTTCGAATCTTGTACCGCCCATACCCGCAAATCTGCTCCTGCAGCGAGGTTCAACAGTCCAAGTCCTTCTCCTGAAGGAGAGATACAGGCGGCTAGAAACGACTTTTTCCGCCCCGGGGTCTCCCTGAAGCGCGCCTTAGGGAGAGGGCTAATGGCTGTTGAGAACAACTCCGCTTGAGCTTCCAGCGTCTTTGCTGCCAGGCCAGTGGAGAAAGGGAAGAATGGTAGCCTAATAAAGGGTAGGGTTGAGGCCATGCAAGAATTTCGTCCCGCTAACGCGATCAGAAACCTTCGCTTCATACTCCTGGGCTTGTGGATCTTGAGCCTGCTCGTTCTCCTCATCCAAAACTGGGGATCCCCGGCAAGGGTTGTGGTGGGTGGGCAATCGGGATCCCCGCTTCCTCTATCGTTGGTGCTATTGGCCTCTTATGGGGCAGGGATGGGGCTGGGATTTTTGTATGTAGGCTCCTGGCGATTGCACGACCGGGTGTTCCAGCGACAGGCAATCCGCAAGTTAACTCAGTTGAGCGACCGAGTTCGCTTTTTGGAAGCCCAGATGATCTCCCCCGACCACTATTTGCCCCAAGATCTGCCGGAGTACGAGCCGGATCCCCAAGCAGGCCGCTATTCCTATTCCAATATCCCGCCGGAACGCATTCGAGAGGAGGAGGTCGGCAATGCTTCTGCTCCCAACTGGCGCTCTGACGAGGAGGAAGAATGGGACTCTTAAACTGGTGGAAATCTTCTTCTGCGGCTTCCTTGCCTGAGCCCGCTCCCCGACCTGAGCCGCAGGGACAAAATCACTACCTGTTGATCGTCTTGGACAGTTGCCGCTTCGACAGCCTGCTGGCCGCCAACCCCAAGCATCTGCTCAAGCTGGGATCCCTGGAAAAGCGCTGGAGCTATGCTTCCTGGACGGCCCCTGCCCATTACAACCTGCTCATGGGCCTGCTGCCCCACACCAGCCCCATCCACGTTTTTGCGTCCGAGCACTACAAGCAAGATTATCTGCGCTACAACGAGCGGCTCGGCACCCGGCAACCCATTGAGTTCAAGCATCTGCTGCCTCATCTCTATTTGCCGACGCTGCTGAAGCATCAACTGGGCTACACCACCCACGCCATGGTCTCCATGCCGGTGCTCAACCCCAGCACGCTGCTGAATCGGGATTTCGATTCCTACCGCCTCATGCCCCAGCACAACGATATGGCGGCCATGGTGGAACAGTTGCGCTTCGAGCCGGATCGCCCCAGCTTTTACCTGTTAAACGTGGGCGAAACTCACTATCCCTACGCGCTGCCCGATGAGGATCCCAGCTTGTGGCCCCGCATCTCGGGGGTGAATGGGGTGTTGAAGCGGCTGGATGAAGGAGAAGAGGACGGGATCCCCTTTTTCAATTCGGCCCAGTTGGAAGAGCTGCGGCAGCGACAGATCCAAGCCGTGCGCTACTTGGACGGGATCTTCGAGCAATTGTTTGACCTGGTTCCCCAAAACACTTACATCACGGTTACCGCCGATCACGGCGAACTGTTTGGGGAGGGAGGCTACTTCGGCCACGGCCCTATCCACCACGAAAAGGTGCTGGAGGTGCCCTTTATCGAGGGCAAAATTCGCTAGGATGAGGCCCTCACCCCCAGCCCCTCTCCCTGAGGACAAGGGCGGCCATCGATAGCCCAGCAACTGGGCTTACCAGGATTGAGCCTCTGTTTGCCTGCCGGTTAACGCGATCGCCTGAATCGCATGGGCAGAGCCTCTTCCCTTTTGGAGCAGCTAGATCTGCTGGGTCTCCGGCTTGGGCAGGGTAGGATCCCGGCGGGCTTCACCGTTCGCGCTACCTGGACGGAGTCCGTGGGGGGATCCTTTTACACCGGAACCCAACCCATCTTCGGCGGCCAGGTCGGCAGAGCGGGCGATCTCGTAAAGGCTTTTCACCACACTGCTGAGGGGAATGGCGACGATCACGCCCAGGATGCCCCCCAGTTGCGCCCCCACCAACAGGGCAATCAAGATCCACACTGGATTTAGCCCGATCAGCTCTCCCATCAGGCGGGGGGCGATGACCCGATCCTTCACCTGCTGCACGATCAGGGAAACCAGCACCACTTTAAGGCTGAGCCAAATGTCCTGAAAGGCCAGCAACACCGCCGCCGCCCCAATGCCAATCACCCCCCCCACCAGGGGGATGACCTCCAGCAGGCCGATCAGCAGGCCAAACAGGAGCCCGAAAGGTACCCGCAAAAACCCAAAAACCGGCACCAGCATCAGGGCCATGATGAACCCCAACACCAACTGGCTGATGAGGAAGTTCTGAAAGCTGAGGGCTAGGGCTTCGCCAATGCGCGGCCCCCAAGGTTTGGGGAAGAGGCTGAGCAACCCCTGCCAGAACTGGCCCCCGTAGAGCAGCATGTAGAGGGCCAACACCAGCACCAGCACCAAGTCGATCACCTGGTTGAACGTACCCAGAAGGAGATCCAGGGATTGGCCGGCAATTTTCTCGGCGCTGGCCTGCAGGCGGTTGAGAAGGGTATTGACCAGCTCCGTCTGGCCAAGGTTGATGTTGCGCTCGGCGGCCCAAAGGCTAATCTGGTCGAGCCAATTTTGTAAGGTGTCCACCCACTCTGGGATCCGCGCCCCCAGCTGCACCACTTGCTTGGCCAAGACCGGCACCACGGCGATCCCCACCAAGACCAGCAGCACCACCGAGAGAGCAAAGACCAGGGTGACCGCCAAACCTCGACTGACCCGATAGCGCCGCAGCACCTGCACCGGGTAGTTGAGCAAAAAGGCCAGCACCGCCGCTGTCAGGATGGTGGTGAGCAAATGCCCAAACAGCCGACCCACCTGTATGGCCAGCCAGCCGCTGATGACGATCAAGATCCAGGTGAGCAGCAACCGCTGCAAGGGTGAGAAGCGATTCATGCCGGAGCCATCCCCAAGGGATCCCAAAGCGCTTAAAAACCCAGGATGCTATACCCACTATCCACGTAGATCACCTGGCCGGTAATGCCGCTGGCCAGGTCGCTGGCCAGAAAAGCCGCCACATTGCCCACCTCTATTTGAGTGACATTGCGCCGTAGGGGAGCTTTCTCCTCCACAGCATGCAGCATGGCATGAAAATCGGAAATGGCCGATGAGGCCAAGGTGCGGATTGGGCCGGCAGAAATGGCGTTCACCCGGATCCCGGCAGGGCCCAGCTCGGCAGCCAGGTAGCGGACACAGGTTTCCAGGCCCGCTTTGGTGACGGCAGCCATGTTGTAGTTGGGCACCACTCGCACTCCTCCCAAGTAGGTCAAGGTGAGGACACTGCTGCCGGATCTCAGTAGGGGCTTGGCAGCCCGGCAGAGGGCAATCAGGGAGTAGGTGCTCACATCCATGGCCAGGGCAAACCCCTCCCGCGAGATATCGCTGAAGTTGCCGCTCAGCTCCTCTTTTTTGACATAGGCCAGGCAGTGAACCAGAATATCGACCTGACCCCATTTTTCGGTTACCCCCTGAAACAGATCGCTGATCTGCTGATCGCTTTGCACGTCGCAGGGGAGGAGAAAATCTGGCTGCAAGGGATCCGTGAGTTGCTGAACTTTGGTTTTGAAGCGATCCCGCTCGTCCGGCAGATAGGTAACCCCTAGACTGGCCCCCGCTTTGTGCAGTTGCTGAGCAATGCCCCAGGCAATGGAGCGCTCGTTGGCAATGCCGGTTACCAAGGCTTTCTTTCCCGTCAGCTGTAGCATGGCAAAAAAAGTAGGGGTGTATTCCTTTCTATCCTCCCACAGGTGGGAGCTGGGGCTGGGAGAAGGGATCCCAGGCACTCCTGAACTCCCGTTAAAAAGGCCCGGCTTCCACAATGAAAGTCCTTTTGGTTGAAAAGGAATATTGTCTGCTGGATCTCCGCAGCCCTGTTACCCGTGCCGAAATCATCGAGCACCCGTGGTCGTTGGAAGATACCTCCCTCAACCGGGCTGATAGGTGGAAGCAACGTGCAGTTCCTTGAGCTGCTTCGCCTCAACGCTAGAAGGAGCGCCGGTGAGCAAACATCGCGCCTGCTGGGTTTTGGGAAAGGCGATGACATCCCGGATGGAATCTTCCCCGGCCAGCAACATCACCAGCCGATCCAGGCCGTAGGCAATGCCGCCGTGGGGCGGGGTGCCATACTCAAAGGCTTCCAACAAAAAGCCAAACTTGTCCCGCGCCTGTTCGGGGGTGAGGCCAATCGCTTGAAAAACCTGCTCCTGAATTTCCCGCTGGTAAATCCGCAGGGATCCCCCTCCTACTTCCACGCCGTTCCACACCAGGTCATAAGCCTGGGCCCGCGCCGTTTTCAGGTCGGCCAAGTCGTCGGGGTGGGGGGCGGTAAAGGGGTGGTGCAGGGCTTCCAGGCGATTTTCTTCGGCGTTGAACTCAAACATGGGAAAGTCGGTGATCCAGAGGAGATTCAAGGCGTTCTCTGGGATCAAACCCAGCTCCTGGCCCAGGTGCAGCCGCAGCCGGCCCAAAGACTCGTTCACCACTGCCGCCGGCCCTGCCCCAAACAGCAACAGATCCCCTGGCTTGGCCTGGGTGAGATCCAGCAACCGCTTCTCCTGCTCGGGGCTCAAGCTCTCTTTCAGGGCGCCGATGGTATCGAGGCTGTCGGGCCGCACCCGGATAAAGGCCAAGCCGCCCGCCCCATACTGGGTGACCAGCTTGAACAGATCCCCGCCTGGTTTGATGCGGGTGTTGGAGATCTTTTCATCGCCGCCGGGCACTGGCAGGATTTTGATCAAACCGCCCTCAGCCAGCACTTTGGCGAAGACTTTGAATCGGGATCCCTGAAACACCTCCGAAACATCCACCAACTCCATCCCAAAGCGGGTGTCAGGCTTGTCGGAGCCGTAGCGGGCCATGGCCTCGGCATAGGTTAGGCGCGGGAAGGGACGGGGCAGGTGGATCCCTTTGACAGTTTTGAAGATATGGCAGATCAGTCGCTCGTTGAGCTCCAGGATCCCTTCTTGATCCATGAAGCTCATCTCCATGTCCAACTGGGTGAACTCCGGCTGCCGATCCGCCCGCAGATCCTCATCCCGAAAGCAGCGGGCGATCTGGTAGTAGCGATCCACGCCAGCCACCATCAGCAGCTGCTTAAAGAGCTGGGGCGACTGCGGCAGGGCAAACCACTCGCCGGGGTTGACGCGGCTGGGCACCAGGTAGTCTCTGGCCCCTTCTGGGGTGGAGCGGGTGAGAATGGGAGTCTCCACCTCGACAAAGCCCTCCTCGTCTTCTAGGAAACGGCGGATGGCCTGGATGACCCGGTGGCGCAGTTGCAGGTTACGGGACATGCGCTCCCGCCGCAAATCCAGGTAGCGATAGCGCAGGCGGATCTCTTCTCGCACTTCCTCTGCTTCTTCTCCCGAGACGCTGAAGGGGAGCTGCTTGCCGACTGGACTGAGCACTTCCAACTGTTCGGCGTAGATCTCGACTTCGCCGGTGGCCAGGCGAGGGTTGAAGGAGTCGGGGGGCCGTTGCTGGACAGTTCCCGTTACCCGCACCACATATTCGTTGCGCACTTCCCCCGCCAGTGGATATGACTGCGGAGTTTTCTGCGGATCCGCCACCAGTTGCACAATGCCAGAGCGATCCCGCAAATCCAGAAAGATCACCCCCCCGTGGTCGCGGCGGCGGTCGATCCAGCCGTAGAGGGTGACGGTCTGGCCAATGTGGGCCGGGCGGACTTCGCCACAGTAGAGAGAGCGGGCCGGGCGATGGATGGCAGCAGGCATGGAAGAGGTGAGAGAACAAGGGTCTGAGCCCCTATCATACAAAACTCAGACCTCCTGCCTCGACTCAGCTTCTCAAGAGCATTCAGGGGATCCGCCCAGGGCTACCACAATCGTGCAGGTGTTGTGGCGCATCATGGCAACGTAAGTTTCGGTGCCGCTGCCTGGCTCCCCCAAAGAGTCCGAGTACAGTTTCTGTTCGGCTACCTTGACCCCGGCTTCGGTGGCCACCGTTTGGAGGAGAGCGGGGTTGAGGGTGGTCTCGGCAAAGACAGCCGGCACCTGTAGAGCGCGGATCTCGGCCACCAACCGGGCCACAGTCTGGGCGCTGGGCTGTTCTTCGGTGCTGATCCCCAGCAGGGATCCCCCCATTTTCAGGCCGTAGGCTTGGGTGTAGTAGGCAAAGGCATCGTGGGTGGTCACCAAAACCCGGTTGGGAGGGGGGATGGTCTGAATTTGCTCCCCAATCCAGGCATGAAGCTCCTCCAGCTCTGCTCGATAGGCAGCAGCATTGGTTTGGAAGAAGGTCGCCTCGCCAGGCACCTGTTCCGCCAGCTCTTGGGCGATGCGCTCCACCATGCGGATGACGTTTTCCACATTGCCCCACACGTGGGGGTCGGGAGTGGGGATCCCGTCCTCGTTGGCAACAATAGGTTCAAGGATCTCGGCCAAGGCAACCCGCCGCGCCTGTTGGGCTGTGGCCTCGATGAGGCGCATCAACCCCGGCTCCAGGTTGTAGCCATTCCAGAACACCAAGTCTGCCTGCTCTAGGGCCACCCCATCCGCCGGCGTTGGCTCGTAGACATGGGGATCCATCCCCGGCTGCAGCAGGCTGGTGAGCTGGATGCGATCTTGGCCCACCTGCTCCACCCAATCGGCGATCAGTGTGGTGGTGGCCACAACGCGGGGACGCGCCCAACCCGAACCGGCTAGGGCCAGAAAACTGCTGATCGCCAAGCCGAAGGCCGCTACCCAACGGCGCCGCCCCCAAAGGAAGACAGGACTTTTCATTATCGTTTCATGATTTAGGTACCCCTTTAGGGTATACTGGACTTACTCGAAAATGAAAGCAAAATGAAAAAGCAATCTGCTCCTCTCCCTCTTCGCCCGGCCAGGGGATCCCTGGTGGTGCGGGATCTGACGGTGCGTTACGGCAGCCTGCAGGTGCTGCAAGGGATCCAGGCTGAAATCGCGCCGGGCCGCCTCACGGGCATCCTTGGGCCCAACGGGGCCGGCAAAAGCACCTTTCTCAAGGGGCTGTTGGGGTTGGTGCCGCTGGAACGGGGGGAAGTGCGCTACGGCGGACAAGCACTGCGGGGAGAGCAAGTGGCCTATGTACCCCAGCGCTCGGCCATCGACTGGTCGTTTCCCGCCACGGTGTGGGATGTGGTGTTGATGGGGCAGGTGAGAGCTGCTGGCTGGTTTCGCCGCATCGGGAAAAAGGGGCAGCAGCGGGCTGCTCAAGCCCTGGAGCGGGTGGGGATGGGGGCCTACCGGGATCGCCCCATTGGAAAGCTGTCGGGGGGACAACAGCAGCGGGTGTTCCTGGCGCGGGCCTTGGCGCAAGAAGCGGAGATCTACGCCCTTGACGAACCCTTTGCCGGGATCGACCAGCCCAGCGAAGCTATTTTGTTCCAGGTGTTGCGGGAGCTGGCAGATGCCGGCCACATCGTGATGGTGGTGCACCACGATTTGGGGCAGGCCCGGGCCTACTTCGACGAAGTGCTCCTCCTCAACCGTGTCTTAATTGCCCAGGGATCCCCGCGGGAGGTGTTGCAGCCAGCGGTGTTGCAGCGGGCCTATGGCCGAGCCCTGCTGCTGGACTCAGCTGCCTAGGGAGAGTTTGAGGTCAACAACGTTATGGAATGGCTCTGGCACAGCCTGGCGGATCCCTTGAGTTTTGCCTTCATGCAACGGGCTCTGCTGGTGGCGGTGGCCGTCGGCATTCTCTGTGCCGTGGTGGGCAGCTATCTGCTGGTGCAAAGCTTGGCCCTCCTGGGGGATGCCATCAGCCATTCGCTGCTGCCGGGCCTGGCCATTGCCTACATGCTGGGCCTCAACCTGTTTGTGGGAGCCTTTGTGGCCGGTCTCCTCAGCGCCCTCTTAATTCAATGGATCCGCTCCGCCAGCCCCCTCAAGCCGGATGCAGCCATGGGGATCGTCTTTTCGGCCTTTTTTGCCTTGGGGATCCTGTTGATCACTTTGATCCAACGGCGGGCTCGCATCGATCTCAACCACTTCCTCTTCGGCAACCTCCTGGGGGTGAATGCTGTCGATGTGCTGACAGTGGTGGGCATCACCCTTTTGGTGTTGGGGTTAGTGGCCCTCTTCTTCAAGGAATTGACCTTTTACAGCTTCGATCCCTTGGGGGCCAAAGCAGCCGGCCTGCCCACCGAGCGGCTGGGGTGGGGGCTGATGGTGCTCACCTCCCTGACGTTGGTGGCCAGCATGAAGGCAGTGGGCGTGCTCTTGGTGTTGGCCATGCTGATCACGCCAGCGGCAACCGCCTATCTGGTGGTGCCTCGATTGCACCAGGTGATGCTGTTGGGATCCCTATTTGGGGTGAGCGCCAGCCTGCTGGGGATGTACGCCAGCTACTACCTCAATGTGGCCTCTGGCCCGGCCATCGTCCTGGTGGCCTCCGCCTGGTTTAGCCTGGCCTTTCTGGGCAGAGTGTTCTCAGGAACGCGCTAGAAACCAGGGATCGCAGGTCGGGATCCCTGGTTCGAACCTCATCTGAGAGAGGGTAGAAAGCGGTAGGTAGTCAACTCAGAAGCGGGAAGAGCGGCCATCCCGACTGCCGCCTGCACCGGCCTGCCGAGGCAACGCCTTGTTGACCCTCAAATCCCGGCCCATCCAAGTAGCGCCATCCAGCTCGTCGATGGCTTTTTGCTCATCAGCTTCGTTTTCCAGCTCCACAAAGGCAAAGCCCCGTTTACGGCCAGTCTCCCGATCCACTGGCAGCTTAATTTGCTTAACGGTGCCGTATTCGGCAAACACAAGCCGCAGGTCTTCTTCGCTGGCCTTGAAGGACAAATTACCTACAAAAATGGTCATGGTGTAGCAAACTCCGAACCTTACCCTTTAGCGTTCAGTTCGGAGGCTCACCTGGTTAAACCATTCGCTCAATCCGAACCTCATGCCAATCACATCTTAGTCTTCCCAATGGCATTTGCAAAGCTATCCTTGCAGCTTTTTGTCCGAGAATTGGGAGAAGCTTTTGTAGCAAGATGGAAACTCAGGATCCTAACCTTCATGGGCGATTGCTTTGGCCCAACGGTTGGCGTTTGGGAGTGCCGGGAGAGCGGGGATAAGGAGGCGGCGTGGGGGCTACTTTCTCCAGCAGTAGGCAGTGGCGCACCCCACGGCTGCGGGGTGTGGTGAAGGCTTCTACATGGATCAGTTTTCCGCCCAGGAGCTCAAGGGCCTGCTCCAAAGTTTGGGCTTCTGCCTCGGTCCAATGGCCGCGATAGAGGATGGCGCGTCCCCCCACCTTGAGCAGAGGCAGGCAATACTCGGCGCAGGTCTCCGCCGAGGCCAGGGCCCTGGCCAGAGCAATATCATAGCTGCCCCGTTCCTGCGGGTCTTGCCCCCAAATTTCGGCCCGCTGAGCCACTGCCCGCGCTTGGGTGAGGGAGAGCCTTTGCAAGGTGTCCTGTACAAAGGCAATCTTGCGTTGGGTGCTGTCCAGCAGGGTAAAGCGGGTTTGGGGCAGGGCAATTTGGGCCGGGATCCCTGGAAACCCTGCCCCGGTGCCGATGTCGATCCCCCGCCAGGGTTGAGCTTGGATTGCCTCCCAGGATCCCAGCAGGCGCAGGCCCCGCAGAGAATCCCACAGGTGTTTCTCCCAAAAATCGATGGGATCGGTGATGCGGGTCAGGTTCTGGGTTCGGTTTCCGGCCATCACCAAGGGATAGAGCTGTTGCAGTTGCTGCTGCTGCTGCTCAGAGGGCTGCCAACCCAGATCCGCCAGCCAGCTTTCCCACAGGGCCTTGAGCTCTGGAGGCTCAGAGGAAGGAGCGTCAGCCTTCTTCATCCCAGGGATCCCAGTTTCAATCCAGCGGGGATGGCTCTGTCGGCCCAGCCTTTCAGCTCTTGGGTCAAGCCCTGCAAAGAACGGTCGGTGCCCAGCAGCTCTTGGTTTAAGCAAACCAACTCCTGCAAATCCAGCTCCTGACAGCTGGCCCAATCTTCCGCCAGCAAGTTAATCGGCTGCGGCTGAGCCTGAAGCAACTGATGAGAGGCCAACTCCAGCTCTACATTCAAAAGCACCTGCTCCAACCGCTCTACCCGCTCCTGCATTTGCGCCAGCAGGGCTGCCAACTGCTGACAGCAATGGTGAACCCGCTGAGCATAGACCTTGAGCGGCAGGGTCAGCGGCAGCAACGACTCAGACAACAGTTGAATCAGGTGCTGGGCCTCCAGTTCTTCCAGTTGCAGGTCTTGCCAAATGGCGTGGTAAAGATGGAGCGAAAGACGACAGGTTTCCAGGCGCTGGTAGCAGGGCTGTAATACAGAACCGCGCAGCTCCTGCAGATAGTCGGCCCACAGTTGCCCAGCCTCTACTACCCAACCTGTCTGGAAAAAACTCCACCCCTGGGCCAACAGCCAACTGATCAACAGGCCCGCCAACAATTGGTTTTTTTGTCGCAACAGGAAAGGCGAAAGGTGCTCTCCCCAAACGGCTAACCCCAGCCAGATCAGGGCAGCCAAAGTCAAATGGGGCAAGCTGATCATCTCGGCCAACAGCTGGGCAGACCAGCGCTGGCGCAGCATCCAGATCACCCCGGCGCCCAAGCTGTACAGCCCTCCCCCCAACAGCGGGATCACCACCAGCCACAGGGGTTGTCCCCTCCACAGGTGCGATAGTGACCCATCTTCGCCCAGCGCATCCCAACTGAGCAAGTACAAAGCCAGCAGAGCCAAAACCACGACCCAGCCCTGCTGTCGCTTGAGACGGCGGGCTAGAAGACGACGGCGGCGGCGCAGATAGGTTTGAAAGGACTCGGCAACAATCGACATAAAAAAATGGCACTGCGGATCCCTACCAATACCCCCACCGGCCTGGAGCGCTCCTTCACGATCATAAGTCTTAACTTTGCTAGGTCATCTGGCTTCTGTATTGCGTTGTTGGCGGGAGTCATGCCCAGCCGGTGGCCAGCTTTTTCAGGGGCTCATCAGGCGGTTTTTCGGCGAGACTCCTCCGAGAAGCGCTGTTTTCTCGGCAAGCCTGACAGAGGCTTTTTAGAGCAGGCAGCCGCGTGCAAGCTCTCCACCCCTGTTACCATGGAAGAGCCCTTAATGTTTCTTTCGTATCCATCGTATCCATAGCCAAGCTAGTCTCTTGGACCGGCTTTTTTATTGTGCACTGTGCCAGGTTTTGTGATCCCTTCTGCATCTCCTCCCAGTTCCGGCCTTTCCCCCCTCGAAGTGCAGCGCCAGATGATCGTCATTCTCGATTTTGGATCCCAGTACTCTGAGCTGATTGCCCGCCGCATTCGCGAAACCCACGTCTATTCGGAAATCCTTTCCTATCGCACCACTGCTGAGCAACTGCGGCAACTGCAACCGCAGGGCATTATCCTCTCTGGGGGCCCCAACTCGGTGTATGAGCCAGCCGCTCCGGTGTGTGACCCCGAGATTTGGAACCTAGGGATCCCGGTTCTGGGGGTGTGCTACGGCATGCAACTCATGGTGCAGCAGTTGGGGGGCAAGGTGGAAGCAGCCCAGAAGGGGGAATATGGCCGTGCCGCTCTGCACATTTTGGATCCCACCGACCTGCTCACCAACCTGCCGGAAAACAGCATCATGTGGATGAGCCACGGGGATTCGGTTACCGAACTGCCGCCGGGCTTTCACACCTTGGCCTCTACCGACAACACCCCCTGTGCCGCCATTGCCGATCCAAGGCGTCGTCTCTACGGGGTGCAATTTCATCCGGAGGTGGCCCACTCAGAGGCTGGCGCCTTTCTCATCCGCAACTTTGTCTATCACATCTGCGGTTGCGAGCCCACCTGGACAACGGCAGCTTTTCTGGAGGAAGCCATTCGAGAGGTACGTGCCCGTGTGGGCAATAAGAAGGTGCTGTTGGCCCTCTCGGGGGGGGTAGACAGCTCTACTTTGGCTTTTCTGCTGCACAAGGCCATCGGCGACCAGCTCACCTGCGTGTTCATCGACCAAGGGTTTATGCGCAAGGAAGAGCCCCAGCGGCTGCTGCGCCTTTTCCAAGAGCAATTTCACATTCCCGTCCACTACGTGGATGGCCAGGAGCGGTTTCTCCGGCAGTTGCAGGGGGTTACCGATCCCGAAGAAAAACGCAAACGAATTGGGGCAGAGTTTATTCGCGTGTTTGAGGAAGAATCCCAGCGGCTGGGTCCTTTTGAGTACTTAGCCCAAGGCACTCTCTACCCAGACGTGATCGAGTCTGCCAATACCCATGTGGATCCGGTTACTGGAGAACGCATTGCCGTCAAGATCAAAAGCCATCACAATGTCGGCGGCCTGCCCGAAAATCTGCGCTTTAAGCTGGTAGAGCCTTTGCGCAAGCTCTTCAAAGACGAGGTGCGGCAACTGGCCCGCTCTTTGGGTCTGCCGGAAGAGATTGTGGGCCGCCATCCTTTTCCGGGGCCGGGGCTGGCCATCCGCATTGTAGGCGAGGTTACCAAAGAACGGCTGGAAACCCTGCGAGAAGTGGACATGATCGTGCGGCAGGAGATCAACCGCTCCGGCTACTATCCCAAACTTTGGCAAGCCTTTGCCGTGCTGCTGCCAGTGGTGCGGTCGGTGGGGGTGATGGGGGATAAGCGCACCTATGCCTGCCCGGTGGTGGTGCGGCTGGTTACCAGCGAAGACGGTATGACCGCCGATTGGGCGCGGGTTCCCTACGATCTCTTAGCCACCATTTCCAACCGCATTGTCAACGAGGTGCCCGGCATCAACCGCGTGGTTTACGACATCACCTCCAAGCCCCCTGGCACCATCGAGTGGGAGTAGGCGGGATCCCTTGCGTCTGGCCTCGATTCCCGGCTGGATCGATGGCTACCTATGGCCAGCTTCCGGCAGGGAATAGGAAGGGCTTGAGCTGAAGGGCTGAGCGGCTTGGACTTCCATTCGGGCCAAAGTCGTAGCGGCATCCGCCAGTTGCAGAGCAAGGTTGGCACGGCTAATCGGATCCCGGGCATTCCAGAGATCCTGTCCCAAACAGAACACCCGATAGCGAAAGGCTTTGATCGAGCGCGATGGGATGACCTTGACAGTCATGGCTACAACCTCTTCTCCACAGAGACGTGAATAGTCAGCAAAACCCGCTCGGGCTCAAGGTAAACAAATGTTACCAAAACAACCTCGTCTTCAGAGGCAATACTGACCGGGCAGGTGGCTTTCGGGGGTTCCACCCGTTCATGCCGTACCCCCACAGTGTATTCTCCAATCGGCAGGTCATCAAATCCAGCGTCTGCATAGATCAACTCAATGGTTTCTTCTGCAATCAACTGCCCCTCTCGCTCCAGGAAACTGAGAAAAGGGATCCCATCGATGGAGGTGAGCGCGTTGTTGGCCTGGTTGCGGATCATCACGAAGATGTCGGACATGGAGGGTGCGCCATCACCTCAGGGCTTCATGATCGAGGCTGCTGGAACATTGCCCGACTGTTTTGAGCCTGGACTGCCGCCAATCCCTGATTCAGCGACCAAACCCTCGACCCCGCGTGGCCGGACGGGCAATACAGGCCTGGAGTTTTTCCCGCAACCGGGCTGTATCGAGCCGCTGACCGATGAGCACCAACTGGTTTTTGGGCTGGCGAGGCCACTCATCGCTGCTGAGGGTATAGCGCCGACCGCTGAGGTGAAAGATATGTCGCTCTGGGCTTTCCTCGAACCACAACACCCCTTTGGCACGAAAGACTGCATCGGGCAACTCGTTGAGAAAATTTTGGAAAGCATCCAAAGAGAAGGGCTGATCGCTCTCAAAGGCTAGGGAGTTAAAGCCGTCAGCCTCGATGTGGCTGTGATGGGAGTGGTGGTGGTCATGATCGTGCTCATGGTCATGGTGGTCGTGACTGTCGTGAACGTGGGCCTCTTCTCGGGGCAAGGAACTGGCCTGAAACAAATCGGTATCCAAGATCAGCTCCAGGGGGACTGCGCTATTGACAGTGCGCAAAATGCGGGCATCTTCTTTGATCTCGCGGATGCGTTTTTCCAGACGCTCGATTTCAGCTTCCTCGACCAGATCGGTTTTGTTGAGGAGAATCACATCTCCATAGGCAATTTGGCTATAGGCCACGTCGCTGTTGAACAGATCGGGGGCAAAGTTGGTGGCATCTACCAGGGTGATAATCGAGTCCAGCCGCGTCAGATCTCGCAATTCTGGCCCCAAAAAGGTGAGGGCAACCGGCAAGGGATCGGCCAATCCCGTGGTCTCCACCACCAAGTAGTCGATGTGGTCAGAGCGTTCCATCAGCCGCAAAACACTCTCGGCGATGTCGTCCCGGATGGTGCAGCAGATGCAGCCGTTGTTCAGCTCCACCAAGTCTTCTTCGCTGGAGACGATCAGTTCCGCATCGATGCTGATCTCGCCGAACTCGTTGACCAGCACCGCTGTGCGCATCCCTTTCTGGTTGTTGAGGATGTGGTTGAGAAGGGTGGTTTTCCCACTGCCCAAAAAACCTGTGATGATGGTGACAGGTAAGCCTCGCTTAGGCACTTCGATGGTTGCGGTCATAGAGTGGCAGCGATCCGATATAGAGGGAACTCTTCCAC
Organism: Synechococcus sp. W60.1; assembly: GCF_047461575.1. Classification (NCBI taxonomy): domain Bacteria; kingdom Bacillati; phylum Cyanobacteriota; class Cyanophyceae; order Synechococcales; family Synechococcaceae; genus Synechococcus; species Synechococcus sp. W60.1. The sequence goes on along the minus strand of NZ_JANSHL010000003.1, from coordinate 198,441 downwards.
TTTATCCTCTTGTCCTCATTGCCCTAGCTGTCTGAAGCCGATTAAACCCTTCAGATGCGATCAGTAGAGCCTTTGCGCCTCGGCATTGGCGGCAGCCTTGGCTGTCTGAACTGGATGGTCTCTCTCTTTCCGGCTTAATCCTCCAGGGTCAGATCGCTTCCTCTAATCCCCCAGCCCTGAAAGTAGGGTTATTTCGATTCAAACTGGGACAATGCACCCAACACCTAAAACGTTGAACGCAGGGGGCCAGAGAGCTGTTCTCAGTGGCCCACGGGTCTCACCCTAACCTGAAGTGACTATCGATAACATCCCTAGGTAGACTATAGTGCTGACCCACCCCAGCTTGGCCTGTCGGGATGCCTACCTGTCCTGGGTTACTTCCACCTGGTTGCCCGGCTCTAGGCTGACGCGGAACTGTTGTGCGCCTGTTGGCAAGGGATCCGGTGTCAGATCGGGCAGGTTGGCAAAGGGGGTTTCGGCTCGGCGCTCTCGGGCAAGCTCATTCTCCGGCTCGGCGGCCAGGGGGGATCCCGTCCTATCCACCGTTACCCGGTAGACCAAGCTCTCTGGCCAATCGGGGGGAGACTGCCACTGCTCTGCCAAAATGTCTCGCAGACGGGAAAGGGGATCCGCCCCTGCTGCCTCTCTTCCCGCTGTTGGGTCAGATTCTTGGAGGGATGTGGCCAAAGGCTGCGATTGACCCGTCAAGTCAGGGATGGTGAGCTGCTCTTGCGGGGAAGGGGAAGCTGTGGGATCCCTAGGGGGGCGACTGGCCCAGATCCCAACACCGGCCACAACTGCGATCCCTCCCACCAGCAGGGCCGCGATCCCAGTGGGCTGTCGATACCAAGCCCGCGCCACCGAAGTTCCCAGACTGGCCAGTTGGGGAATATCGTCGGCCACCTGGGAGAGGTTCTCCAGCAGGTCGTACAACTGCGTCATCGACAGATCTACTTGTGCGATGCGATCTTCCCCTTGGCGCACCGTGAGACGATGAAAAATAAAATCAAGCGGACGGATGGCCACGGTACCGCTGAAGGTTCCCTTGGGTTCCCCACTCAAGTGGGATCCCACGTAGCGGTCGATTACGGTGATCAAATCGTTGAGCCAAACGTTATCGCCGTGTAAAGTTTTGACTATCTCCCCCTGGCGGATTTCCAACTGACACTCGAAGCTGCGCTGGATGGCTTGCAGCGGCGGCGTTGCAGAGGAGTCTGAAGAATTGGAATCGGCAGGGGCTTCTCCCCGTACAGTCAGCGTAGAAGTGGGTTGTTGATAGGTGTGGCTAATCAGGGTGAGGCTGGGCATGGCAACTGCGGGCAAACAACACGGGCAGAGGGCTACAGAGGCGATAACAGAGGTGATAATTGACGAACCTGCCTCAAGAAGAGGGTGAGGTATCGGGGCCGGAGCTGTGGGCTACCCCCTCTTCTTCCAGATCGCTGCCGGCAGGCAAATCCATCTCAGGACGGCTGAGCAAAGCTTTCCACAGGCGCTGAGCGCCTTTCGGGCTACTGTAGAACATCAGCTCAATCAAGATGCGCAGGGCCAGCTCGGTGAGGCTATTCTCATCGCGCACGTCCCCATCCACCATGCGGCTGCGGTAGTGAGAGAGGAATTCATCCAAGTAATCTCCCACCAGCGGCTGACGGAAGGGGCTGAGCTCTTGATCGACAGCGGCTTCCAGTTGCTCCAAGGTGCTGCGGATACGGGCTTGTTGCTGAGCAGCCAGATAGGCAATCACCATCACCAGGGCGCGGGCCTCTTCGATATCGACCTTTTTGCGCCCACCGCTGCTGCGGCGCAAGGGGTTAGCATTGCGCAGTCGCCAGAGGGTCACCCGGTCGCCAATCTGCTCTTCCAAGTTGAGGGCTTTGGCTGCGGCCAGAACCGCTTCGGAACTTTCTCCGCTCAGGGACTCCAACCCCAGCAGTAGCAAGTCCAACTGGGCTTTGATGGTACCGGTGGCTGTGTTCAGGCCAACGGGCCGACTGTCTAACTGAATGTGCTTGTGTTCCACCGTCACGCTGTCAATGGGAGCTTTGGGTTTCGACGAAACTCTATGATCTCCTGTCCAAGCCAAACCTGCAACCTACCTCCCTGCGCTCTAGTCTAAAAGACTTTGGGCATGCTAGACTGCTCGCCAGCCTGCCGAGAGTTGAGCTCTCAGGGTTCTTCCCCAAAACGGGGTAACTCTGGATGCATCTTAGACCAATAAGAATGGGTTTTCTGGGCCGGTTTCTGTTTCGGCAACACCCCTACTCCTAGCTGAACTTGGGCTTTTGGACTCAGGGGGATGGCTACTTATAATGGGGAAAGCAGCTGCTGCTTTGGCCTTTAAGAGCTAAGTGACTACCCACCTTTATTGAGTTTCCCTTTTGTTGACACCAGCGACTCTAGGTGCAGCTTGATTCATCATGGCCTCTTCTGCTCGCTGCAGTACTCAGCCTGTCCCTGTTCACTGGGTCTTGATCTTCAGGGATCGATTGGGGCAGAGGGGGGTTGTTCTGGATAGTATCTATTACTCAGTGGGACGGTCTAAAGACAATCATATTCGCCTTTACGATCCCTGCGTCTCTCGGAAACACGCTTCCCTCATCCGCATCCCAGGTTCAGGGCCAACTGCACAGGGATCCCTGCAGTACAGCTACATGGTATTCGATGGCAGTCCGGGATCCAGGCCCAGCACCAATGGCCTATTCGTCAACGGAAAACGGGTTTTGTCCCATCGCCTTCAGCTCCTAGATAAGATAAGGTTTGGGCCGAACGTAACAGCAATTGTGGAGACAACGGATCGACTCAGCCCGGAAACCCTAGCCAAGTTATTGCAGCCTCTGGATGCTGCTAGCTCTACATCCCCATCCACCTTTGATTTTAATAAAGACACGGAGCCGAACCCGGAAAACCTGGCTCAGCCAGAGGAAGAGGATTTCACTGTTGCCTAAGCCAACCCAACCAGTCTTCTGAATCCTCCTGTGCCCCCCATCCCACCTGCTCTGAGCGGCTACTGGCAAAATGCCTTTGACCTAGAAGCCCATCTGGGATCCTTCCTGGGCCTTGGGGCTGCCGATCTGCGGGAGAAACTGCGGGCAGGGCAGCAGCAATTGGCGGAGTTGGGCCGGCGAGACTTTGGCTGGGATCGGGCAGATGCGTTTTATCGGGATCAGGTGAGATCCGCCTATCTGCTGGATTTGGCGGCTTGGCACCTGAGCAGCACCGACTACATCGGCGATACCTTACGCCTGGTGGCGGATCATGCCCGCGGGTTGGTGTTGGATTTTGGCGGCGGCATCGGCACCCATGCTATCGGGGCGGCCCTCTGCGCAGCGGTGGATCAGGTGATCTTCTGGGATATCAACCCCATCCATCGGCAGTTTGTGCAATGGCGGGCGGAAAAGCTGGGCTTAACCGAGCGCATCCACTGTCCAGAAAACTTCCCAGAAGAGATCTTTTTTGACACGGTCATCTGCTTCGATGTGGTGGAACATCTGGCGGATCCAGCAGCGCAGTTGCGGCAGTTTTACGACTGGCTCAAGCCGTCAGGTAAGCTTTTGATCAACTGGTACTTTTTCAAGGGGTTTAACGGCGAGTTTCCTTTTCACCTGGACGACCCGCAAAAGGTAGAGCAATTCTTTCAGGTGCTGCAAAGCTGTTTTTTGGAGGTGTTTCACCCCTATTTCATTACCGCCCGCTGTTACCGCAAGTGGGATAAAAGCTGAGATTGGAGAAAACCAAGGTGCTGCGCTATTTGCGGATATTGTGGCTGTTTTGGAGCACCTCAATCGCGGCAGAAATGGAGTACCGTGCCAATTTTTTCTTTGCCAGCCTCAGCAGTCTGGGTGGCTTGGGATCCGCTCTGTTTGGGCTGTCGTTGTTTTACCAGCAGGGGCACCGGCTGGGCGGTTGGAGTTGGCCGGAAGCCCTCATCGTGTTGGGGGTGTTCACCATTCTGCAGGGGGTGTCGGCCAGTCTCTTTAACGTCAACCTCAATCGCATTGTGCAGCAGGTGCAGGAAGGCACCTTGGATTTTGTTTTGCTAAAGCCAATAAGCAGCCAGTTTTGGCTGTCGGCCAGGGTGTTTTCCCCCTGGGGCCTGGTGGATATCGGCTTTGGCCTGTTGCTGATTCTCTACGCTGGGATCCAGCTCCATTTGCCTGCTTGGGCCTATGCTCTGGGGCTGCTGCCTCTGCTGCTGGGGCTGATCATCCTCTACAGCCTCTGGTTTATGTTGGGAGCCACCAGCATTTGGTTTGTCAAAATCTACAACGTCACCGAGGTGCTGCGGGGCCTAGTAGAGGCAGGACGATTTCCGATAGTGGCCTATCCGGTGGCCTACCGCGTGTTTTTCACCTTCGTCGTGCCGGTGGCTTTCCTGACCACCATCCCGGCGGAGACCCTGCTGGGGCGAGCCCAATGGCCGTGGCTGCTGGGATCCGCTCTGCTGGCGGCAGGGCTGTTGTGGGGATCCCATCTCTTCTGGCGCTTTGCCCTGCGCTTTTACACCAGCGCTTCCAGTTAAAGTCTGGGCCAAAAAGCTTGGATCCCACGCATCCGAGTTTCCAGGAGTTGAGTAATTTCTACAGACGCGCCCCACGCGCTGACATCGCGGAGAACAACTGCCTTCAGTACAAGGCAGAGGGAATCGCAGAGTTCTCTGGGTTGAGGGCAAAAAAGTTTTCACTGCAGCGCTTTGCAGCCACAGGCTCTGTGGTTTAGGGGGGCTTGTCTGTCAGTGGTTTTGATGGTTTGTCGATCTTTTGAGGAGCATTTTCAATGCACAAACACCCGAGCTTTGTAGCAGCCTCTGTGGTAGCCGGTGGTTTTGCCCTGTTGGGCTGCGGCAGCAGCACTTCGTCTTCGATGATGCCTTCCCAAGCGGATTTGGTGGCTTTGAGCAGCGGCAACCGCCTCACTTTCATCCGCTCTGCCGATGCCTTTGTGCAGGGATCCCTGACGGTAACAGGAGTGAACGGCAACCTCATTGGTATCGATGTGCGTCCTGCCAACCGACTGCTCTATGGACTCACCGACACCAGCATCCTTTACACCATCAACTTGCAGACCGGTGTCGCTACCGTGGCCAGCACTCTGTCGGTTCCCTTCACCGCGGGCACGCTTTCTGGCATGGATTTCAACCCTGTTCCGGATCGGCTGCGCTTGGTGGGAGCCAATGGCCAGAACTTCCGCATCAATGTGGATACGGGCGAAGTGATCCAAGATAGACCTTTGGCCTTTGGCCCAATGGAACTACAGGGATCCCAGCCGGCCATCACCGCCGCCGCCTACACCAACAATGTGGCGGGTGCCCAATCCACGCGGCTGCTGAACATCGACGGGCAACGGAACCTGCTGGTGTTGCAGAATCCCCCCAACGATGGGGTTCAGGTGCCCATTGGCCCCCTGGGGGTGAACTTCGGCCCTGTGGGCGGGTTTGACATCCGTACTGCTGATGGGGTGGATACCGGCTTTGCCATCGGCGGCTCCACCTTGTATCGAATTGACCTCAACACCGGTCGGGCCACATCCCTGGGCACCCTGCCGGGTGGGCCGTTCTTTGGCTTGGCCGCCCTCTAGGAAAGCCGATTCCCATTTGCCTATCTAAATCAAGGTTAATCAACATTAATCAATGTTTTGGATTCATTGATTTGGAACCAATTGTTGGAATCGTTTTGAGATCGTTGCTGCTGTTGATCCTTGACCCGGCCCGATCCCAGCTCAGGATTGGGTCTTCTATCTCCCCTTAGCTCGGGGTTGACCTCCGCCTATGCAGACGATAAATTATGAGAGCCGCTGCCCTGCTTGGATTACTCTGGGCGATGCTTGTGCCTCTGCAGTTTCTTTCTCTTTTCCATCCCGTTTCCTCTTCCCACTCATGAAGATCGAGGGTGACAAAGCTGAGGGATCCCTGCAGGAAAAAACCGATGCAGAGGTGTTTGCAGCCCTAAAAGCAGGCCGGTCACAAGCTCTGGCCATTCTCTACGACCGACATGCCGGCTTGGTGTACGGAATTGCCTGCAAAATGCTGGGCAACACTGCCGAAGCCGAAGATCTCACCCAGGATATTTTTTTGAACTTGGCTCGTTCCTCCTTTGATCCCAAACGGGGATCCCTGCGCACCTACCTGAGCATCTTGGCTCGCTCTCGCTGTTTGGATCGGCTGCGCTCTTGGCGGAATCGACAGCGCTCCCTGGAACAGGGCAGAGTGGAATTGCAGGGTAGTCCTGCTGCGGATCCCACCTTGGAGCAGTTGGCCCAAGCGGAACGGGTGGCCGAGGTGCAAACGGCCTTGGCCGAGTTGTCCGAAAGTCAACGGCAAGTCTTAAAGATGGCCTATTACGAAGGCATGAGCCAAACGGAAATTGCCAAGCAACTGGATCTGCCTTTGGGAACGGTCAAAGCCAGAGCCCGGCGGGCTCTGCTGCGGCTGCGCGAGTTGTTGGGAGGCCCCTCATGAAAGCCGAATCTGTGTCTCCCGAAGAACTGCAACTGTGGCTGGCGGGCTACGTGCTGGGGGATCTCTCCCCGGAAGAGGCCGAGCGGCTGGAAGCCTTGCTCAAGCTGCGCCCGGAGCTGCACCGAGAACTGCAAGCGTTGCAACGGGCGTTGGAGACAGCCTACGGCGTGGAGGAAAAGCAACCTCCCCCCGCCCTGCGGGCTTCTCTGTTGCAGGCACATGCGGAGCAGGCGGCCCAACCGATGCGCACCCCCGCCTGGATTGCCAAGGGATCCCGTCTCTGGCAGCGGGGCTTGGGGGCAGTGGCCGCAGGCTTGATCGTCGCTTTGGGGCTGGGGAACCTCTACCTGTGGCGCAGGCTGCAGCTAGCCCAGACGCAAGGGATCCCTGGCGAGGTGTTGACCTATGAATTGCAGCCGACTGCGGAGAACCTGGCCGGCTCGGTCAAGCTTGAGGTGGATCCCCAGCGCCTGCAAGGGCGATTGGTGGCCCAAGGGTTGCCGCCTTTGCCGGAAGGCCGGGTCTATGCCCTGTGGGTGGTGCTGGAACCGGAGGCGCCCTTTACCACCGATAGGGCGGGGGCCGTTCTCGTGGCAGCTTTTCCGGTGGATGAAACAGGAAATCGCCAACAGGAGCTGCGCCTACCGCCGGTGTTTGAATCTACAGAATGGGTGCGGGCTGTGGCCATTACCGAAGAGGATGGCAATCGTCCCCAAGAGCACCAGGGATCCCCTTTGTGGATTTCCGGCTAGGGATGGATTGGCGTGGCCCGATGGCACAAGTAGGCGATTGTGATGCAGATGGATGTCAACCCAGTCTTGTGACCAAGGCAGAAGGCCTTAAGATAAAAGTCGCCACCCCAGCGAAGAACTTGGAGGCCACCCCATGGGCGAAGCGAAGCGCCGTAAAACCCGCATCAGCCAAGATCCCGACCAAGAGCTGGTGTTTCCCAACCTCAAGGATATTCCCCTCACCAAAGGGCAAGCTCGCGCCATCTACAATTGGACAACCCGTGGCGCTTGGGCAGGCATCATTCTCCTGGCCATCATTTGGGTGGTGATCCGATTTGTAGGGCCTGCCTTCGGCTGGTGGCATCTGGTCGGCTAGCCGGCCGGATCCCCTTTAGCATCCTTTGGAGTTTCCGTCTATGCGCTCTTATCTGGCAGCCGCCATTCAAATGACCAGCATTCCCGATCTGGCCAGCAACTTGCAGCAGGCGGAAGAGTGGATCGACTTTGCAGTGCGCCAGGGATGCGAGCTGGTGACGCTACCAGAAAACTTTGCCTTCATGGGGCCGGAAGCCGAGAAAGCCCGCCTTGCTCCTGAGATTGCGGAGCGGGCGGAGGAGTTTTTGGCCAAGATGGCCCAGCGTTACCAAGTATTTATTTTGGGAGGAGGGTATCCTGTGCCGGACGGGCAGGGCAAAGTTTACAATACCGCTGCCCTCTACAGCCCTGACGGCAAAGAGCTGGCCCGCTATCGCAAAATCCACCTGTTCGATGTCAATCTGCCCGACGGCAATACCTACCGCGAGTCGAACACGGTGGTCAGCGGAGATGAGGTGGTCACCTGCGAGCAAGAGCAACTGGGGAACCTCGGTTTGTCGGTCTGCTACGACGTACGCTTTCCAGAGCTGTACCGATCCCTGGTGGATCGCGGAGCCCAGATTTTGCTCATCCCTGCCGCCTTCACGGCCTACACGGGTCGGGATCACTGGCAGGTTTTGCTGCAATGCCGGGCCATTGAGAACACCTGTTACGTGATAGCCCCCGCCCAGGTGGGCACCCACTACGAGCGGCGACAGTGTCACGGCCATGCCATGATCGTGGACCCCTGGGGGACTATCTTGGCGGATGCGGGTGGCGAAAAACCGGGGGTGGCCATTGCTGAAATTAACCCAGAGCGTTTCCAGTTGGTCAGGCGGCAGATGCCTTCCCTACAACACCGGCGGCTGGCCTGTAGCGTCACTCGCTAGGGATCCGCTATGCCATCCCCTTGGCCTGCGCTGATTCTCTACAGCAAGCCCGGCTGCCACCTGTGCGAAGGCTTGGCCGATAAGTTGCGGCAGATCCCCGAAATCCGTGATCTGGAAGTCCGCGACATCACCTCCAACCCGAGTTGGTGGGAGCAATACCAACTGGAAGTTCCCGTGCTCACCCTGGCAGGGGATCCCGAGCGACCTTTGCCACGTCCTTCCCCTCGGCTGACGGTGAGCCAGTTGCGGGCTTGGCTTGAGAAACAGCTCCGTTGAATTTCTCCTGCTGCTGCCGGAGCTTTCTCTGCCATGCCTATGGAGAGAGCAGCGATTCGCTGCGGGCGGTGTAGCCGGCTTGACGCAGGGCTTCAACGGCGGCTTGGGCATTGTTAACCCAAAATTGGGATCCCATTCTCACCCAAAGGGTATGGGGATGGGCGGTGATGGCAGCCACGACAGGAATGCGATTTTCTTCTTTAATTTCCGAGCGTTGGCGAGCGATTAGCGTCTGTAAACGGTATCGATCCTCCAGTGTCCCAGCAGAGTCGAGAGGGATCTCCACCGTTACCCAACTAACAGATTCAATCGGTTGTAAATCTTCCACAATCAGTTGCACCTGTTCATCCCGCTGATCCACTTTGGCCCAAACCAATAGCCGTTGATCCACCTCCAGGCAACCGCGCAAACGTTCATAGGTTTTGGGGAAGATCACTGCTTCACAACTGCCGGTGAGATCTTCCAGTTGCAAAATGGCCATGCGATCCCCTTTCTTGGTTGTGACATTTTTAATAGCAGTCACCAGGGCGAGAACGCCCACAGAGGCATCGGCTGCGCAGCCGCCCAAGTCAGCTAGGTTTACAGGGGCCAGCAGCCGCGCTTGCTCCTGAATGCGCCGCAGCGGATGATCCGAGACATAAAACCCCAGCAGCTCCCGTTCTAGCCTCAACTTTTCCTGGGGTGGAAAATCTTCAGTAGCCGGCCCACGCGGAGCCTCCACAAATCCATTGCCGGCGCTGCTATTGCTCCCCAGTAGATCGAACAAGCTGGCTTGGCCGATGGCTTTGGACTTGGCTCGCTGCGCTGCCCAACTGAGGATGGGATCCAAATCGGCAATTAGTTGTTTACGATTTCCAGAAATACAATCAAAAGCGCCCGCACAAATCAGGGCCTCCAGGGCACGACGGTTAACAATGCGCAGATCCACCCGCTGGCAAAAATCCGCCAGAGAGGTGAAGGGGCCATCAGCTTGACGGGCAGCCAAAATGTTTTGAATGGCCCCCTCCCCTACATTCTTCACTGCCCCCAGGCCAAACAAAATGCTGGATCCCTGGGGAGTAAAGTCCATTCCAGAACGGTTGATATCCGGCGGCTGAATTTGGATCCCAATTGACAAGCAATAGGTAATGTAGCGCTGTACCTTGTCCTGATCTCCCCCCACAGAAGAGAGCAAGGCTGCCATATATTCCGTTGGGTAATTGGCCTTGAGGTAAGCTGTTTGAAAAGTAATCAACCCATAGGCAGTAGAATGCGATTTATTGAAGCAATACTCGGCAAAAGCAACCATTTGATCAAACAATTCTGTGGCAACTTCTTGGCTTACACCCCGCTTGGCTGCCCCCTGCACAAATTGCTCGCGGTGTTTCTCCATCTCGGAGACTTTCTTTTTCCCCATCGCTCGCCGCAGCAGATCGGCTTGGCCTAAGGTGTATCCGGCCATGTCTTGGGCAATGCGCATGATCTGTTCCTGGTAGAGGATGGCTCCGTAGGTATCCTGAAGAATGGGCTTGAGGAGTTCGTGGGCATAGGTTACCGGTTTGCGACCGTGCTTGCGATCGATAAAGTCGGGGATCATTCCCGTATCCAATGGGCCTGGCCGGTACAAGGCCAATACTGAAGAAATATCTTCCAGGTTGGAAGGTTTGAGCTCCCGCACCACCTGCTTCATGCCAGAAGATTCCAGTTGGAAGATCCCTTCCAGCTCTCCCTTTTCCAGCAGTTGATAGGTTTTCTTGTCATCTAGGGGCAGGTTATCCAGATCTATGTTGACGCCATTGTGTTCTCGGATCAGTTCCACCGCCCGCTGAATCATCGTCAGGTTGCGCAGACCCAAAAAGTCCATCTTCAGCAAGCCCAAAGACTCGATATCTTCCATCGAGTACTGGGTGATAATTTGGCCTTCATTGTTGTACTGCAGAGGCACGATCTCATCTAAGGGATCCTTAGCAATCACCACACCGGCAGCGTGAACCCCGAAGGTTTTGTTGGTGCCCTCCAACAAACGTGCCAGCTCGATCCAGCGGTGGGTGGTTGGGTCTTTCTCGTATTTTTCTTTGAACTCTGGAGCGGGAGTATCCTCGCCAATCATCTCTTCCAATTTTGCGGGCTTGCCTCGGGATACCGGGATCAATTTCGCCATTTTGTCGGCTTCTGAGTAGGGAATGTCTAAGACTCGACCGACATCTTTGAGAATGGCTTTAGAGGTCATGCGGTTAAAGGTGATGATCTGGGCGACTCGCTCTTGGCCATATTTGCGGGTCACATAGTCGATCAGCTCTCCCCGCCGCTCGATGCAAAAATCCGTATCGATATCCGGCATCGATTGCCGCTCTGGATTGAGAAATCGCTCAAACAGTAGGCCGTATTTAACCGGGTCAATGTTGGTAATTTGTAGGGCATAGGCCACCAGGGATCCTGCTGCCGAGCCTCGTCCCGGCCCCACCGGGATCCCCTGCTCGCGGGCATAGCGAACGTAGTCCCAGACCACCAGGAAATAGCTGGAGAAGCCCTTTTGTTGGATGATGTTCAGCTCAAAGCGCAGGCGCTCCTGGTAGTTTTGGGGGATCTGATCCGGCTGAGCAACACCGCAGCGCTTCGCCAGCCCCTGCCAGGCCAATTCTGTGAGATAGCTATCGGCAGAATGGCCCGGTGGAACCGGGTAGTCGGGCATGCGCATTTCCCCAAATAGGTCATAGCCCTCGATCTTTTCCAGCACCTTCAGGGTGTTGGCGATGGCCTCGTCAATCACCTCCTGTTCCAAATGGTCACGGCAGAGACGGCGCATCTCTTCTGGGCTTTTCAGGTATTCGGTTCCGGTGTAGCGAAGGCGATTTTTTTCAGTAAGGGATCTGCCTGTTTGAATGCAGAGCAGCGCATCGTGGGCCTCTACATCCCAGCAGGAAATAAAATGGCTATCGTTGGTGAGGATGATCGGGATCCCCAATTCGCGGGCGATGCGCACCAACTGCACATTGACAAAGCGATCTTCTTGATAACCGTGATCCTGAATCTCGATGTAATAATCATCCCCAAACTGCTCTTGGTACCAAGCGGCAACTTCACGGGCAATTTCTGGCCGCCGCTGCAAAATAGCTTGAGGCACTTCTCCTGCCAAGCAGCCGCTGGTGACGATCAGCCCTTCTTTGTATTGCACCAAATACTCTTTGTTGATGCAGGGGCGAGAGAAAATCCCTTTCCCTTGAATGCCATGTAGATGGGAAATGGTGGTTAGCTTCACTAGGTTTTTGTAGCCCTGGGTATTTTTGGCCAGAACCACTTGGTGATACTTGGGGTACTTGCGGCTTTTGTCGCGGATATCGCCGTTGATTACATACATTTCATTGCCGATGATTGGAGTAATCCCTTTGCTTTTACACAGTTTCACCAGCTCTAACGCCCCATACATGACACCGTGATCCGTCAGGGCCAGCCCCGGCAAACCCATAGCGACCACCTGCTCGATCAGACGCGGCAATTGGCTGGCGCCATCCAAGAGGCTGTATTCGCTGTGGAGATGCAAAGGAACAAAAGACATGGCAACGCTATGGATAGTGGGATCCCTTTAACCTTAACTCAGCGTGTCCATTTCTCGACTGCCTGCAGATGCCGCTACAGTAAAGTCAGCTGATGTTTTTTCCCTTTTCTTGAATCTATGGATGCTCCCATTCGCCTCACCCAGTACTCCCACGGCGGTGGCTGCGGCTGTAAAATTGCCCCGGCCCTGCTGCAACAAATTCTCAGGGATGTGCCCCTGCTATCCCCAAATCCGGCTTTGTTGGTGGGAGCTGAAACCAGCGATGATGCGGCTGTCTATCAACTAAACGACCACCAAGCCCTAATTTTGACCACCGACTTCTTCATGCCGATTGTGGATGAGCCGGTGGATTTTGGTCGGATCGCGGCGACCAATGCCCTTTCCGATGTCTACGCGATGGGGGGCACTCCCATTCTGGCTTTGGCAGTTTTGGGCATGCCGGTCAATACCCTGCCGATGCAGGCCATCCAAGGGATCATGGCCGGAGGGATCCAGGTTTGCCAAGAAGCCGGGATCCCTTTGGCCGGGGGGCACTCCATCGATTCGCCGGAGCCCATCTTCGGCTTGGTAGCAGCAGGTTTGGCCCATCCACACCACATTCGCCGCAATGCCACGGCCCAAGCCGGGGACGATCTGATCCTGACCAAGCCGCTGGGGATCGGGGTGATGACCACCGCTCTGAAAAAGGGTCAGCTCAGTGCGGCAGGCTACGCGGAAGTTTTGCAGGTGATGACCCAGCTGAATCGCATCGGCTCGCAACTGGCTCGGCGACCGCAAGTTCACGCCATGACGGATGTAACAGGGTTTGGCCTGGTGGGACACTTGCTGGAAGTCTGTCGCGGCTCGGGGGTGGGGGCCAGTTTGGATCTGGCTTCCATTCCGTTTTTGGCAGAAGCGCTCTCGCTGGCAGAGGCGGGGATCTTTCCAGGGGCGGCTCGTCGCAATTGGCAGGGCTATGAGGGGGTACAGGCAGAATCCCTGCCCGAGTGGCAGCAACTGCTGCTGGCAGATCCCCAAACCAGCGGGGGCTTGCTGGTGGCGGTGGATCCCGGCTACACCTCAGACCTCTTGCAAGAGCTGCACAGTGCCGGCTACCCCTACGCCCGTCGCATTGGCCGCTGCCAAGCTGGAGACACCAGAATCCATGTTACCGGCAAGATCAGCCTCAGCCCAACGGCAGCCTGAAGAAGACCCTCTGGCAATACTCACCATGCAAAGTCTCATGCAAAGTCTCGATAGAGGGCTCAGTATGAAGATTGCGTCAAGCAGCTCTGAGAAAGTTAAAGATACCATGTAAGGCAAGGGAAGGTTAGGATATCCTGAGATCTATGAGCGAGCTTCCCCCCAGCCGTAGTCTGGTTCAGCGAGTTGAGCCTGGCCAGCTGATTCGAACCCTCAGCAGTGGGCAATTGCTGATGGTGGATCCCCAGCGGCACAACGCCCTGATCATCTGCAAGACGTTTCATGCCGAGTTTGCCGGGCCGGGTGCTGCTGTTGGGGGGCCATTGGATGTGGAGTCCAGCGGCGTTGTCCCCATTGGGGATGTGGTTTTGCTGCATCCGCAAGACTACCAAGAGCGGCAAAATGCCTATGCCAAGCGACTGCACTGGATGCGTTGGCTGCAGCAAATCACCGACAATCCTTTGCCGGCCCAGCGGGCGCGGGTTTTGCTCTTTAGCTTAGAGGAATTTTTCTCTGCGGATTTGGTTAGCCAATTGCCCGATGACATTTTGGCACGGCTGGTGGGGGTGCTGCCCCAGACGATTGCTGCGGTGCGGATGGAGATGACGGCCCTCTACAGCCCCAGCTATTCCTTGGCAGGCTGAGCTTGTCTTGGACTGGGGAAGGGACTCGTCCTGCCAGCATGAATCGGTGACACCTTGCAGCCCTCTCTGCAACTGGAACAAGACACGATCAGCTACACTGCTGGCATTTGGTTCAACTGGACTCGACTGGAATCTCTGCCTTATGCAGTGGTGGAAACGGCTTCGCCGCAATCGATGGGCCCAAGCAGGAGCCTACATTCTTCTTGTTTTCTACGCCTGCGCCATTTTTGCCGAGTTCGTTGCCCCCTACAGCCCACTGGAATCTCAACCGGGGGGATCCCTTCTGCCGCCCACCGCCATTCACTTTTGGGATGAATCGGGCGCTTGGATTGGGCCCCACGTTTATCCAACCCGCCAGGGGCCAGTGGATCTGGAAACGGGAGAACGCCCGCTCTTGGTGGATACCAGCCGTCCCGCCGGGATCCGCTTGTTTGTGGTCGGCACCCCCTACCGTTGGTTGGGGTTGATCCCCTCCAATCGGCATCTGTTCGGCACCGTCCCGCTGCGGCCTGTTGCAGAAGAGGGACAGGTGGGATCCCCAATCGGCGAAGAGCCCTCTGTGGCACGGCTACACCTGCTGGGCACCGATGATCAAGGTCGAGACTATTTCAGTCGCTTGGTCTATGGTGGGCGCGTCAGCCTGTTTATCGGCTTGGTGGGCATTGGCATCTCTTTCCCCATTGGCCTGCTGGTGGGAGCCATATCCGGCTACTTTGGGGGCTGGGTGGATACGCTCCTGATGCGCTTGGCAGAGGTGTTGATGTCGATTCCGACGCTGTATCTGCTGGTGTCGCTGGCAGCGGTGTTGCAGGTAAATCCGCTGACCGGGGTGCCCTTCAGCAATGCCGAGCGCTTCTTGGTGATTGTGGTGATCCTCTCTTTTGTCGGTTGGGCGGGCCTAGCCAGAGTGATTCGCGGGCAGGTGCTGTCCTTGCGAGAGCGGGACTTTGTGCAGGCAGCGCGGGTGGCCGGGGCGGGATCCCTGTATCTGCTGGTGCGGCATATTTTGCCCCAGACAGCTACTTATGTGGTGATCTCGGCAACCTTGGCGGTGCCCGGCTACATTGCGGCAGAGTCGGTGCTGAGCCTCATCGGGTTGGGGATCCAACAGCCGGCTGCCTCTTGGGGCAACATGCTCTCGCTGGCCACCAACGCTTCGGTGATCATCCTACAGCCCTGGCTGGTGCTGGCCCCCACTTTGATGGTGGTGCTGACCTCTCTATCCTTTAACCTGCTGGGGGATGGTTTGCGGGACGCCCTCGATCCTCGGGAAGGGTGAGCTGCTTCCCCATTGCGCCGAGTGAGGGGAATGGAGTGGCCTGCAAATCACCGCTTTCCGTCGGGATAGAGCCGGTTTAGACCCTTGCGAGCCTTAGCATGGACATCCAGGGTGACATCCATTTTCAGGATCTGCCGGTAAACTTGCTCGGCACGAGCCACTTCCCCTTCCTGTTCCAACTTTTCTCCTAGCTTGAGCAAGTTTTGGGCTGAGAGATCTGCCCAAGGATTCTGTTCGGCTGTTGGCTCCTGCAGTTGCCGCAGCTCTTCTAGGCGCTCTTGCACCATCGGTCGTAACAGCCAAGAGTCATCCAGATCCAAAACCTCTCGGTAGTAGCGCTGGGCTTCTTTGAAGTTCTTCTGCTCGTCGTAGGCTTCCGCCAGTTGTAGCGCTAGCTCTGCCGTGGGCTGATCCTTAAACTGACGATGCAGTTGGTTCAGTCGCCGCACAAAGGGGGATCCCTGCTGCGGGTTTTTCAAATCCGGGGCGTGCTGAACCGGCAGATAGTCGTCCCTCTCCGCCGATGGTTGAGGGGAAGGGGCAGGCTCTGCAGCTTGAGGTCGAAGGGGCGCTTGGCGGCTGATGCTTTTGGGATCGATGGGGGTGGGCTTGTAAACCCAAATTGGCTGATCCGGAGGAGATGCGGGCGGGGTTGGGCGTGGGATCGGCTGCGGCAAGGGAATGGTCTTGCGATCCGGCGGTTCAAGCGGTGGCTGTTTCAGCTCTTCAAGGATGCCGGGAGGTTTGGGGGCTTGAAATTGAATCGCTTTGGGAGTCTTCCTGCGCTCTTGGGCCAATTCTCGGTACAGAGCGGCCAATTGCAGGTACCCCGCTTCTTCATAGGCAGTGGCCAGCCAACGGGCATTCTCTGGGCTGGGATCCGCACGATAAGCTCGCCGGAGCAACTGCAAAGCAGTGCCGTAGTTGCGCTCTCGAATGGCTGCCCGTCCCAAACTCGCTGAGCTGACCCCGATGGTATCGCTGGCCATAGTCCCCCATCTGTCTTGGCGCCGACAATAGAGCTAAGAGTCAAGGCTGAGCTGCTGATAATTCATGTTTTCCAAGCCAGCCACGTGGGTTGACGCTTGCTTAATATAACTGGATTCCTTGGCCATAGCATACCCTCACCAGCCGGGATGTTATCTGCTCGGACAGCTCCCTCTTGTTGAGATCTCTCGCTTTATATCAATTCAATGTCGATATTGAGGGTGGGATTGGATTGAGATCTGGATGCCAAGTTAACTTTCGGGCTAGCTTGTAGTCAGAGCTTCAGCAGCAACAGGTTCTGACGCCAACATGATCCAAGACTTTCGAGAGCGGTACCCCATGGGCAGCTTGCTCACCGATCTGTTGCGGGTGGAAGAAGGGATCTACATTGTCAAAGCCCAGGTGGTGGTGAACAACACGGTTTTGGGCAGTGGCATGGCTGGCTCGAACACCGTCGAAGAGGCGGAAGATGCTGCCTTGAAGCGCGCCCTCCACCACGCAGGATTTGGTCGCCCCACTTCCTCTTTGAGTTTGGGCATGGATTCTGCTGCCGCCAGGGTGCCTTATCTGCCAACTCCTGAGTTGGCCAACGGACACGCTCAGTCTTCCCCTGCTTCTCCAGCCCCCGAGTCGATAGGGATCCCTGCAAAGCCGACTCCCCCAGAGCTGCCCGGTCTGAGCGAGCCGGCGGCCTATGGGGATGATCTGTCGGACATCATTGCCCAAACGGATGTGGAGATGCAGCGCATCGGCTGGGGTCGCAAGGAAGGACAAGAGTTTTTGGAGCGCCGCTTTCAGAAAAAATCTCGCCACCAACTCAGCGACGCCGAGCTGCGGGAGTTTTTGCGTTATCTCAAACAGCAGCCCTCCCGCCTCAGCAGTGAACCCCGCTTTTGATGTTTTCTGGGCCTTGCTGCCCAGGTCTCAAAATCTTCTCAAAATCTGGAGATCTGGCAACTCCGCTCTTCCCAGCTCAGATCTTGAGAGCTACGGCTGCTCTAAGCCCGTTCAATGGGAATCAACCCAGCTAACCGTTTTGCTGGAAATAAGCCTGTTCTACCACCGGTGTCTTGCTACCGCTGACGCTAGGGCGCACCTACAATCACGCTGGTGTCTTCCATTTGCTTCACGACCGTTTCTCCCCCTTCCGAGAGCACAACCCGTCGCTCTGGCACCGATACTCCGGCCACCTTGGCGGTTTGGTAGTTTTGCCCGGCCTGCACCACAGCGGGAATGACACCTGGGCCAGAAACCAGAGCAAAGGACTCGCCGCCGATCTGTATCATCCCGGAAACCTGTACACTGCGGGCAAAGGCAGCCGGGTCGGGGGTAGGCGTTGGGATCGGGGTGGCCACGGCTACAGGGGCGCCATTGCCGCTGCCAGGAGGGGGCAAAACCGGAGGTGGAGGCAGGGGCGGCAGGACAATCTGCGGTTCAGGAGCACGCACGTTTTGAGGCACAAAGGGATCCACACGGCCAGCCCCACTCAAGGCCCGCTGGGTTTCCTGCTCTCGATCCACTGGCGGGATCAGGCTAGAGGCAGCTTGGGTAGCCTGCAGAAGGGAGGGCACCGGCGGCGGGGGTTGATCGGGGGCGGTCTGGCCAAAGCCGGCAGGCAAGTTCACCGTTTGTTGCCGGGCGAGAGCTTGCATCTGGCTGGCTCCGCGGGCCAAGGTGGCGCTCATATCCTGTTCCCAAGTCCCTGCAGCATTCAGCCGCATGATCACAGGGCTGGTTCCCCCCCGAGACTCCACCCAAATTTCCGCTTCTGTGTCGCTCAATCGCCGCGAGCTGAGGATCCGGGATCCCGGAGGCAAGAGGGGCCGAAGCGCCAGTTCGGCCTCAGGAACAGCCTGTTCGTTGGCCAGAGCCGGGAACCAACGGGGGGCCAAAAACGCAACGCCCCCTGCCAACAGCAGGCCGGCTACAAGAAAGCAGGACAATGGGCGAGCAGGCAGCGATTTCAGCATAGAGACCACCGGGAGAGAGCCTCGTATCCTCTCCACCAAAATATCCAAAATCTTCGTGATGGGGCCAAGTCAACCTGCTTTTCTCGACAACAGTGCTAGGATTTGTCGATCGAAACAGTGGCACCATGTCCCCAGAGATCCCGACCGGGCCAGACAAAGACGGCCTCTGTCCAAGCGCAGCCTCGTTTGCCATACTGAAGAAAGATTGTAAATATTTGTTAACGCCATGACTGTCTCTGCTTTGGATCCCGCCAACCCCGCCCGTTTACAGGAGATCGCTCAACGCTTGCGCAGCCCGCGTTCTGCGGACCGGATGGTGGCCTTGGCCCAGTTGCGGGATGTGCCGGCAGAGCAGGCGGTGCCGCTGATTTTGCAGGTCATCGACGATGAGAACCTGCAGGTGCGCTCTTTTGCCGTCTTTGCCCTGGGGATCAAGCAAACGGACGCCTGTCTGCCCAAATTGCTGGAAATCCTCACCCAAGACCCGGATTATGGCATTCGCGCCGACGCGGCAGGTGCCCTGGGCTACTTGGAAGATCCGCGGGCTTTTGAAGCTTTAGTGCGTGCTTTCTACGAGGATGTAGAATGGCTGGTGCGCTTCAGTGCCGCGGTGGCCTTGGGGAACTTGAAGGATCCGCGGGCTTACGACGTGCTGCTGCGGGCGTTGGAGGGGCCAGAAGAGCTGCTACAACAGGCGGCCATCGCAGCTTTGGGAGAACTGGGGGATCCGCGGGCCCTGGATCACATCCTGCGGTTTGCCCAATCGGAAGACTGGCTGGTGCGGCAGCGGCTGGCCCAAGCGCTGGGCAATTTGCCTTCCCCCAAGAGCGTTTCTGCTCTCAACTACCTGGCCAGGGATCCCCACGATAGCGTTGCGGCGGCGGCTCTGGATTCGCTGCGGCGCTTGCGGCAAAAGGGCATCTCAGAAACCACCCCTGAGAAGGGATCCGGGCCAGCCAATTCTGAGGAAGGCTAAAGTAAAGATCCCGGCTCAGCTTGTTCCGGGTTCCCCAATCCCCAGAGAGAGGCCTCCTCTTGTTTCCGGCTGAGCCTTTCTTTTCCTAGGATCCCTTGTCTCAATGGTTATCAGCCCCCACTCATCGGTTTCACCTGTTGCATCCCCGTCGCGGCCCCGCATTGTGGCGGCCCTTTCTGGGGGTGTGGATAGCTCTACGGTGGCGGCCCTTTTGCAGGAACAGGGCTACGCCGTGGAGGGGGTCACCCTCTGGCTCATGAGGGGGAAGGGGCAGTGCTGTACCGAAGGCTTGGTGGATGCGGCAGCTGTTTGTGAGCAGCTGGGGATCCCGCACCATGTGGTGGATAGCCGCGAGCTGTTCCAGGCCAACATTGTCGATTACCTGGTAGCCGGCTATGCGGAGGGCATTACCCCTCTACCCTGCTCCCAATGCAACAAAACGGTGAAGTTCGGCCCCCTGCTGGCCTATGCCCGCGAAAAGCTGGGCATCTCCCAGATTGCCACTGGCCACTACGCACGGGTGCGCTTGGACACCGAATCGGGGCGCTATCAACTGCTGCGGGCGGTGGATCGGCAAAAGGATCAGTCCTATTTCCTCTACGACCTCAGCCAAGACCATCTGGCCAGCAGCCGCTTTCCCCTGGGGGAATACACCAAAGCCCAAACCCGCCAGTTGGCCGCCCGCTATGGGCTGGTTACAGCCGATAAGCCCGAAAGCCAGGATCTCTGCTTGATTGAAACCTATGGCTCGATGCGGAGCTTTTTGGATCAGTACCTTGGGCAAAGGCCAGGGGAAATCGTCGATACCCAGGGGCGAGTGCTGGGATCCCATGAGGGCATCCACCACTACACGGTGGGCCAGCGCAAGGGGTTGGGGATTGCCTCTTCCCGTCCGCTTTACGTGGTGCGCATCGATGCGGCCATGAACCGCGTTGTCGTGGGGGAACGGGAGGAGGCTACCCAGGCTGAAGCGTGGGTAAGCCAAGTCAACTGGGTCTCTATCCCGGCGCCGACGGCATCCTTGGCTGTTGAGGTTCAGGTGCGCTACCGTACCCCCCCAGTGCCCGCCATGGTGATCCCGGAATCGCCAGAGCGGGTAAAGCTGCAGTTTGCCGAGCCGCAGTTTGGGGTCACTCCTGGCCAAGCCGCCGTCTGGTACCACGGGGATCTCCTGCTGGGGGGAGGGATCCTGGAGCGCCCTTCTCCCTAGGCCAACTGCAACTTCCCTCTCTCCAGGGGGGAAGGGTTGGGGGTGAGGGCAAGCCAAACTACGCTGCTTGCGCTTGCAGCTGCTGCAGGGATCGGAACAGGAGCACTGCATAGATATTGAGGATAGGCGCAACTGCCGTGGCGGCAGCATTCCCAACCACAGCCGCACCTAGGGTATCTCCCAGGATCCCCCCAACAAAAAACGAAATCATCAGGATCGCGATGCCGAAGATCAAACCCACGGCCAGAAATGCCCAAAACACCCCCCACCAACGGCCCCTGACGAGGTTCCAACTGTAGCCCAACCCTTCTGTGGCCCCTTTGTCTTCCAGGACAATCGCGCAGAGCGTGAAAGCCAGCCTTATCCCCCAGTAGATGCCGGGAAGTACAAGCAGCAGCATCCCCAGCGAGACAATCAGCACCAGCAGGATGCTGCCGAATACCAGAGGCACTGCCTTGGAGACAGCTTGATCCAGACTGTTGCCCAGGGGAGGAGTGCGCTGCTTCAAGTGCTGATCCACCAGCCAAAAGGCTGCCCCTGCCAGGATGGGCAGGCCGATCAGGCCATAGGCCAAGTTGAGGATCCCCCCAGCAAGCGGGATCAGCTCCGCGACGATGGAAATGATAAAGCCAGGAGAGGCCAGGATCAGCAGCGGCCCATAGATAGGGCCTACCAGTTCCAGCGAGCGCTGCAAAAGGGAGAAGGGGTTGAGGGTAACATTCTGCATAACAGAGGGATCCTCGTGGGCAACCAAGTCCACCCCCTTCATACCACGGGATCCCAGCTTTGTTGCTGGGAATAGGCTTAAGAAAGTCTGTATTGCTTTGTACAGATTTACGCCGATTTTTGGAGAATCCACGCCGCTGCCTGTTCGCCGCTGCGCAGGGATCCCTCGAGGCTGCTCTGGTGGGTGTATTCCCCGGCCCAAAGGAGGCCCGGCAGGCCGCTAAAGGTGGGAACCAGATGCTGCTGAAAGCCGGGGGGTTGTACAAACTGGGCAAAAGGGATCCGGTACACCCGCAGCAGGCGCAGTTGCTCCAAGGGGGCTTTATCGCTACGCGACGCTGCCGCGACGGGGAAGTAAGTTTGCAGCTCGGCCCGGCAGGCTTGGGCCAGTTCCTCGTCCCTCAAGGGGGGATCCCCTAGCACCACCACCGAATACAGGTGTTGGCCAGGAGGAGCCAGCGCCGGGCTGATGCGGGTAAGTTGGACCCAATGGTTGATCCAGCCCTGGCCGGTGGCGTTGAGGTACAAGTAGGCGCCGCGGCTGAGGGAAAAGGGGGCGCAGAAGTAGAGACAGGTCACCGCTCGCCCCTGGGTGGGAATGGGGGTGGGGGCTTGAGGGCACAGCTCCGCCTGCCAGGCCCGTGCCTGAGGGGCATCAGTAGCACAAACTACCCACTCGGCAGGGATCTCTTCACCCTTGGCGGTGCGGATCCCGCGCACTTTCCCGTCTTCTGCCAGGATGCGCTCCACCGGGGTTTGGTAGCGAATCTGTTCGGGGGACAGGTGACCGGCCAGTTGTCGGGCCAGTTCTCCCATGCCCAAGGCCGGGGTGACAATGGATCCCTCGGCCATCATCTTGAAATAAAAGGCAAAGAGGCGGGCGCTACTGCCCAGATCCGGATCTAGAAGGATCCCGCGGAAAAAGGGGTAGAAAAAGTGCTGGCAGATCTGTTGGGAAAAGCCGTACTGCTCCAGAAACTCCCGCAGCGAGCAATCGGATCCCCCTAGCCCTTCTTGAAAAACCTGCTCCGGGCTGCGGCGCGCCAGCTCGGATCGCAATTGCAGCACCTTGAGCTTGTCCCCAAAGCTGGCCAAGGGGTTGAGCAAAGAGGGGAGAAGGCTGGACAGATCCCGTAGGGGATCCCCCAACAGCCAGCAGCGACCGGGTTGAGCCAAAATAGCGCCGGGCCGGTAGGGACGGGGATCGAGCTTGCCCAGATCCAAATGCTGTCGCACTTTGGGATAGGCGGTGAACAGCACCTGAAAACCGCGATCCAGGCGAAAGCCATCCACCTTGTCGGTACGCACCCGCCCCCCAGGGCCGTCGCTTTTTTCCAGAACCAGGACATCCCTCCACCCCGCCTGGCTCAGCACTTTGGCGCAAGCCAAGCCGGCCAGCCCCGCCCCAATGATGACAACTTTGCCCATGCTCTGCCGGGATCCCTTCTTCGTCGAGTATTTTATCTGCTTGGATCCCACTAGGGCTGAGCTGGGTCGGCTGGCCCCCAAATGCGAATTGAGCCATCGGCGCCACCACTGAGAAGGGTCTGCCCATATCGCTGCGCGACGCTTCCGCGACCGGGGCCAAACAGCAAGACGCTCACCATCCAAGTCTGGCCGCCCAGGGTGCGCAACTGTTCTCCGCTGCGCAGATCCCAGAGCTTGATCTGGTGAGCGCGGTAATCGGTGCCGCTGGCGAGCAAGCGGCCATCAGGGCTGAGGGCAAGGGCGGCCAAGCCGGACAAAGTCTGGGGCAAGGTGCGCTCCAAGGATCCCGTGCCCAAGTTCCAGACCAAGATGCCACCGGTACTGCCAGCGAGCAAATAGCGGCCATCTGGGCTCAGAAGCACCTGCTCGATGGGGTAGTCGGCCTTTAGGGTTTCCAGCAAGGCCCCGCTGCCAGGATCCCAAAGGTGAACGGTGGGATCTCCATTGGCGGCCACCAAGATCCAAGGGGGGATCCCTTCAGATTGGTGGGAAGTATTCATACGGGTAGGTCTTGGGCCAAAGGCCACTGCTGTAATGCCAGCCCTCTGAGGGGTCTCCTGGGCGGCAGCAGTGGGAGGCGCCAGGGTGCGGATCAACTGGCCGTTGTCGGCCTGCCAAAGGCGGATGGTGCGGTCGGCGCTGCCACTGGCAATCCAACGACCATCGGGGCTAATGGCGACACTGTTGATCAACCCGATGTGCCCTTGCAACTGCAGCCGCGCCAGCACATCCCCAGGCGAGAGAGCCGGATCCCCCAGGGTCGCCAGATCCCAGACCCGTACCGTCTTGTCTGCCCCCCCACTCACCAAAAAGGTACCATCTGGGCTGATGGCCAGTGCCTCAACGGATCCCTCGTGGCCTGCCCAGCTCTGGAGCAGTTGGCCAGCCTGGGGATCCCAAAGCCGGATCACGCCGTCGTCTCCCCCGGCAGCAAGGAGATTTCCATCCGGGCTGATGGCCAGAGCAGTGACGGCGACAGGGCCTTCCAGCGTAGCCTTGAGCTGCAAAGACTTGGCCCAGTCTGCCGGGTCGTTATCGCTACGCGACGCTTCCGCGACCGTGACGGCGGTGGGGACGGAGGCATGAGAACCGTTCTCGCGAGTAGGACGGAGTCCCAGGCCGTTGCGCTTTGCCGGGCCAGAGGATCCCGTTCTCGTGAGGGGGACAGAATCCTTGGGCTCCCCCCGCAGGCCAAGGTTCGCCCTCATCTGCCATACCCCTGCCACCGTCAACGCCAGCAAAGCCGCCAAGCTGCCTCCTGCCCAAACCGGTGGGATCCGGGGACGCGCCCGCAGCGATACCGGAGAACGCGGTGGGGTGGTTGGCTCCTGTAAGGGCTCGGCGGCGACAGGGCTGGGCTGGGACAGGAGTTCGGCGGCAGGGGGGCTCTCGGCGGGGGGCAAAGCCTGCAAAGCGGCCAGAGCTGCTGTTGCTGAAGGAAAGCACTGTTGTGGGTTGCAGCTCACCAAACGATCCAGAAAAGCAGCAAAGGAGCGCTAGTGGAGACCAGATCATGCCAGCGCAACTCCCCCGTCAACGGGTCGCGAAACAGCTTCTGGGGCGGGATCCCGCAGAGGGCCTGCAGGGCAATCAGCCCAAGAGCATAGAGGTCGCTGCAATGCCTGGGGCCATAGGGGTTCCCGAAGCCAGAGCCGGAAAAAGCCAGACCCTGTTCCTCACCCCCCCACTTCAACAACACCCATCGGCCATCCGCCTGACGGTAGATCAAGCGAGAGGGCTGCAGGTTGCAGCAGCTCACCCCTTCCCCATTCAGGAAGGCCAAGGTTTGCAGCACATCCTGCAACAAGGCCCGTACCTCAGCCTCCGTCCAGTCGCGTTCGCAATAGCGGTGCATGGCACTTTGGTGGGAAGGAGTCGTTAGCTGGCCCCTCTCGGTTGCGTTACCTAGCAATAGAGCTTGTTCCAGGGTGGGCCCTTCAACCCATTCTTCCACCCAATAAAACTCCCCCTCTTGCTCAAAGCAGGCCAACAGGCGGGGGATACCCTCGTGGGATCCCAGGTGCTCCCGCAGCGCCACTTCTTGCTGAAAGAGATGCCGTAGCGAGGCGGAGTCCTCACTGTGTTCGCGGTGCGGAGCATTTTGGCCGGCCTGCCAGCGTTTGAGCACCACCCGAAGCCGCTCAGGATGATGGCTATCCTGTGCCAAGTAGGTTTGTCCGCTGGATCCCAGTGCTTCCAAGATCTGATAGCGGCCACCCAGGGTCTGCCCTACCATGGGGAGAGTGCGAACCTTTTCCTTCCGACCCATCATGCCATAGCGACGTGAGACTCAGGCTAACCGTTCACCCTTGCGTTCACGGTGCGGAGCGCCTGGGTGGGATAGAGTCCTCGCCGCATCAGTCCTCCACCGCCATGGCTGAGGTGAGCAGAGCAAAAAGCGAAAGGGGATCCCGACAGCCGCTTTCGGTCAACTTTCTCCCTGGAGCAGGCTGAGTTGCTCAGCGACCTGGGGGATGTTGTTGCAAAACCTGCTTCAAATAGCGCCCTGTATGGGATCCGGGGTGCTCAGCCACCTGTTCTGGAGTGCCAACGGCGATGATCTGGCCGCCGCGGTCGCCGCCCTCTGGCCCCAAGTCAATAATCCAATCAGCACAGCGGAGAATGTCCAGGTTATGCTCGATCACCAGCACGGTGTTGCCTGTATCCACCAGCCGTTGCAGGACGTTCAAGAGCTTGTGGACATCGTAAAAAGACAAGCCGGTGGAGGGCTCATCCAGCAGATAGAGGGTTTTGCCGGTGGAGCGGCGGGCCAGTTCTGCGGCCAGCTTGACCCGTTGCGCTTCCCCACCGGAGAGGGTAGGAGCTGGCTGGCCCAGCTTGATGTAATCGAGGCCCACATCGGCCAAGGTCTGCAGGATCTTGGCGGCAGGAGGCAGGGCAGCGAAAAACTCCAGCGCCTCCCCCACCGTCATATCCAGGACTTCGGCGATGTTCTTGCCCTTGTACCTGACCTGCAGGGTTTCGCGGCTGTAACGGCTGCCCCCGCAGACTTCGCAGGTGACGTACACATCGGGCAGGAAGTTCATTTCAATCACGTTCACCCCCTGCCCTTTGCAGGCTTCACAGCGCCCCCCCTTGACATTGAAGGAAAAGTGGCCGGATGGGTAGCCTCTGGCCTTGGCATCCAAGGTTTGGGCAAAGGTTTGGCGGATGGGATCAAACAAACCCGTGTAGGTGGCAGGGTTGGAGCGGGGGGTACGGCCAATGGGAGATTGGTCGATGACGATCACCTTGTCGATGTGTTCGATGCCCTCAAGTTCTCCCATCTCCGCGGGTTGGGGCACCTTGTGTCCAAGATGGTGCTGCAGGGCAGGGTAGAGCAATTCGTTGACCAAGGTGGATTTGCCGGAGCCGGAGACGCCTGTAACACAGACCAACTTGCCCAGGGGGATCTCTACATCAATGTGCTTGAGGTTGTTTTTGTGGGCATTGGTGAGCTTGAGGGCAACCGCTTTCCCAGCCCGCCGCTGCGCAGGGGTAGGGATCCGCAGCCGCCCCGAAAGATAAGCTCCGGTGATGGAGCGCTCGCAGGCCATGATGTCCGCCAGGGATCCCTGGGCCACCACTTCCCCCCCGTGGATGCCGGCCCCAGGGCCGATATCGACGATGTGGTCGGCGGCACGGATGGTTTCTTCGTCGTGTTCCACCACGATCAGGGTGTTGCCCAGATCTCGCAGGCGAAACAGGGTTTGCAACAGGCGCTCGTTGTCCCGCTGGTGGAGGCCAATCGAGGGTTCGTCCAACACGTAGAGCACCCCCGTCAAGCCGGAGCCCATCTGGCTGGCCAGCCGGATCCGCTGCGCTTCGCCGCCGGAGAGGGTCATGGCCGGGCGGGCCAGCGTTAGGTAGTCCAGGCCCACATCCACCAAAAACTGCAGCCGGGTTTTGATCTCCCGCAGCACCAGCTCGCCGATCTGCACTTGTCGCGGGGTAAGTTTCAACTGCTCCAGGCGGTGCAGGCAGTCGCGGATGGAGATCTCGGTGAGATCGGTAATGCGGTAGCCGCCGATGCGCACGGCCAGAGCTTCCGGCTTGAGACGGGATCCCCCACAGGCGGAACAGGGACGGTAGGTGAGGTAGGCTTCCAGCTTTTGCCGATAGATTTCGGAAGTGGTTTCCTGGTAGTGCCGCTGCAATTGGGGAATCACCCCCTCATAGCGGCGATAGTACCCCCGGCCTCGGTACTGAGATTCTACCTCGGCGATGTAGACCTCCTGGTCGGCGCCGTAGAGGATGATCTGCTGTTGCTGGGGGGTGAGATCACACCAGCGGCTGCTGAGGTCAAAGCCAAAAGCCTTGGCGGCTCCCGCCAACAAAGCCAGATAGTAGGGGTTCTCCCGCTCTGCCCAAGGGGCGATGGCCGCGTACAAGGGGAGCTTGGGATCGGGCACGATCCGCTCGGGGTCGAAGATGGGCTCAAAACCCAGCCCGTGGCAGACAGGACAGGCCCCAATCGGCGAGTTGAAGGAAAACAGGCGCGGCGACAGCTCGCCCATCACCGAACCGTGCTCCGGGCAGGCAAATTGCTCAGAAAAAATCAGCTCCGTTGGCTTGCTGTTCAGGTATTGCCCCGCCGACTCGGCCACCTTTTGCAGCAGCTGTTCTCGCTCCTCTTCCCGCGGCAGCAGCTCCACCACCGCAATTCCTCCCGACTGGCGCAGGCAGGTTGCCAGAGAATCGGCCAGTCGCTCCGCTATGTCGGGGCTCTTGACCAGCCGATCCACCACAACCTCAAGGGTGTGGGTTTTGTTTTTGGCTAACTCGATCTCCTCGCTCAGATCCCGCACCTGGCCGTCGATGCGCACGCGCACAAACCCTTGCTGGCGCAAGCTTTGCAACAGGTTGGCATGGGTGCCCTTTTTCCCCTTCACCACCGGCGAGAGCAACTGAAACCGCGTCCGATCCGGCAGAGCCATGATCTGATCCACAATCTGATCCACAGTCTGGGGGGCGATCACCCGGTTGCAATGGGGGCAGTGCGGGATCCCAGCTCTTCCGTACAGAAGCCGCAGGTAGTCGTAGATTTCGGTAACGGTGCCGACGGTGGAACGGGGGTTGTGGCTGGTGGACTTTTGATCGATGGAGATGGCCGGACTCAGCCCTTCGATGCGATCCACATCCGGTTTGTCCAGTTGCCCCAAAAACTGTCGCGCATAGGCGCTGAGGGATTCCACATAGCGCCGCTGTCCCTCGGCAAAGATGGTGTCGAAAGCCAAGGAGGACTTGCCCGATCCGGAGACGCCCGTGAATACCACCAGGCGATCCCGCGGGATCCGCAGGTTGACATTTTTGAGGTTGTGCTGCCGCGCCCCCACCACATGAATTTCGTTTTGGCTGGACATCTCACCACCTTTTCGCGCAGCGTGTCACAGGCATCCCGTCGAGACCGGCGAGTAACAAAATCTTAACGATTCTTAGTTAACGATTCTAATGCTCTTCGCTTTGTCCAAAAGGGGATCCCAGGGAGGGCAAACCGGTAGCAAAAAAGACTTGGCTATGCTGGAAAGGATTGAATCCCAAGGGCCATGACCTGGACACTGCCATCCGTTCAAAAGGTGTTTGTTTACCTGTTGGTGGGGATCGCCTTCACGGCCCTTTGTCTGGGGGATCAGGCTCTGTCGCCACCGGTCATTGCCGTTTGCTTGGCCGCAGGGGCCTGCAGTTGGTTTTGGGAGCCGCCAAGGATTGCTTTTGCCCGCTATGCCCCCCTGTGGATGCCCCTGACGGTGGCGGTGTTGCTCAGCCTGCTGGCTTTGGTCATCTCCGGGATCCTTGCCTTTTCCGATGGGGCCATTGGCTTGGTGCTTTACCTAACAGGGGCCAAGCTGTTTCAGCGGGAACGGGCAGCCGATCACATCCAGTTGGCGGTGCTGTCTCTGCTGCTGATGGCCATTGCCACTCTGTTCAACGAAGACATCAGCTTTGGGCTGCTGTTTTTGCTGTACGTGGGGGTAGGGCTAATCAACCTCACCCTTTACCACCTGCGCCTGCAAGCAGAGCAGCACCCGCAGGCAGCCAGCCAAACCCGTGGCATCAACCTCAACTTTTTGGGCTTTCTCGGATCCCTGGCTTTGCTGGCGGTGATCCTGTCCGTGGCTTTGTTTTTCTTGTTCCCGCGGGTCAGTTTAGGAATTCTGGGTCGCCAGGCCCGCTCCCCGGTGATGACCACCGGCTTTGCCGAGGAAGTCAGCCTGGGAGAATTCGGCACCCTCAAAACCGACAACACCGTTGTCATGCGGGTGGAATTTCCGGCAGGGGTGCCGCCCCGTGTGGAGTCCCTCTACTGGCGGGGGATCAGCTTTGATCGCTACGATGGACGAGCCTGGTCGCGAACGCTAGACCGCTTCATCCCCATTTTCCCCAACGCAGCAGGGGTATTTGATCTCTCTGCCTCCAGCTTGATCCCCACAGCCCCCGAACTCCAGTTCTTCCCGCTGGAGCAGCTCATCTATCTGGAGCCGCTGGCCACCAACACCGTTTTTGGGGTGGCCCCACTGGTGGAAGTTGAATGGCTGGAGCGGGGGGGAGCGGCGACGGTGCAACAAGCCTGGCAACGGCAAAATCGCCGCCTCATCTTGAGCGAGACCGGAGATATCGGCCATTCTCTGCCTCGGCAGGTGCCCCATCTCTACCGTGCCCGGAGCCGGATCTCAAGGGAGTTAAGCCCGCGCTTGCGCCGGCTAGGCCACGCGGAGCTGTTCAGTGCTCTCGACCCAGTCCAACAGGCAGCCTATCTGCAGTTGCCAGCAGACCTGGATCCGCGCATTCCCGCCTTGGCTGAAGACGTTACCGCTGGGATCCCCGATGTCTTTGGCAAGGTGACGGCTTTGCAGAACTACCTGCTGGAGAACTATGCCTACACCACCGATCTGCCGGATCCCGGCCCTGAACCGCCTTTGGAAGCCTTTCTGTTCACCCATCGGCGGGGCCACTGCGAATATTTCGCCACAGCCCTGACGGTGCTGGCCCGCAGCATTGGCATCCCGGCCCGGATGGTGAATGGCTTTTTGGGCGGGCGCTGGGTGGCGCAGGAAAATTATCTGGCAGTACGCAATGCCGACGCCCATTCCTGGACGGAGATCCCCTTTGGCTCCTACGGGTGGATCATTTTCGATGCCACACCGGCAGAGGCCAATGTCAGCCGGCGGGAAACCTGGTGGGATCCCCTTCAAGATTTCTACGACAGCTTGCGCTTCCGCTGGTTTAAGTACGTCATCCAGTACGACCTATCCACCCAGCAGCAGATCTGGCGGCAGATTCAGGAGATGGCCAGCGCTGTAGCCGCCTCTCCGGATCGAGAGGATGTCGGTGCTGGCTTCCGTCGCAGCCTGGTTGCCTTGGGGCAAACGTTGCAGCAGAATGGCCTGCCGGTGTTGGGGGTGGTTTTGATCACCGGATCCATGGCCTATTGGGGTCGCCGCCGCCGCTATCAGGCCGTGCGCTGGCAGGATGGGGGGTGGATTCTCCTAGCCACTGCCGCCAATGGGGTGGTGATGGGATCCCTGTGGCAGCCTCCGCCCCCCTGGCCCACCTGGATGGTTGGCCTCTTGCTACCGAGTCTGGCCTTTGCTGGGATGCGCTGGATCCCGGCGGCTCTACCCAAGTCGCAGCAGCGCCGCCAGCTTATCTCAAGGCTTTATCTGCAACTGCGGGATCTGGCGACGGCGGTGGGGATCCCAGCCCACCTAGGCCCTGAGGCCTGCCTGGAACACTTGCGCCACTCCGACTTACCACAAGCCCAGGTGGCCATCCAGTTCTTGGAGCGCTACCTGGAGGTGCGCTTCGGTGGGATCCCGTTGGAGGCGGGCGAATTGCAGCGCTGGCAACAGCAATTCAAACAGCTCAGACGAGCATGGCAGCCACTGGCCAAAACCCCCAGAAGAGCCGCCTGACCAGAAGGACGGCTATGCCCTGGAGCAGGTACCCCAAAAGCCCTGCGAGAAACCTTGACAGTTATGAGATAGTTAAGAGATAGTTAACAACAGTTATGGACCCCGTAAGCTGGCCTGCCAGAATAGCGGGATAAGAGGCGGCGTACTCACTAGCAACGCCGGCGGGATGCAGTTGGTGGATATCGAATCCGCCGAGGAGCCGCTGCCCCCTACTGACCCCGAAGGCAGTGGTGCCCCCATTGACGGAGTTGACGGCACGGGCACAAAGCCGTTTATTTCTGCTCCTGACAAGAATGGCAAGCGCTATCCCTTTGCCGTGGCTTGGGCTACCGGAGATGACGTCGGCAGTGGAGTCATTGCTCGCGCTGCGGGCTTGAACGCCCAAGAGTTGGTGCCGACCACCGGGATCCTGAACACGGACATTTATCGGATTCTCTACTTCGTGCTCTTCGGGGAGCGCATCCCCAGCGAGCTGAAGCCCTAGTGTCTGCTGTGGTCACCTGCCTTGGGCGGGTGTTTGCCCCACAAGCTCTGTCCGTCACGGGGGATCCATCCAGTGGATCCCCTTTTTTTATGAGAACCACATAACGGCGAAGGGGCTAGCTCAGCAAAGCAGATAGACGTAGTTCATTTTGCGTTAGAACTGTACTACAGTGGGCTATCATGGAGCCGAGACTGTCCTTTGGGTTTGAGTTTGTTCCACCAACGCGAACTGCGATCTTCAACCATGCCCACTCCCGCTGACTCCTCTCCATCCCCCCTTCTCCAAAGCGACGAGGTTCTCAAGCCTGAGGACTCTGTTCCGCTGAGGGGGACGGTATTGGCGGCCCGTGAGCCTTTTTTGGGGCTGTTGCGGGATCTGGCGCGGGCCTACCAAGCTTTTGAAAATTACGCCGGGGTTCACATTCGGCAAATGGGGCTGACGGCCCCCCAATTCGATGTGTTGGTTACCCTTGGCAATACCCCTGGGATGACCATGAATGTCTTGGCCCAAAAAACGCTGGTGACCAAAGGGACACTGACCGGCATTGTGGATCGCCTGGAACAAAAAGGGCTGGTGCGCCGGGAAGTGCCCCCGGAAAACCGACGCTGCTTTAAGGTCGTGCTGACAGAAGCGGGGGAAAAACTGTTTGAGGAAATTTTCCCGGCCCACGTCGCCTACTTGAAAGAGCGCTTCCAAAAGCTGGATCCCTCGGAGATGGCGCAGATCCAGGCTTGCCTCAAAAAGCTGCACGCTATTTTCCAGCCCTTTCAGATCCCCCCTTGCTGAGGAGGGATCCCCTCTAGCCCGGTTCAAACGGCTGCCCTAGAGCTGCCGGCGGCGTGGCCTTCACCGCCTGCTGAATCCAGCGCCGCAGCCGAGGTGGGATCCCGCGCAAGCCGTACTCCCACCATTCCCCAGAAGTGAGCACCAGCGCCAAAATCATCAACACGAAGGGGGCCACCGTGAAAACTTGGGTGGGCACGGCGCGGATGGTGGTCTGGGCAACCCCAGCGAAGGACTGCAAAATGCCGAACAGGTAGGCCCCCAGAGCTACCCGCAAGGGGTTCCAGCCACCGAAGATGACGATGGCCAAGGCAATCCAGCCATACCCTGCTGTATGTCGGTGGCTCCAGCCGGCCTTGAAATCCAGAGAAAAGGCAGCCCCCGCCAAGCCCAATAGGGATCCCCCCACAAGGGTGTAAACATAGCGCCAGAAAATGACATTGGTGCCGCGGGCAAAAGCCGCCGCCGGCTGTTCTCCCATAGCCCGCAACATCAGGCCAGGCTGAGTGCGATACAAAAAGAACCAAGTTCCCCCGATGAGCGCGTAGCTGGCGTACAGCAACAGATCCCCTTGGAACAGGAGTGGCCCCAGCAGCGGCACCTCTCTCAGGAAGGGGATGGGCAGGCTGGGCACCGTTGGCCCTGGGATCCGCACGAACGGATTGCCCAAAAAGGAAGACAAATCCGCCCCCAATAGGGTCAAGACGAAACCAATGGCAATTTGGGATCCCTTCAGGGTCAGCGAGCCAAAGGCCACGATCCCAGCAAACAGCGCTCCCACAGCGGCGGCAGCCAAAAAGCCCAACGCCAGACTTCCCGTCAGCTTGGCCACGGCGAACCCAACCATGGCCGCCAGCATGATCGTCCCCTCTGCGGAGAGGTTGATCACCCCCGCCCGCTCGGTGATGGTTTCCCCTATGCAGGCAAAGACCAACGGTGTGGCGGTGGCAATGGCAGTGGAGAGAATAGCAACCAGTTGGGCAGCGGTCATTATGAGCCTGTCGAGAACTCGGGTTGGGTTAACGCATTTGCAGTTGCTGCGCGAATGCGCCTGTCGATCTGGTCATCGCCTCACCCCAACACCCAGAGCATGAAAGCCACCCCCAAGGTGACGGCGCCGAACAGAGCATAGCTGATCTGGCGCAGCGGCCTCAGTTGCATAGCATGGAGAGCTTTGAGCCAGTCTAACCCCAAGGATTCCACGAAGCGATCCAACACCGCTTGCATCGGATAGGCATAAACCGATCCCTGCTCTTTAAAGTTCACCAGCACGACCAGCAGCGTGGCGTAGCCCCAGAGGAGGCCCCAGAGCACAGCGCTCAACCCGATTAAAATTGGCTCAAACATCGACTTTCCCTTGCCTTCTATAGGCATGTCCACTGCTTGCGTGAGCGGGAGACGGAGTTCTTTGAGCCTGGGGGACTTGGATCTCATTATTCCGGTTGTTTTCCCGTTGAGGCTGCCCTCCCTCAGACAAGAGCGTAGAAGGGATCCCAGCTTGCTTGCAGAGATCACGCCGGTTCTCTTCTGCCCGTCCAGGCCAGGAGATGACAGACTTAGACTTGGAGTACCCGCTCAAAGTTATCTCGTCAAATCCCCATGAGTTCTCGCTACCTGCTGCCCCCCGCCGAACCCAAATCCGTCGGTACCGCCTACATCCTCTGGGCGTTGGGCATATTCGGGATCTGTGGCGTCCATCGCCTCTACCTGGGCAAGACTGGAACAGGCATCCTCTGGCTGTTCACCTTTGGCCTGCTGGGCTTTGGCCAGTTAATTGACCTGTTTTTGATCCCAGGCATGGTGGAAAATCACAACTTCAAACTGGCAGTTCTACAGGGATCCCAGCCTTCCCCAACGCCTGCAAAGGCCGTTTCAGCGCCTTCTCAGCCCTTGAAAGGTCAAGCTCTGATGCGGGAGATCCTGCGGCTAGCCCAACAGCGGCAAGGGATCCTCACCCTTGCGGAGATAGCTATCGACTTACCTGCCGACTTTGACGAAATTGAAAAGGCGCTGCAAGAGCTGAGCCGGCGGAGCATGGCTTTCCCCGAAAACAACCCGGTCACTGGAGCGGTAGAATACCACTTCCCTCACCTGCTGCACCGCTCCCCCGACCAACGTTCGCTCTAGATGCCCTCCTGCAGACCTCTACTGGGATCCCAGGATCCCTTGACGTTTGGCTAGCCGCATTGCCCAGCGAAAGGCCAGCAGACCCAGGCCGAAGTAGAAAATGCCGCTGGCTAGAGCCATGGCCAAGCGCAGGGGATCCAGCCCTACCTCGCGCACCATTACGTCGCGTAACAGCCCCGCCCCCGCTGTCATGGGTAGCATCTGCCCCAGCCCCTTCAGGGATCCCGGCCATTCTTCCGTGGGAGCAGCCAACAGGAAAAGCAGGCCGAATTGGCTGATGATCAAAAGCTGCTGAATTCGCTTCCAAATTAGAGCAGCGGATCCCAGCAAAAACGAAAAACCGTAGGCCCCCAGCACCACGCTCACCAAAGGCAACACCAGAGCAGGGGGAAACCGCAACCGGCTGCCCGTGAGCAGCAAAATGGCACCCAAAATGACGACAACAACAGAAAAGCGCAACACCAAGCTGGCACAAGCCCGCGCCAGAAACAGGGTGGCCGCGGAAAAGGGCGAAAGCAGCACCTGCTCTAGCGTCCCCGTCTGGGCTTCCACCTGCAGGTTAAGGGCAATATCGTTGACCACAAAAATGACCAGCGTCCAGAGCACATAGCCAATCACCACCGCGTCCAGCCGTTTGCCAAACTGGGAAGCCGGCCCTGCCACGTACTGAGCGCCGGCAAAGAGGGCATAGAAGAAAAAGGCGGTGATTAGGATGCCGCCCAGGGCCTCTGCCGGATAGCGGATGTACTGGATCCAGGCCCGCTTTAGTTCGGCCCAAAACAGGTGGATCACTGGCATTGTCTATCCCCTCTTTTCAACAACTTGAGGAAGATGTGGGTGAGATCGGCTTCCTCTCGTTTGAGGCCCAGCAAGGGCAAAGGCCTCAAGATCTCTAGCACCTGATAAAGCCTCTCTGGCGGGCCGCTGAAGCGCATCTGATGGGATCCGAGAATCTCCACCCCTTGGCGGGCCAGTTGTTCAACCCTCCAGGGATCCAGCCCCTGTTCCAGCTCGATCCGGTAAGTACCGACGGCGCCGGCAAAGTTCCGGATGAACTCGCGCGTGGGGGCTTGGGCAACGATCACCCCTTGTCGAATAACGGCTACCTGATCCGAGAGCGCTTCCGCAATATCCAGTTGATGGGTGGTGAGCAAGATGGCTCGACCCGAAGCGGCAATTTGGCGGATGAGGGATTTCACCGCTTGGGCGGCTTCCACGTCCAGCCCTAGGGTGGGCTCATCCAGCAACAACAGGGCCGGCTGGTGCAGGAGGGCAACGGCAATGGCCACCTTCTGCTGCATACCCCGCGAAAGGGTTTGCACGGCAACATCCCGCTTTTCCCACAGGCCAAAGGTCTCCAGGAGCTCTAGCCCCCGTTGCCGGGCGGTTCTGGGGGGTAGCCCCCGCAGCACGCCAAAGTACTCCAAGTTCTGGAGGGGGGTCAGCCGCCAGTAGAGGTTGCGGTTGCCTTCCAGCACCGCCCCTACTTGGGCCAATGTGCCAGGATCCCTGTGGGGATCCCGTCCGAGAACGCACACTGTGCCCGCGTCGGGTTGGATCAGGCCGGCAATCATCTTAATGGTGGTGGTCTTGCCGGCCCCGTTGGGCCCCAAAAAAGCCAGGATCTCCCCTGCTGTCAGCGTCAGGGAGACATCCACCACCGCCCGCACCTCCCTGCCTCCTTGCCGGTAGGTTTTTTGGAGGTGGTGAGCTTCTAGAACTTTCATGACGCGAACCCGATGCAAACGCGAAGCCGATGCAAAAAGGAGCGCTGAAGAGAGGAGGGCCGGCCATTCCACTCTCTCACACCAGAGCATGGGCCCGCCTCGAGAGGGATCCGGCAAGATCTAGGGGGTCATTGGGATCCCAGCCTCCATCCGGCTCAGGGCCAGGCTCATCTTGTCCAGCCACTGCAAAAGGTTCTCCAGTTGCTGCGCCGCCGGCACCATCCCCAGACCCCGCACCGTCACCTTGCCCGGTTGGTAAACAAAGCGAGGCTGCAGGTGAGTGGGCAGAGCCTCTTTCAGGCGATTCCAAGCCGGCTCCTCCATGGGGGTTTCCAAAAGGACATGCTCCTTGGCTGGCCTAATGCGGGAAAAGCCCAGCGTGCGGGCCAGGATCTTCAGCTCCATCACCCGCAGCAGCTCCTGGGTAGGCTTGGGCAGGGGGCCAAAGCGGTCTTGCCATTCCTGGGCAATTTGCAACAGCTCGACCCGAGAGCCGGCAGCAGCCAGGTGTCGATAAGCCTGCATCTTTTGATCTTCGTCGGGGATATAGCTTTGCGGGATCATGGCGGTTACATTGAGGTCAATTTGTGTGTCCTCCACCTGTGGGATCTCCTGGCCGCGAATTTCTCGAATGGCTTCTTGCAGCATTTCCAGGTAAAGATCGAAGCCCACCGCATTGACTTGCCCGGATTGTTCCGTTCCCAGCAGGTTGCCAATGCCACGAATTTCCATATCCCGCATTGCCAACTGATAGCCGGATCCCAGTTGGGTAAATTCCTGAATGGCCTGTAGGCGTTTGCGGGCCTCCTCGGTGAGGATCCCGTCTTCTCGGTAAAACAGCCAAGCATGGGCTTGGATCCCAGCCCGGCCCACCCGCCCCCGCAGCTGGTATAGCTGAGCCAATCCAAACTCCTGAGCATTTTCAATCAAAATGGTGTTGACGCGGGGAATATCCAAACCGGATTCGATAATCGTCGTGCAGACCAGGATATCGATTTCCCCATTGTTAAAAGCCAGCATCGTTGCCTCTAGCTCCCCTTCCGGCATCTGCCCGTGGGCAATGGCAATGCGAGCACCGGGCACCCACTCCCGCAATTTGGCACTGGTTTCTTCGATGCCTTCAATGCGGTTGACGACATAGAAGACTTGACCGCCGCGATCCAACTCTTGGCGGATAGC
The DNA here is from genome assembly GCF_047461575.1 of Synechococcus sp. W60.1. Lineage (NCBI taxonomy): Bacteria > Bacillati > Cyanobacteriota > Cyanophyceae > Synechococcales > Synechococcaceae > Synechococcus > Synechococcus sp. W60.1. Next base: position 161,526 of record NZ_JANSHL010000003.1, on the reverse strand, counting down.
CGTGCGGATGACTTCGGGGTTGTAGGGAGAAAGGTGAGTTTTGATAGGCCGGCGGGAAGGAGGCGGAGTTTGGATCAAGCTCATTTCCCGCAAACCCGACAAGGCCATATACAGAGTGCGGGGAATAGGGGTGGCGGTGAGGGTGAGTACATCCACCTGGGTTTTGAGAAGTTTGATTTTCTCTTTTTGGTTGACGCCAAAGCGCTGCTCTTCGTCAATAACCAAAAGGCCTAAATCCCGAAATTGCACATCCTTGCCCAAAAGCTGGTGGGTGCCCACCACAACATCCAGTTCGCCACTCTTGAGACGGGATAGGATTTCTTTTTTCTCCTCCGAGGTGCGGAAGCGGTTGAGCAGCCCCACTTGAATAGGATAGGGAGCGAAGCGCTCTTTTAAGGTGTGATAATGCTGCTGGGTGAGAATGGTGGTCGGCGCCAAAAGAGCCACTTGCTTGCCGGCGGTTACGGCTTTGAAAATGGCACGGATTGCCACCTCTGTTTTGCCAAAGCCCACGTCCCCACACAGCAGCCGATCCATAGGGCGTGGAGATTCCATATCCCGCTTGATCTCCTGGACAGCTCGGAGTTGATCCGGCGTCAGGGGATAGGGGAAAGAATCTTCCAGCTCCTGTTGCCAAGGAGAATCGGGCGGGAAGGCATAGCCCTCCTGTTCGGCGCGTTTGGCATAGAGCTGCAGCAGGTCAAAGGCCACTTTTCGCAGGCTCTTTTTCACCTTCTGTTTGGTCTTTTCCCAGGTGCTGCCGGACATCTTGTGCAGGGCAGGTGGTCCATCCCCGCTGGCGCGGTAGCGGGAAAGGGAGTTGACCTGGTCGGCAGCCACCCGCAACAGGCCATCGCTGTATTGAATAACCAGGTACTCGCGGGTTTCGCCCCCAATGGTGAGGCTTTCTAAGCGCAGAAACTGGCCAATGCCATGGGCCTTGTGAACGACAAAATCCCCTGGCTTGAGCAGGTTGGGATCCACCTGGCGAGAGCTGGCCTGGCGGCGCTTGCGCACATAAGTAGGGGTGGCCAGGCTGTGCTGGCCGAAAAACTCCCGGTCGGTGAGCACTACCCACCCCAGCGTGGGCAGCAGGAACCCCTCCAGCTCAGCCAAGCCGGAGTACTTCAGGGCCACCGGCGTGTAGGACTGGAGCTGGCGTTCAATGGCTGGAAAATCTTTGGGGTTGGGCACGTACTGGGCCGGGCAGTCGTGTTCTTGCAGCAAGGCCACCGTGCGGGAGGGCTGGGCGGAGAGGATCCACACCCGCAACTGCTGCTTGCGGTACTCGCGCAGGGTTTTGGCCAGGGATCCAAACTGGTGGGGAGCAGTAGGCACAGGCCGGCTTTTTAGGTCAAGGGCAGCTTCGGCTTCGCCAGCAGGGGCAAAGGTGCGGGCCAACAGGCAGGGGAAGGGATCCCAGTCGGGAGCCTTGAGATCAAAGGGGCGGTGGAAAGGCACCAGAGCTGGCTCGCTGGCCCGGGCCAGCTGCCACTGCTCCTGGGCGTGGCTTAGCCACTGCCGGCTGTGGGCTTGGCACTGCTCCGGCTCCGCGATCAGGATCAAAGCCTCGGGATCCAGATAGCTCAGCAGGTTGGCTGGCGGATCGTAGAGCAGGCCGAGAAAACGGCGCAAGCCCTCCGGAGGAGACGGCGACTGCTCCAACTGCTGCCGTAGGCCCTGGGAGAGCTGATCGGCTTTTTCCTGCAAAGCTGGCCAGAGGATGGGTCCGTAGCCAGTGGGGGTCAGCCAGACGTAGGGGATCCCATCTTGGGAGCGCTGGCTGACTGGGTCAAACTCCCGCAGTCGCTCCAGCTCGTTGCCAAACCACTCTAGGCGCACCGGCCATTCGCAGGCCACCGGGAAAACGTCGAGAATATCGCCTCTCTGGCTCCACTCCCCTTCGCTTTCCACCAGGCTTACCCGCCGATAGCCCAGACGAGCCAACTGCTGCCCCAACTGCTGCGGCGACATCTCCAGGCCGGGTTCCAGCTTGAGGCAAAAGGCCCGAAACACCTCTGGAGGGGGAAGGTGGGGTTGGAGGGCCCGCTCCGTGGCTACAATGGCCATGTCCTTCCTGCCCTGGAGACCATCGGCCAGCACCTGAAACTGACCCCACACCAGCTCCGGTTCCAGGTCAAAAGGTTCGTAAGGGGAAGCCTCGGAGGTGGGGTAGAGCTGCACCGTCTCCCAGCCCATGCCCTCCAATTGCGCTGTCCAGCGGCCTGCCTCCTCCAAGGTGGCGGTGACCACCAGCAGGGATCTTCCCTCCTGCTGGGCCAAAGCCGAGGCGATCAACCCCTTCGGGATCCGCCCTGCCCCCTGCAGATCTGCCTGTCGCCGTGATCTCAACCGGGCGGCCAACTCTTGCATCAAGCCAGATTGGGCCAGAAAGCGCACCAGCGGGATAAACGACATCTTCCACCCCACACTGCAAACTGCGATCCCAACAAGCAGGGATCCCAATTCTGGCAGGCTCCGGGGACAATCAGCAGCCGTCTGCTGGCGCTGTAGACGGGAAGTCGCCCCTTGCTGGGAATTGCTCCTCGATCTATTGGGACAACAGTTTTGTTGTTTAAAGACGAAGAAAACCAGAACCCTATGTCAATGGCCTGCCAGTTTTTGGCCGCTAGGTTCACAGAGGGCTTTTTGCTTTGTAGTCCAAATTACAAAAAAAGGTCTATATCTCACAGAATCCTAAAATTAACCTTTAGAGTCGGACGGCTTGTCGATTGTCTTAGCCAAGATTCGATGTTAGAAGGAACCACAAAGCGCGGCTTTCCCGGCCTCATCTGATGTCTGCTAGGGAGCAAGATGTTTTTCATGCAAGAGGTGTGGCTGCATCAACTGCAGAGGATGTTGTCGGAAAAAGCTGTATTGGCCAATTCATCTAAGCTTGGTACAAATCATGTTTCTAGATACCGTTGCCCTTTCTCGTCTACAGTTTGCCCTCACGGCCATTTTTCACATGTTGTGGCCGGTTTTAACAACAGGGATGGCCATTTATCTCGTTGTTGTTGAGGGACTTTGGCTGAAAACCCGCAACTTAGATTACTACCGCCACGCCCGTTTCTGGTCAAAACTCTATGTGTTGAACTTCGGTATTGGCGTGGCCTCAGGCTTGCCAATGGCCTTTCAATTTGGCATGAACTGGGCACCCTTTTCCGAAGCAGTGGGAGATTTTTTTGGAACCATCCTGGGCTTTGAGGGCACGATGGCCTTTATGCTGGAGGCCAGCTTTCTGGGGATCATGCTGTTCGGCTGGGATCGGGTGCCGCCAGTGATTCACTGGATCTCGACGATCCTGGTGGCTTTTGGCGCCAACCTCTCCACCTTTTGGATCCTGACGGCCAACTCTTGGCTGCAGACACCGGCAGGTGGTGTATTTGTGGATGGGAAGTTTGTGGTGCGGGACTACCTGCAGGCCATTGTCAATCCCTTCATGGTCAACAGCTTTCTGCACATGTTTTTTGCCACCTTGGAAACCTCTTTGTTTGTTATCGGTGGCATCAGTGCCTGGTACATTCTCAAGCGGCGGCACAGCGAGTTCTTCTCCCGCTCCCTCAAAGTGGTCTTGGCAATGACCCTGGTGGTCGCCCCTTTGCAGGTGTTCGTCGGCCATCTGAGCGCGGAGCAAGTCTATCGCTATCAGCCGGCCAAGCTGGCGGCCATGGAGGCCCAGTGGGAGACGATCCCTGCCGGCGAGCGGGCAGACTGGAGCCTGTTGGCTGTGCCCAATGACCGCGAAGAGCGCAACGAGTGGGAGGTGAAGATCCCTGGCGCGCTGGGCTATCTGCTGGAGTTCAAACCCAGGCTGGATCGACCCATTCAAGGGCTCAAAAGCTGGGATCCCCAAAATCGTCCCCACATGGTTGGCCTCATCTACTACTCCTTTAGGACAATGGTGGCCATTGGCCTCCTCCTAGCCGGGCTTGTCGGAGTTACCCTTGTGCAATGGCTGAGGGGCAAGCTCTCAGTGGAGGCCCTTTCTCAGCAAAAGTGGCTGATGAGAGCTTGGATCTTCGCAGCACCCCTGGGATACATCGCCGTTGAAACCGGTTGGATCGTCCGCTGTGTGGGTCGGCAGCCCTGGATTGTGTATGGACAACTGCGCACGGTGGAATCGGTTTCGCCCCTGCCGGCAGGAGAAGTGCTGTTTTCTCTGGTTGGCCTGACCGCGTTGTACACTGTGTTCTTCGTTGCCGCTCTCTACTTTGGCAGCCGCATCATCCGCGAAGGGCCAAACCTGGAGTTGCCCGCCCCTGTCCCGGCAACGCAGCCGGTGATCGTGGTCGAGCCTGCCCGCCACGAGCCAGATCGCCGTCCTGCAGAAGCTCGGTAGCAGCAGTTTGGTAGCCATCTAACTGGTGACTCCAAGTAGCAACAGGGCAACGTAGCAGGCCCATTCCCCACAGCAGTGAAACCCTTCGCTACGTCAACTCCCAACTTCCCTTCCCTAGAGGGAGAGGGACTGGGGATCGCCATCGGGAACTGTCTCGCACTGGTCAGAAATACTCAAAGCAGAGGGAACAGCGATGGAATCTTTTGAGCCTTTACAGCGGTTTCTGCCCCAGGTTTGGTTTTTTATCCTGGGCCTATTCCTATTTCTCTACGTTCTGCTGGACGGGTTTGATCTGGGAGTTGGTATCCTCTCCCTGACGGCCTCCAGCGAGACGCGGCGCAGCATTCTCATGACCAGCTTGGGCAATGTTTGGGATGCCAACGAGACGTGGCTGGTGTTGATGGGGGGATCCCTATTTGGATCTTTTCCTCTCGCCTACGCCACCATTCTCAATGCCCTCTACATACCCTTGGTGATCATGGTGGTGGGCCTGATCTTGCGGGCCGTTTCCTTCGAGTTTCGGGAAAACGCCGACAACAAGTTGGTGTGGAACCTGGCCTTTGGAGTGGGCAGCTTTTTGGCAGCCTTGGGCCAGGGATTTGCCTTGGGCAGCGTCTTCGAAGGGATCCGCGTGGACGAAGCCGGCCACTTTGCCGGCAGCCCCTGGGATTGGCTGACCTGGCGCACGCTGTTGGTAGCTCTTACCCTCATCCAGGGGTATGTCTTGATCGGCTCGGCCTACTTGATTGTGAAAACCACCGGGGAACTCCAAAAAACCTACTACAGGACGGCAACCATCGCCACCTGGACCACCCTGCTTGGGGCGCTGTTTATCACTGTCAGCACGCCCATCATGTCCGAGCAGGCGCGATCCCAGCTCTTCTCGCCTCCCCTTTTCTACATCTTTGCCGCCATTCCGGCGCTGGGGCTTTTGTTTGTGGCGTTGTTGCTGCGCAGCCTGCGCCGGCGGGAAGAAAATAGCGTTTTGGTTTACACCTTTTTGATTTTTGCACTTTCTTTTGTCGGCTTGGGGTTCATGGTTTTCCCCAACATTATTCCCCCCAGCGTCACCATCTACGAAGCGGCGGCCTCCCCCAGCTCCCTGGTGTTTATGCTCACCTTTATCGGCTTTCTGATCCCGGTTATCTTGTCCTACAACATCTACAACTACGTGGTGTTCCGGGGCAAGATCGTGGTGCAGGAAGTGGCGGCGGAAGAGGCCAAAGTTCCAGAGGCAGTTTAAGCTGGCCTGAGGATGCAGCAATAACCCCGCCCGATGATGGGCGGGGCAATTTTTTAGGTGCAATCGAACGTCTACAGAGATCGGCTCTCACTCTCTCTTGAGCCATTGCCGGATTTGCTCGGCAGCTACATCGCGACCTCCCAACCCAAAAGCCAACGCCACCGCCACGGCAATCGCCCCCAGAACCAGACCAAAAGCCAACACCACAATGTCGGTGGCCACGCCCATCTGCTGCAGGGCCATGGCGCCAACAAAAACCAAGATAGCCACCCGCGCCGCCTGGGCCAGTACCCCTGAGGAAGGGCTACCCAAGCTCTTGATCATAGAGTGGGCCAAATTGGCCAAATAAAGACCGATCCCAAACACCAAAGCGCCGATGAGCACCCGCCCGGAAATGACCAACAGCCCCTCCACGATGTCGGTCAAAGCAGCAAACTGCAGCAGCTCCACTGCCGGCACCGCCCCAAACAAGACCACGCCTACCCAGACCACCAAGCCGGCAATCTCGGAGGGAGTGCGACGTTTGGCAGCGGGATCCCCTTCAGGCTCAGGAGCAGCGGCCAGGGGCAAGCCCAGCCCCGCGACCAGACGGTCAAAACCCACCGCCTGCAGCAACTGGGTCACCAAGCCAGCCAAAAACTGCCCCAGCCAGTAGAACACGGCCAGGATGAGAGCAGATCCTGCAATTCGGGGAATGGCCCGCAACACCTGCTCCAGCATCGCCACCGCTGGATCGGAGATGGCCCGGATTTCCAGGGCCTTGAGGGCGGCAATCACTGCCGGGATCAACACCAAGACGTAGGCCACTGTGCCCACCGTTTGGGCCAGCTGGGGAATGCCAAAGCGTGCCCCCAAGCGGTTAGCTCCCGCTGCCACCAACAAATTGGAAACGATCCCACGCACGATGCGGGCCAAAAACCAGCCCATTGCACCGATGATCAGCGCTCCCAAAATCCGCGGCACCATCGACAGCAACTGATCCAGCAGGTTTTGCACCGGCTGCAGCGGCCCCTGCAGGTTCAGGGTATCCAGGATGATCGGCAAAAAGAACAGCAGAATCAGCCAGTAAAGGGCATTGCCCAAAGTTTCATTCAGCAGGAAAGGGGTGACCTCTGTACCTCCCTCTTGGCCGGTTGGGGTTCCTTCTGCACCTGCCTCACCGCCAGTGCTTTCCTGTTGCAGAGGCCGGGCCAACTGCTCATCGAGGTTGAAACGCCGCAGCCCCTGGATGACCGCCAGCCGAGCAACAGTGGCCACCACCCAGCCCACAGCCAGCAGCACCAGCGCCCCACCCACCCGTGGCAGATAAACGAAGATTTCCCCCAAAAACCTGTTGAGCGGATCGGAGACAGCTTGAAGCTGCAGGGCATTCAGTACCGCCACCAACACAAAAGCAAGAATCACCCAGTAGACGGCAGCGGCCACCCAGCGCTCCGTTTGGGGCAGCTTCTCGCCGGGCTTTTGGCCCAAAACCCAAGCAGCCAAGCGATTGTCCAGTTGCGTCCTTTTGAGCAGTCCTCTAACGCCGAAGGCTACTGCCATGGCCACTATCCAACCCAGAATTAAGATGACAATCGCCGCAAGGAGATTGGGCATAAAATCGATAAGCCTAGACCAAAGACTGACGACAAAAGAGATGGCCTCATCTCCAATGGTGTTTCCAGAGGTGTCCATAATGATCCTCACAGCTTGAAAATGCTCAGGATGGACAGATAACAAGTGTAGGTTAACCTGAAGTGTTTTTTCAGGCAAGCTGGCCAGAGGGGGGATACGATATGAAAAATATATATTGAAGCAGAAATGTTGGATCTCGAAATAAAACTTTACATCTTATTAGCCCAAGGACTCCAGCCGTAAGTTGAAGCTCTGATCGGCCACCAAACGGCAAGGATCGAATTCAAGGTGTTGATATCGCAGGCTATAGCTTTTCCCCACCGAGCAGGAGCTCCGTGATCAAGTCAGCGTCTCCGTTGCACGGTAGATGCGCCTGCATTGGCTAGAGCCAATGTTGCCGGAAGGAGCTGTGTCGAGCAGTTTGCATCCACAAAACGAGAGCACTTTGATGATCTATAAAAGAATCAAATACGCAATCGGCGCCCGGTCAATGTGTTGTATTGCATTGTATCGCCCGCAGCCTTGATATTCTTAGCCCATTGGCTTGCTTGTTGTCTGGCTTGAGGTGTATCCCGAAAAACGTTCACAGCCCTTCAATTTATATACAATTGACGCTTTTCTAAATCGGTTTCTTCCAATACACCAGCGCATCTTCTCCGTTGTAATACCCCTTGCGACGTCCCAGCCGTTGAAACCCTGCCGATTCGTACAGGCGGATTGCCGCTTGATTGGAAGCCTTTACCTCCAGAGTGGCCCAGCGGCAGCCTGCTGCTCTCGCTTGGTTCAGCAGTTCTTCCAGAATCCGCCGGCCCAAGCCCTGTTGCCGGTGCTCGGGATCCACCGCCAGAGAGATGATATGTGCTTCTTCTTCAATACGCCAGAGAATGCCGAAGCCCACCAGCTCTTTTGTCACCTGCGTCGGCGAAGTGGGGTTTGGAGAGGGAAGGGGGAACTCCGTTTGGCCCAAGCCACACGGGGCGCCAACGGCAACGGGTTCCGCCACTACACCAATCACCGTGCTTGTGGGTCGTTCCAGCTCCGCTCGATACCCCTGTTCTCCCCAGTATCCTCCGTAACACCGTCGATCCAGCTCCAGCAGTTGGGGCAGGGCAGTGATGTCCAGCACCTGCAGCCGATAACTCGTACTGCTCATAGTGGCCTAGTCCCGCAATTCGCAGAATTCCGCCAACAACAACTGCCCCAAGGGATCGTCATCGGGAGCCGCGTAGGGCAAGGCTCTGCGGCTAATGCTCAAGATGTTGCCCCCTGATTGGGGATGGTGCTCCGCACCGCTTTCGCGAACAGGCTTGAGTTCGTAGTCGATCCCTTCGGTGAAGCCGGCTTCCTGTAGGTAGTCTTGGGCGGCTTTGAGGATCCCTTCTCGCAGTTGCGCTTTGACCGCAGGGGCCATGAGGTGGCGAACAAACCACTGGGCACTGGCGGGATCCACCTCGGCCAGGTATTGGAGGGCAGGGGTCAACACAGCAGGGCGCTCTTGAGGGGACAAGCCGTTCACCTGCTGAGCTACCGCGGGCACATCCCGCCGTTGCATCGCCTGGATCAGGGCTTGTGTGGCTGGAGAAAATGAGGGATCCGACACTTGGCTCATGGCTGGGGGTACCAGAGGGATTCGAGGGTGCGAACAATGGTCTCTGCTTGCTGTAGGGAAGAAGCGGTCGGCAGACAGACGGTTACATGGCCCAGTTTCCGCCCTGGGCGGGCAGGGGTTTTGTGGTACCAATGCACCGTGGCATTGGGGAGCTGGGCCAGGCGCTGCCGCTTTTCTGGGTAATCGCCGGTGGCATGCTCATAGCCCAAGAGATTGACCATCACTGCCCCCCCACACTTGAGGGAGGGATCCCCCAAAGGCAGGCCGAGGATGGCCCGCAGGTGTTGCTCGAATTGTGAGGTGTGGCAGGCTTCCAGGGTGTAGTGGCCGGAATTGTGGACCCGCGGCGAGATTTCGTTGATCCAGATCCCGGCCTTGGGGTGGGGCGGCGGCACCCAGAACAGCTCGATGCCAAACACGCCAACTGCACCCAATTTTTCCATCAGATCGGCTGCCAAGCGCCGGATCTCGGCCTCGGTGGTTGGGGGGATGCGGGCAGGCACCAGGACATGGCGGCAGATTTGCTCAATCTGCACAGTTTCCACCACCGGATAAACCCGGATCTCTCCCTTCAGCCCCCGCGCTACCATCACCGCCAGCTCCCGCTCGAACGGGATCCATTCCTCCAGCAATAGCGGGATCCCCTCAGATTGGCTAAGGGCCTGCTGCAAAGCCGCTCGCTCGTGCAAGATGCGGGTGCCCTGCCCATCGTAGCCCTGTCGCCGTCGCTTGAGCACCACCGGAAAGCCCAACCCGGCCAGGTCTGCCGAATCCAACACCGCCTCCAGCGGAAAAAAAGTCGGCACCGGCAACCCCAACCGCGCCAGAAACTGCCGTTGGTGCAACTTGTCCAGCAGCGGCTCTAGCGTGCTGAGGCTGGGACGAAAGCGGGATCCCTCCGGATCCAGTTTTTTCAGCTCCGGCAGAGGGATAAACTCGTTTTCAAAAGTAACCACCGGGCAGCGCTCCAACAACTGGGCCGTGGCCTGGCTGTCGGCTGTGGATCCCCAAACCACCCCATCGGCCACTGCCACCGCCGGATCGGTGGGAGCAGCAGCCTGCACCACCAGCGGGATCCCCATCTGGCGAGCTGCCAAGGCCAACATCTGCGCCAACTGCCCGCCGCCAATCACCCCCACAGGTTGGGATCTCTGGCTCTGGTCTTTTGAGGATACCTGGGTTTCCACAGCCGTACCGTTATACTGGTATACTGGGTAGTGGGCCGCTGTCCATTGCTTCTTGGATCCAGAACCCCATTATGGGACCCCTTGCCCTCCAGCGCTAGGAGAAAAACGGTGGAACCCTCTCAACCCTCTGAGCTGAGAGCTCTAATCAACCGGGCTTTGGCGGACAAAGTCTTGACTCGCGCCGAGCAACAGCAGATTCTCAGTGCCGTCATGGCCGATCAAGAAATTTCCCCAGAAGAGCACGAACTGCTGGAATCGATTGTGGAGCGCCTAAACAGTGGCGAGATCCGCGCTGTCGATTGAGCCCTGCCTTAAGACTGAGAGTGTCCCTAGGATTTTGGAGAATTGGATCCCAGTCTGTCCTTCGGCGCTGGGTATTCAGTCTGCAATGCTTGGGTCAATCCCGGTGGGTGGATCGCCTAGAATAATCCACAACCCACCTCTTTCTGCTGCCATGAGTTCTCACTCTTCAGATTGGTTCACGCGGGCTCGCCACATTTTTTACGGCACGGCCACCGCTCTGGTGGAGATCCTGCAAGACCCGGAAAAGCGCACCGAAAACCTCAACCGCCTTTCGATGGACTTGGGACAACTGGCGGCGGAGCTGGAGCAAAAGGGAGAGTTGATCGAGCAGGAGGCAGTTCGTTACGTTGAGAGTCTCAGGGATCCAGCCGCCAACGCCCCCTCGGCAAGTCCTGACTCTGAAGCGCCTGTCGAGAATGCTCCCCCGACACCAGCCTCCTCCCCCAACAAGCCGGCTATCTCCAGAGAAGAGATGGCTGAGTTGATGGAGCTGATCCATCAGATTGAGTCCTTGCGCCTGGATTTGGAGCGGTTGCGCACCTCGTCCTGAGTCCTGTGCGGTTCGATATCCTTACCCTTTTCCCCGAATTTTTTGAAACGCCGCTGCGCATTGGGCTGGTGGGCAAAGCCCTACAGCAGGGGATCGCCGAAGTCCACTGCACCAATCCACGCGACTTCGCCACCGATAAGCACCGCCGTGTCGATGATGAGCCCTACGGGGGTGGGGTGGGCATGGTGCTCAAGCCAGAGCCTTTCTTCGCTGCTGTCGCCTCCCTGCCCCGGTTGGATCCCTGCGAGATCATTCTGCTGACGCCCCAGGGGCAACCGCTAAACCAGGCGCTGCTGCAGGAGCTGGCCCAGAAGGCGCAGCTGATCCTGCTGTGTGGCCAGTACGAAGGCTTTGACGAACGCATCCGCCAATACCTGGCCACCCGCGAGGTGTCGCTGGGGGATTTTGTCCTGACCGGGGGGGAAATTCCGGCGCTGGCCCTGATCAACGGCGTGGTGCGGCTCTTGCCGGGCACTGTGGGCAAGGTAGACTCGTTAAAGAGGGAAAGCTTCGAGGCGGGGCTGCTGGACTATCCTCAGTACACCCGCCCGCCAGAGTTTCAGGGGTACAAGGTGCCGCCGGTACTCCTCTCAGGCGACCATCAAGCCATTGCCCGTTGGCGTCTGCAGCAGCAGCTGGTTCGAACCTGGCAAAGGCGGCCAGACCTGTTGGCCAAGCGCCCCTTGACCGCCGAAGAGCAGCAGTTGTTGGTAGAGGGGCTGGCGGAGCAGCACCCTCGTGTAAACGAAGCGGAGAAATAAATCATGCTCGGCAAGCTTCTCAACCGTCTCCTGAATCCATCGCCCGTCTGCTGGCGTGGGATCCCCTCGCCCCCAGTGCTGCTTCTGGTGGGAATGGCCTTGAGCTCGGTTCTGAGCGGTTCTGGGGTGGCCCTGGCCCAAAGCGGAAGTGTCAACGATGCCATTCGCCGCGACAGCAATCCCTCTCTGTTCGATGGCACCAGCATTAACGTCAACGATCTCTTCCGGGCTGCCGACTTCCTCTCTCGCCAAAGTGCCGCTTCCCGTTGGGACGGCAAGGCCAGCGTCGATGCTGCTGTGGAGCAATTCAACCAATCCCGCCGCCGCTCCCTCCCGCTTTCTCCCGGTTCCTTGGCACCTGAGCCCACCCCCACTCCCTAAGGTTGGATCCCATTCCCGGTAAATCTGTTAGGATCGCAAAGCCGATCCCGTGCCTGCTGAAATGCGGTACACCGTTTTCGGGATCCATTAGGAGAACACCGCCGTGGTTAAGAGCACCCCCTCCAGCAAAGCCGATACGGAACAGCGTTTGGATCCCGCCAGCCGGGGCCACTCCAAAGACAGTTCCACCGAACTCAAAGGGATCCCGGGCTTCATTCACGAGACCCGTGTGGAATTGGGCAAGATCGTTTGGCCGAGCCGCCGGCAATTGATCGGCGAGTCGGTAGGGGTCTTACTGATTGTGTTGGCTTTTGCTTCCTTCATCTACCTGGTCGATCAAGTGTTTGCTTGGGTAGCCACTCAGCTGTTCTTGTGATGTTCTGTCCTGAGGGGCAAGAGAGTCATGTTCAAGGATGGCTACAGGGAGGATGTGAGGTGATGAGGCCAGAGCAGCAGCGAAAACGTCGTGGGGGCCGTGTGGAGCACTTTGAGCCTGCAGACGCGATCCCGGAACCAGACGAGGGGGAAGGTCAAGAGCGTCGCAACCTGCGCTGGTACGCCGTGCAGGTGGCCTCAGGCTGCGAGAACAAAGTGAAGAGCACCCTGATGCAACGGGCGGCTGCTTTGGATGTGGCGGATCAAATTGTCGAGGTGGTGATCCCGAAGCGGACGGGCTTCAAGCTGGATCGATCCGGCAAGCGCCAGGAGCAAGAGGAGAAGATTTTTCCCGGCTATGTCCTGGTGCGCATGGACATGAACGACGACACTTGGATGGTGGTGAAAACAACCCCCAACGTGATCAACTTTGTCGGCACCGAAGAAAAGCGGGCCTACGGTCGCGGTCGGGGGCATGTTACACCGCGTCCCCTCAGCCAAAGCGAAGTCCAGCGCATCTTCAGCAGCGTCGAGGTGGAGGAAGTGCCCCTCAAAATCGACATGGCCCCTGGGGATCGCATCGAGGTGCTGTCCGGCCCCTTCCAAGGTTTCTACGGCGAGGTGGTGGAGGTCAGCCCAGAACGGGGCAAGCTCAAGGCGTTGATCTCGATTTTCGGGCGCGATACCCCTGTAGAATTAGAGTTTGGTCAAGTGCGAAAAGAGGTGTAACTGCGTTTCATGGCTAAGAAGTTGGTGGCCGTGGTCAAGTTGGCCATTCAAGCGGGCAAGGCCACCCCCGCTCCCCCCATTGGCCCAGCCTTGGGTCAACACGGGGTCAACATCATGGCCTTTTGTAAGGAGTACAACGCCAAGACGGCGGATCAGGCCGGGATGGTGGTACCGGTTGAGATCTCCATCTTCGAGGATCGCAGCTTTACCTTCGTCCTCAAGACGCCGCCGGCTTCGGTGTTGATCAAGAAGGCCCTGGGCATTGAGTCTGGCTCCAGCGAGCCCCACAAAACCAAGGTGGGATCCCTGACCCGAGCTCAACTGCGCCAGATCGCCGAGCAGAAGCTGCCGGATTTGAATGCCCACGATGTGGAGGCGGCCATGAAAATTATTGCCGGAACTGCTCGCAGCATGGGGGTGACGGTGGTGGATTGATAGAGGGATCCCTTGCCCGGTCTGAGGTGTTCACGGTCTTGAAAAAGTTGTTCTAGCAAACCACTGTGGGGGAGAGAAGTTCTCGCCAGTACCCCGAGGAGAAACGATGGCTCGAAAGCTTTCCAAACGTATGCAGGCTTTGCGGGAGAAGGTGAAGCCCATTGCCTATGCTCCCGAAGCGGCTTTGGCCCTGATGAAAGAGACGGCCACCGCCAAATTTGAAGAGGCGGCAGAGGTTCACATCCGCCTGGGGATCGACCCCAAGTACGCCGACCAACAACTGCGCACCACTGTAGTCTTGCCCAGGGGCACCGGCCAAGAGATCCGGGTGGCGGTGATTGCCCGTGGCGAGAAAGTGACGGAGGCCCAAAATGCAGGGGCGGATCGGGTTGGCTATGAAGACCTGATCGAGGAAATCGGCAAGGGAGTTATAGATTTTGACCTTCTGATCGCCACCCCCGATGTGATGCCCCAAGTGGCCAAGCTGGGGCGGCTGTTGGGGCCGCGCGGCCTCATGCCCTCTCCCAAGGGGGGAACGGTAACCATGGATCTGGCCCAAGCGATTAAGGAGTTCAAGGCCGGCAAGCTGGAGTACCGGGCGGATCGCACCGGCATTGTGCATTTGATCTTCGGCAAGTGCAAGTTCCCCGTCGAAGCTCTGCTGGAGAACCTAAAGGCAGTGCAGGAGTCCATCGATCGCAACCGTCCCTCTGGAGCCAAGGGCAAGTATTGGCGAACCCTACACGTTTCTGCTACAATGGGCCCCTCGATTGAGGTTGATATCAATGCCCTGCGGGAGCTGAAGTTGGCGACCTAAGCCTGGCTTCGGCGCTGCGATGGGTTGAAAAGGGTTTGAGTGAGTGAATTTGGAGGAGGATCCCGGCAGAACATCTTTCCCCAGTCGAATAGCAAGCCGAAGACAGCAGGTGCCCGCGGGCTTAATGTCCTGCCGAGGTTTGAGCGAAGTTCAAAGGGATCCCTTCTTGGATCGCTTTTGAGGGTGCGCTTATCTCCATGCGTCTCGGCCACGGCTGGGACGCATTCTGTTTGGCAGAACCCAGATTCACCACCCGTTAACCCTGGGTGACCATTGACAACAAAGGAGGTGAGCGCATGGGCAAGCAACCTTTAGCGAAGAAAGCGGAGATCGTCGATAAAGTCCGATCCCTGCTGCAGGCCAGCCAAATGGTGCTGGTGATCGACTACAAGGGGCTGACCGTTGCGGAGATGGACCAACTGCGGGCAGAGCTGCGCAAGTCGGATTCGGTTTGCATGGTTGTTAAGAATACCCTGATGCGGCGAGCCATTGCCGACCAAAAAGCTTGGGCAGGGATCATTCCCTTTTTGGCGGGGCCGACGGCCTTTATCTTGATTCGGGGCGATATTTCAGCCGCCCTGAAGGCGTATCAAGATTTTGCCAAGCAAACCAAGAAAACCGAGTTCCGCGGTGCTGGCATTGAAGGGCTATCCCTGACCTTGGAGCAGGCCAAGGCCATCGCCGAGCTACCGCCCAAGGAAGTGCTCATGGCCCAAGTGGCGGGCAGCCTCAAGTCGGTGGCCACCGGCCTGGCGGTCGGGCTCAATGCTGTGCCCACGCAAGTGGCGCGCGGTATCCACGAGATCCCAGCCTCTCTGGGGCGGGCCATCCGGGCCATTGCCGACAAGGAGGCCGCATAAAGGGCTTCAGTTCATCAGCCCAAACCTGTGTATCGATTCTGTTACCCCCAAGGAGAAACCATCATGTCTTCAGAGCGCGTTGCAAAGATTTTGGAAGAGTTGAAAGCCTTGAGCTTGCTGGAAGCTTCCGAGCTGGTGAAAGCCATCGAGGAAACCTTTGGCGTCAGTGCAGCAGCCCCAGCCGGCGGCATGGTCATGGCAGCTCCTGTGGCAGCGGCGGCGGCAGCTCCGGCGGCAGCCCCTGAGCCGGTGGAAGAGCAAACTGCCTTTGATGTCATCCTCGAGGCTGTGCCAGCCGACAAGAAGATCGCCATCCTCAAGGTGGTGCGCGAGTTGACCGGCTTGGGTCTGAAGGATGCCAAAGATCTGGTCGAGGCGGCTCCCAAACCCGTCAAAGAAGGGGTTGCCAAAGAGGAAGCCAACGACATCAAGAAGAAGCTGGAAGAAGCCGGCGCCACCGTCAAGATCAAGTAGTTCCAGTTACGAGGAGAGCGCCTCTCCCTGCTCTGACGAGGAATCTAATCAAGACTCTCAAACCCAAGGGGGGCTGCTCCGGCCCCTCTTTTGGGTCTGCCCGACCATTGGCGTGGGTTCGGGATCCCTGCTCCGCCGCGCTTCCACCTCTCCGTGAGCTTTCAAGAGGGCAGCCAGCTTGCGACGCATGACAATGCCGGGTTCATCCGTGAACATGTGCTGCTCCGCCTTGATATCGAGGGGAACATCGTAGTCGGTGCTTTCCAGAACCCATTGATCCTCAAGGGTTACCTGTCGATCGAAGGCGATGATACTCTCAGCACTCACCTCTGCTTCTGAATCGTTGCGCAAACAGAATTGCACCACCTGTGAGGTTTGGTCGTCGATGGGGGCAGCCCCTGTGAAAATGATGTGGACAAGGCCGTTGGGATAGGTGATCTTGAGCTTGCGACTGAAGGGCATAAACCAAGTGCTCTCTAGGATACGCACGGTGCGATCCTCCGACATCCGCAAGTTTTGCTTCTGCAGGTCGCTGTTGAACACCGGCAAAACAGAGGTGGCCCGAAGGCCATATTCCAGTTCTTCAAGGCTGTCCAGATCTGGGGGTACAGGCTCGGAGATCACCCCAAAGCTCTGCTGATGGACGAAGTGGGGATGGGCATTGTCAAAGGAGTTTTCCATCAGGCGCAGGCCAGCACATTTCCAGACCTCATAGAACTGATGAATTTGGCGAAACCGGGGATCCGCCACCTCTGAGATCTCGGGAATATCGGTCAAGGGATCCGCCAATGCCACCCAAACATAGCCATAGCGCTCTTGGCAGCGAAACCCCTCCACCTTGTAGGTAGGGGGGATGAAGTTGTCTGTAAGTTGGGGCACCTTCACACAGGTGCCAGAGCCGTCAAATTCCCAGCCGTGATAGGGGCAGCGGATGTGGCCATTGCAGACGACCCCCTTGGAGAGTTGAGCGGAGCGATGGCAACAGCGATCCAAAACGGCGCAAGGCTGCCCTGACTCATTGAGCCAAAGCACCAGAGGAGTCTTCAGCAGCGTGAAAGCTTGTGGGCCGGTTTCCAGGGCCGACATCGGGATCACGGGGTACCAAAACCGCCTCAGGACAGGTTGCTGGGTAACAAGCATAAACCCGCTCCACAAGCTCTAGTTCGGAGAATCATGAGCTGGCTTTTCGTGAGCCTAGGTGGCTCAAAGCACCGCCCCCCGTGAAAAAGATAGGCGTTGAAATGGCAGAAGTCCGTATAAGCCAACACAGCTTTGCCCTGGGCGCGTTTGTGCATCGATGGCTACCCCTCTGCCCGGGGATGGGCTATTGATCGAAGGAAGCAGAGAAGCGTCGGTGGGCTTCTGTTGGCATGTGGCTGTGAGGAAAGGTGGAAAGGTGCAAAACGAATTGAACCCCGCTCGAGATCCTTGTAGCGCAGGGATCCCGGCCCAACCTACTGCAGAGTCCACCTCCCCCAAACCAGAACCGGCTGCTGAGAGCCAGGCAAATTGCTTGACAGACGGAGAGGTGGATCCAGAGCCCCGCCTCAGCCGTTCTCAACAAGAACGACAGCAGGAACGCCGCTCCTTACCTTGGCGTCTGGGGCTGGCCAATGTGCTCTCGGCAGGGTTGCATTTCATCGCGATGAGCTGGGTGGGTTGGCAGCCTAGGATCCGGGAAGAGGAGGAGATCCTCCCCTTTCAGTGGGTGGAGGTGGCAGACGAGCCGCCCCCAGAGCCGCAGTGGATTGCGCCCGTCTCCGCCCGTGAGTCCGGTGTCTCTGAACCTCGGGATCACGTATCGGTGCGGCAGTCGCAAGTGGCCAATCCAGGTGAATGGGTAGAGGTCACTTCTGCAACGGCACAGCCTCTGCTCGCCTCAGCCGCAGGGAGTCCTGTCCCTGGGATCCTCCCCCCATCCCCAAGGGAGCTTGAGATGCCCCAACCCAACCGCGACTCTGCCTCTCCTCAGCAGCAGCCAAAGGCCAGGTTAGAAAATCTATCAGCGGGTTTAGCAGCTCTGGAGCAGGCAGTTGCCGATCACAATTGGGCGGAGGCGCTACATCTGACGGAAGAATGGCTGGATCACTGGCCTCTGTCCTCTCCACAGCGCCAGCAACTGCAGGACTATCGTCAGCATCTGCAAAGCCTACTGGCTACCTCCTCGGCAGCAGCAGTGGAGACCAAATCGGCTCAGATCTCTCCTGCTCAATCCCTCAAGCCTCAACCCGAAAGAGCAGCAAGTTCTCCTGAGGTTTTGCCACAACCCTACCTGTCGGCTCCAGCGGATCCGCATCCAACTTTGCCCTCTCCAGAGCCGATCGCAGCCCCGTTGGAAGAGCCTTCTCCCACCTTGCCCCCGACTTTTCCTACCGGATCCCACAGCTCCAGCCTTGGTCGCACCAGTGGGATAGAGTCCTCGCGGGCAGGCCCACCCAGCCTTAATGCCGTCGCCGATCCAGATTGGGGAGACTACTTGGCTCAATTTCAAGAAAGGGTTCGCCAACACTGGATGGTACGGCGAGCATCCGGCTCCTACGTAACAGTGGTGCAGGTGCGTCTGGATCGACAGGGATCCCTGCGGGAACTGCGCCTGCAAACCCCCTCAGAAGATCCCCTGTTGGATGCAGCCGTGCTCAGTGCCATCCAGCGCTCAGCCCCCTTTGCTCCTTTGCCCGAGAGCTATGTTGGCGAAGAAGTAAACTACCCGGCTCCGACCGCTAAGCGGTACGGAGCGGGCTTTCAGTAGCCCTGGGCCTGCTCTGCTCTACCAGAGAACAAAACAGGCCCGAACCTCTAGGCTGGTTTACGACAGCCCCAAGTTTGGCAATCATGTTGGCCCCATTCCAGTCCGCATCTCCTTCCCATCCACAGTGCCCACACTTGAACGACTTACCACTGCGATAGGATTGCGCAGGGTCGGGATGGATGTGCAAACACCGGTGGCAGGTCTGCGACGTGTAAGCAGGCGGCACAAGAACCAGAGAAACCCCTGCAACCCTCGCCTTGTATTCCAGAAATTGACGTAGTTGGTAGAACGCCCAACTGTTGGCCCTGCGCCTTTCGGTTTTGCTGCGTGGCTGTTGATTGACCCTTTCCCGGATCCCTGTCAGGTCTTCCAGGGCAATAGCGCTGTTTGTGGTCTTTGCCCTAGAGACAATAGCTTTGGAGATGCGATGATTGACCCACGCCTGAAAGCGCCTCTCCTTGCCAGACAGCCGTTGCAGCAGTTGACGGCATCTGCGCCGCGAACTGCGTGTGCCCTTACTGGCTTTGCGTTGGAGTGCCGCCCTCAACCGGGAGTAGTGGTCTCGGACTCTGTTCAACTGCTGTCCATTCCAGTTCTTCCCCTCTGAGGTATGAGCGATATCTATCCTTCCCAAATCCACCCCGATCACCTTGTCGGTATCTTGTTGCTTGGGTGGTTTTTTCTCTACGCAAATCTGGATGTAGTAGGAGCCATCTTTGCGCTTGACCAGGGTGGCCGATTTGGGGTTAGAGCCAGCCAGCATTCCCCTCTGGTAGTTACCAATGGCTAGCTCAAAGCGTTCTCTCCCTTCCACCGTGGTCAGCGACACCGTCCAGTCTTTCTCGCGGAATGAAAAGATACGTGCGTCGTAGGTAACGAACCTACGCTTGAACTCTTTAACCGGACGGTTGCGCTGTCTCGCCACTTTGCGAGCGCCTGCCACCCGTCTGCACACCTGTTGAGCCAAGTTACTGGACAAGCCGAACCGGGCTCGAATCTCGTAGTAGCAAAGGGATTGCAGTTTGACCGCGTTGACGATCTTCTCCGGCGTGTTCTGGTTGACCCAGTTCAAGGCTTGGCCAAAAGCCTCCATCGTCGCGTCCAATTTGGCGGCTTGCGACTGGGACGCCTTGAGCTTACAGGAGACGGTCAGGACTTGGCTCATAAGTTCATTGTACTTCATCAAAGCGCATTCCTCCCGGCACTGACCCTACGGGTACAGTGCGGGGCTCCTGCGATTTCTAGCTGATGCTGGAAATTAACGTGTTGAGCGGATCCCTGCAGGCTGGCCCAACCCAGATTCCGAGAAACTAACGTCAGAACCTCAGGCAAGGCCACAAGCCCTGTTCAGAGGGGTTCAGATTTCCGAGTGTCGGCAGTAGCCTAGGCCATGGACTTGCGGCGGTTGCGCCGGACGGCCACCGCTTTGCGCTTGCGCTTTTCTAGGTTGGTTTCAAAGTGCCGATGGTTGCGCAAATCCCGCAAAATGCCTGCCTTAGAAACCTGGCGCTTGAAGCGACGCAGCGCCGATTCGATCCCTTCGTTTTCGCCAATCGTCACTTGGGTCATAAGCAAGACATCTCCTCCGTCAATCAATGGGATGGACTCGGTTACAACAGGGATCCCTATCGTGACATACTCCCGACTCCGACTGCTGGCGGTACGGAGCGGGCTTCTCGCTTCATTGGGGAGCTAGTGCAAGAACCCTCCACGAGCAGACACGGGATACCCCACCGCGTAGCTGTACCAGATTCCGGCAATGCCGTTTTGCACAGCCAGGCTGATTATAGAACAGGGGATGTCCGCCTTTCATTCCGACCCTCGTCCTACGGACAGAGGGCGGGGCTTCAAGGACTCCGTCCCGCTAGCGCGAACGGCGGCCTAGCTAAACGATCGCCACACCACTGCTTGCTGCCACAGTTCGTGTTCACTGCGCCCGGCTGCCAAAGTTGAGCCCCGAAACCACCTCACCTTCCCTCAAATTCACAACAAATGAGGCCGTTGTCCCAGTGGGGGGCGGGGGAGAGGGTGCTGGAGTTGGGCTGGGGGCACTGCCGATTACCGATTGCACAAAACCGGCGAAGCTAGACACCCGCGTATACACCCCATAGAAATTGGGCTGGGCGCAGCCTCTGCCAAAACTGGTGATCCCGGCCAGGGCAAAACCCGTGCCACTGGACACAATCAAAGGCCCACCGCTATCAGCCTGACACGTATCGACTCCCCCCTGAGGAAAGCCGGCGCAGAGCATGGTATCTAAAATGGTGCCATTGTAGGATTGGGGCGCGTTGCACACCGCATTGGAGACGATGGGAACGGTGGCCTGCTGCAAATCTCGGGGAAAGCCGCTGGGTTCTTGATCCAGGGCGCGGGGGAAGGTGGCTCCCCAGCCGAGGATGGTGGCGGCAGTGCCAGGGGCCGTCAGGTTGGTTTGGTTGGGCTGCACCAGTGGCAGGGTGGCCAAAGCCACTGGCCGAGAAAGGCGTACCAGGGCAATGTCATTCCCCCCAAGCTGCCCCACCTGGGGGTTGTAGCCGGGGTTGAGGACAATTTGCGCGGCGCGAATGCGTTGGCCGGCGCCGATTTGTAGGCGGTTGGTACCCAACAGCAGATCCAGATCTTGGGGATTCACCTGCCGGCCTTCGTCGAAAAAGCAGTGGGCAGCGGTAACTACCCACTCCGGCGCGATCAGGGATCCGCCGCAAAACTGCGCTTGAAAAGGATCCGGCTCAGCCGCCCTCAGCAAAGCCACCATCCAGGGAAAGGCCCCTTCGGGAGCAGGTCTGCCGCCCACAATCCGCTCCAGCCCCAAGCCTGAGCGCGGCGTGGTGAACACTCGCCCCGGGGGCAAAAGGGCAGTGACGCGGTAGGTGCCAGGGGGCAAGTTGGAGAAGCGAAAGTTACCGCTGGCATCGCTGACGGTGCTGGGCTCCCCCGGGTCGAGGCGGCCATTGCCGTTTAAGTCCAAAAACGTGGCGATGCCCGGCAGCCCCGGCTCCCCCGGATCCCGCAGCCCATCGCCGTTGAGATCGTCGAAATGGGATCCCTCAATTCGTCCTGTGGGAGGAGCTGAGACTGGGGGAAGCGGGCGACTGGAACCCCCGCCGCCACAGGCGCTTATGCTCAGGGCCAAACCCAACCCCACCAGAACAGACCAAAAGTGGGCCAGGCCAAAGGGAAAATGGGAGCGCAAAGGATAAAGCATGGTCATTCTCCAAGGCCAGACGGTTATGCTAGCCAAGGATATCCTACCGGCGAAGCCTAAAGATTGCGGAACCGGGAACGCTTCCCCCCGCGCCCGGCTCTTCCGATTTGCCCCAAGACCCAACGTGGCGATGCGCACTTTAGCCTCTTGCCGCCTGCGCAACTGGGCAGTAAAACCAGGGTGGGAGGGTGTGTGGCAGATGAATATCGCGGTCTTGGGGTTCAAAGGGGGCGTGGGCAAAACCACCACGGCGGTACACCTGGCCCTCTACCTTCAGCAAAAACAAGGGGCAGCCCCTTTGGGTGGGTCGGGGATGGCCCTGTTGATCGACGCCGATCCCAATCGCTCGGCCTCTCGCTGGGCAGAACGGGGATCATCCTTTCCTATCAAGGTATTGGCCGGGGATCCCACCACTCCCACGCCCACAGGCTTTCAGCACACGGTGATTGACACCCCTGCCCGCCCCACCTCGGAACAGTTACCAAAAAACTGGGTCTAAAGCCCCGCCCTAAGGCCTACGGCCCGCTGACGCGACCAGGGCGGCTTTTATCTTGCTAACCTGCGCTAGAGTGGGCCCATGCGCGTCCTCGAAGCCAAGCTCCTCAACGGCACAGCCCAGCAGTACCAAGCCCTGGATGAGGCCATTCGTACTGCCCAGTTTGTGCGCAACAAGTGCCTGCGCCACTGGATGGATCATCAGGGGGTGAACAGGGCCACGTTGTACTCCCTCTGCAAGGACTTAGCCAGAGAGTTCCCGTTCGCCCAGAAGCTCAACTCCTCTGCCCGACAAGCCAGTGCCGAGCGAGCTTGGTCTGCTATTTCCAACTTTTACCGCCGCTGCAAGGAGAAGGCAGCCCGGAAGGGCTATCCCAAGTTCCAGAAACACTGTCGCTCCGTGGAGTACAAGGTCTCCGGCTGGAAGCTCTCCCAGGATGGAATGTTCCTCACCTTCACGGACGGCTTCCAGGCGGGCACCTTTGCCCTGTACTGCAACGGCGAGGCACGGCGGGACATCCTCACCCTGAAAATCAACCGGGTGCGGGTCATACGCAGGGCCGATGGGTACTACGCCCAGTTCTGCCTGGATGTAGAACGCCAAGAGCAGGTGGAGTACACCGGCCAGGTGGTGGGGCTGGATGTGGGCTTGATGCACTTCTACACCGACAGCCACGGAAACAAGGTAGAGTGCCCGAAATTCTTGCGTCGTGCTGAAAGGAGGTTGAAGCGAGAGCAACGCAGGTTAAGTCGGAAGTTTCGGAGAGGGGCCAAACCTCAATCCAAGAACTACCACAAGCAGAGGAAGCGACTGGGCAAGGTACACCTGAAGGTTCAACGCCAGCGTAGAGACTGGGCTGTGAAGCTGGCCCGGTGCGTGGTGGCATCTAACGTTCGCTTGCAGCGGCGCGGAGCGCTTTGTCGTGGTGTACGAGGACTTGCAGGTGCGTAACTTGGTGCGGAATCACCACTTGGCCAAGTCGATTCACGACGCGAGTTGGAGTTTATTCACCGGCTGGCTCGACTACTACAGGAAGGTCTTGAACAAGGTGGTGGTGGCAGTGCCGCCGGAGTACACCTCGCAGGACTGTTCTCATTGTGGCCATCGGGTGAAGAAGACGCTGTCCACTCGCACTCACCGCTGCCCGCGGTGTGGGGTGGTGTTCGCGTTAGCGTCGCGTAGCGAGATTGACCGAGATGAGAATGCGGCCATCAACATCCTGCGCAAAGGGTTGGAGTTGTTGGGTGGGGAGTGGAACAACGGTACCTTTGGGCAAAAGGGAACCGCCCCGAAAGGGGGAACGCCTGGGGAGAAAGGCCTACGGCCCGCTGCCGCGATGAGCACCGCTGTCGTGGAGGGGCAACCCAATACGGTAAGTGCTGTCGCAGAACCAGGAACCAGAATCCCCTGCCTTTAGGCAGGGGAGTATGTCAAATCCCCAAAGAGACTCACCGAGCCGTGAAGCGCATCCTGTTGGAATCGGATCAAGATCTTTCGGAGCTGATCGAGGCGCTGCTCAGCCAGTGGCTGCGTTCTCAGTCGGGAAAGGTTTGAAACCAAAATCTGGGGAAGGGGGGCATCGCGGACCCCACAGCCGCATAGGATCCCGCTGTCGGGGATCGGAGGGAGCACACAGATTCCAGATCAGAACCAGATAAGAATAAGATGAAGGGGCGTGAGGCAGGGATCCCCGAACGCGAGGTGGGACCGTTCGCAATAGCGGGACGGAGTCCTTGGGCAAGTTGCGCGAGGGGAAGTCTGCGTTGGGAGGATGTCACGCTCTTTCAGGTGCAAAGGGATCCTTTATGCAAGCCATCACCTTGCTCGGCTCCACCGGCTCGATTGGCACCCAAACTCTGGACTTGGTGGCCCAGTATCCGGAGCGTTTTCAGGTTGTTGGCCTGACCAGCTACAGCAACGTTGACCTCTTGGCCGAGCAGGTGCGGCGGTTTCGGCCCCAGATGGTTGCCATTGGCCGGGAGGAGCTGCTGCCGGAGCTGCGGTCGCTGCTAACGGGGATCCGACCGCTGCCGGAGTTGGTGGCCGGAACGGAGGGGCTGTGTCAGGTGGCGGCTCACCCAGCGGCCCAGCGGGTGGTGACGGGGATCGTCGGCTGCGCCGGTTTGTTGCCAACCCTGGCGGCCATCCGTGCCGGCAAAGACATTGCCCTGGCCAACAAAGAAACCCTGGTGGCAGGGGGGCCGGTGGTGCTGCCCTTGGTGCGGCAGTACGGGGTGAACCTGATCCCCGTCGACTCTGAGCATTCGGCCATTTTCCAGTGTTTACAGGGGGTGCCCGCGGGATCCCTGCGAAGAATCCTGTTGACTGCCTCGGGTGGCGCCTTTCGGGATTGGCCTGCCGAAAAATTGGATCAGGTCACCCTGGCCGATGCCCTCAAGCATCCCAATTGGGTGATGGGGCGCAAAATCACCATCGACTCGGCTACCCTAATGAACAAGGGCCTGGAGGTGATCGAGGCCCACTGGCTCTTCGGCCTGGACTACGACCACATCGACATCCTCATCCACCCGCAGAGCATTGTCCACTCCCTGATCGAGCTGGCCGATACCTCGGTTCTGGCCCAGTTGGGCTGGCCGGACATGCACCTGCCCATCCTCTACGGCCTCAGTTGGCCGGAACGCCTGGCCACCCCCTGGGATCCCCTCGATTTGGTCAAGCTGGGATCCCTCACCTTTAAGGCTCCGGATCACCGCAAGTACCCCTGCATGGAGTTGGCCTATGCCGCTGGACGGAGGGGGGGAACGCTGCCGGCAGTGTTGAATGCGGCCAACGAAGCGGCGGTGGCCCTGTTCTTGCAGGAGCGCATCCGTTTTTTGGATATTCCCCGTCTCTTGGAGCGGGTTTGTGAGCGGCATCAAGTCATTGCCGATCCCAGCCTGGAGGACATTTTGCAGGCAGATGCCTGGGCACGGCGGGAAACGGCGCAACTGGCCCAGCAAGCCCCGGCTCAGGTTCTGGTCTGATCCCTACCGGGGGGATCCGGCTGAACGCTAGAGTGGAAGAGGATGCAGGGAGCAAGTGAGTGACCGGATCCCATCTCCGACAATTGGCCCATTATCTGCGCCCCTATCGACGACAGGTGGGGTTGGGCATTGGATCCCTGCTCTTGGTCAATGGCCTGGGGGTGTTCCTGCCCTGGTACGTCAAGCTGGTCATCGATGACCTCAGCCAGAACCTGGCCACTTTGTCGGCCCGGCGCATTGCCCTTTACGCCTTGACGGTGCTGGTCGTCTCCAGCCTGATGATGGGCATTCGCATTGCCTCGCGGGTGTGGATGTTTGGGGTGGGACGGCAGGTGGAGTTTCACCTCAAGCAAGCCATCTTCGAGCATTTGCTCACCCTGCAGCCTTCCTACTTTGCCCAGCAGACCATTGGGGACATTCTCACCCGCATCACCAGCGATGTGGAAAACATCCGCCGCCTGTTGGGCTTTGCCCTACTCAATTTGGCCAACACGATCTTTGCCTATGCCACCACCTTGCCCGCCATGTTTGGCATCGAGCCCCGTCTGAGCATCTTGGCGCTGTCGGTGTTTCCGGTGATGTTGGTGCTGGTGAAGTTGAGCAGCAACCGCCTGCAGCAGGAGCAGCTCCAGGTGCAGCAGGAGTTGGCGGATCTGAGCGATCTCATTCAAGAGGACCTGAACGGCATTGCCCTGATCAAGGTGTACAGCCAGGAACAGCACGAGCAGCAGGGGTTTCGCCGCCAGAACCAGCGGCTGCTGCAGGCCAATTTACGCTTAGCCCTCACCCGCAACTTGCTCTTCCCCTCTTTGGTGGCGCTGGTCAGCCTCAGTTTGTTGCTACTGCTGGCGGTGGGGGGGCCGCAGATTGCGGCAGGGACGCTGACCATCGGGGATTTTTCGGCCCTCACCCTCTACGTGGAACGGTTGGTATTTCCCACCGCCCTGCTGGGCTTCACCATCACGGCCTACCAGCGGGGGCAGGTCAGCTTGGAGCGGATCGATGCTCTGTTGGGGGTAGAACCCACCATCCGAGACGCCCCAGGCGCTTTGCCGTTGCCTCTGGAGAGGGTGCAGGGTCGCCTCGAGGCCAGAGGTCTCGCGTTTGCCTTCGCCGGCCCTGCGGCAGCTCCGGCTCTAGAGGATTTGCACTTTTGCATAGAACCGGGCCAGATGGTGGCGGTGGTGGGGCCGATTGGGGCGGGCAAGTCCACTCTGGCCAATGCCCTTCCTCGGCTGCTGGAGATCCAGCCGGGGCAACTGTTTTTGGATGGGCGGGATATCACCCGTCTGCAACTGGGATCCCTGCGGCGGGCCATTGCCTATGTGCCCCAGGAGAGCTTCCTGTTCAGCGCCACGGTCCGGGATAACATTCGCTACGGCAAGCCGGATGCCGAAGATTGGGAGGTGGAATGGGCTGCCAAAGCCGCCCACATCCACGCCGAGATCCTCAACTTTCCCAAGGGCTACGACACTCTGGTGGGAGAGCGGGGCATTACCCTCTCCGGTGGCCAGCGACAGCGGGTGGCCTTGGCCCGGGCTTTGCTGGTGGATGCTCCCATCTTGATCCTGGATGACTCTCTCTCCAGCGTGGACAATCAGACGGCCCAAGCCATCCTCCGCCATCTGCGCCAGACCACGGCCCAGAAAACGGTGATCTTCATCACCCATCGCCTCACGGCTGCGGTGGAGGCCGATCAGATTTGGGTGATGGACCAGGGCCGCCTTGTGCAGAAGGGATCCCATGCCGAATTGCTGGCGGACGAGAAGGGCCTCTACGCTTCTCTGTGGGCCAAGCAAAAGCTGGAGGAAGCCCTGGCCTAATTTGACGGCGGCAATCCCTGGCCGCTACCCTAACCGGCAAAGCTGTGGGGAGTGGCAACAATGGAAACTGCTGGGATCACTTTGTCCAAATTGCTCCACCAAGCTGGGATCCAGCCTCAATTGGCCCAGGGATCCCTGGAGGGGGTGCAGGTCTGGGGCCTCTGTGCCGACTCTCGCCAGGTACAGCCGGGGGATCTCTTCTTGGGGATGCCGGGATCCCGCGTGGATGGAGGTAGCTTCGTGGCCCAAGCCCTGGCGGCAGGGGCAGTGGCGGCCCTCATTTCCCAAGAGGCGTGGGAGAGCGTCAGCGGAGAGGCTGGATGGGGAAGTCAGCCCGTCCTGGTTTTGCCTCGCGCCAGCCTGAACAGGGCCGTGGCCCAGGTGGCGGCAGCTTTCTATGGGTTTCCCGCCCGCCAACTGACCTTGGTGGGGGTGACGGGCACCAATGGCAAAACCACCACCACCCACTTAATCGAACATTTGGTGCAAGCTGCCGGCCGCTCCGCGGCTTTGCTGGGCACTCTGTACAACCGCTGGCCTGGCTATGGCGAAGTGGCCTCCCACACCACCCTTTTTCCCCTAGAGCTGCAGCGCAGCCTGCGGCAGGCCCACCAAGTCGGGGCAGAGGTGGCCGTGATGGAAGTGAGCTCTCACGCATTGGCTCAAGATCGAGTGTGGGGGTGTTCCTTTGCCGCTGCCGTCTGGACCAACCTTACCCAGGATCACCTGGATTTCCACGGCAGCATGGAGAACTACTGGCAGGCCAAAGCCACCCTCTTCCGACAGGAGTATCTCCAAGGGCGGGCGGTGATCAACGCCGACGATGCTGGGGGACGGCGGCTCTTGCAAGCCATTCGGCCCGATCTGCAGCCCTGGGCCTACTCGCTGCAGCCTCTGGAAGGGATCCCCGGCCTCTGGCCCAGCAACGTTCAATTGCACCCCAACGGCTTACAGGCGACGCTCCACACCCCCTCTGGCGCCTTTGCCGTGGCAGCCCCCCTGGTGGGATCCTTCAACCTGGCCAACCTGCTGGCGGCGGTGGGGGTAGCCCTGCACTTGGGGATCCCTGTCGAGATCATCCAGTCGGCCCTGCCCCACTTTCCGGGCGTACCGGGGCGGATGGAGCGGGTGACCCTGCCGGGGCAGGATATCGCGGTAGTTGTGGACTACGCCCACACCCCCGACGGCCTGGAAAACCTGCTCAAGGCCCTGCGATCCCAGGTGCAAGGGCAACTTATCTGCGTCTTTGGCTGTGGCGGGGATCGGGATCGGGGCAAACGACCGCAGATGGGCCGCATTGCCGCCACCTGGGCCGATCAGGTGATCGTTACCTCCGACAACCCCCGCACCGAAGATCCCCAGCAGATCCTACGGGATATTTTGGCCGGGATCCCTGGATCCCCCAGGGCGGTGGAGGTGGATCGGCGGCAGGCCATTCGCCTGGCCATCCTCGCAGCCCAGCCAGGGGATACGGTGGTCATTGCCGGCAAAGGCCATGAGGACTACCAGATCCTGGGCACCGAGAAGATTCACTTCGACGACCGAGAAGAAGCCCGCGCCGCCCTGGCCCTGAGGGAAAAAAGCCGGGGGTGAGGCTAACGGGAGCGGTGCTGCAGCATCAGCTCCACGAACTCGCGGAAGAGGTGATCGGCGTCGTGGGGGCCGGGGCTGGCTTCCGGGTGATACTGCACGGAAAACAGGGGCAGGTGACGGTGGCGGATCCCGGCCACGGTACGGTCATTCAAGTTGAGGTAGGTGATTACCACCCCATCGGCGGGGATCGAAGCGGCATCCACCGCAAATCCGTGGTTCTGGCTGGTGATCTCCACTTGCTTGTCCAGCCCACAGGGATGGTTGAGGCCCCGATGGCCAAACTTGAGCTTGTAGGTGGATCCCCCTAGGGCCAAACTGAGAATCTGATGGCCCAGGCAGATCCCAAATAGGGGCTTCCCGGTTTGCAGCAGCGCTTGCGTGGTGCGGATGGCAGTCGTCTCAGCGGCGGGATCCCCTGGCCCATTGGAGAGGAAGATCCCATCGGGGTTGTAACTCAAAATCTGCTCCGGGCTGGCATTGGCCGGCAACACCATCACCCGACAGCCATAGCGGGTAAGGCGGCGCAGAATGTTGCGCTTAACGCCGAAATCCAAGGCCACCACCCGCAGGGGCGGCTCCGGCACTGGGATCCCTTGGCTGCGGCCATAGTCCCAATCGGCAGGCGTAGGCTCCAGCCACTCGTAGGGTTGGGGAGTAGTAACTTCCGCCACCAAGCTCAACCCCTGCATGGAAGGAGCCTGGCGCACCCGCTCCAACAAAACCTGGGGATCCAAAGTCTCCGTGGAAAGGGCCCCGTTCATCACCCCCTGAGAGCGCAGCCGCCGTGCCAAAGCCCGCGTATCTAACCCAGCAATGGCCGGGATCCCATATCGTTGCAGGTATTCGGGGAGGGTGGATGTAGCCCGCCAGGAGCTGGCCAGGCGAGACACATTGCGGGCAATCACCCCCGCGACTTGGGGCCGAGCCGATTCTTCGTCCAGCTCATTGACTCCGGTATTTCCCAGCTCCGGACAGGTGAAGGTAACCATCTGCCCCCGGTAGCTAGGGTCGGTAATCACCTCCTGGTAGCCGGTCATGCCCGTGTTAAACACCACCTCGCCCACCGCCGTGCCCGGCGCCCCAAAAGACCAACCGGCAAAGGAAGTGCCATCCGCCAGCACCAGCAAAGCAGGCTGACGAGCCTGCCAAGGGAAAGTTTTTTCCTGAGGGATCAGGGAAGGAGAAGCCATGCTCCACCCAAAAACATCGGCCTGACCATCCTACCCTCTTTCAAGAAGGTTGCAAGCCTGGCTAGTCTTCTGCATCTGTTCTACTTGCACAAGCCGGGTCGTTGTCCTTGAGGATAGTGCCTATCAAGGTGATCACCACCACGCAGCGGTTTTCTCCCTGAGAGTAGGTGCTGCTGACCACAAAGCGACCCAGTTGACGGGCGCGGCCATCGGATTCAAAAACCGCCCTTCCGTCATTGAAGGTGTTGGCTACAGTTACAAAATTGTTCAGGCGTAGCCGCTGACAGGGGGTAGGTTCATCGCAGAGGCCCTCCTCATCCTGGATAACCAGAGTCGGCACGTTTGGCTCTGAATTGTCCACCCCCACCACCCAAGCTCGGCCCAGGAGAGAGGCTCTGGCGTTAGTGCGGGCAGTGCGCAAGGCTCGCTCCACCCTGTTCTGCGCATCCTCAAGCTGGATCCGCGCCCAGATGTTGATCCCAGAGGGAACGGCCAGCACGGCCAGGATGCCGATGATGACCACCACCGCTAGGACTTCTGTCAGCGTAAAGCCCCGGGATCGAAAAGGCTGAGCTCGGCCAATTGCTTTTTTCTCCAAGGCCAACATGGTGGACATTCCCCCTAGGAGAGCGGACGGTTGATAACACCACGAGCGAAGACCCGAGTTTGCAGCGGCAGCAGGTAGCGCGACACCTGTGAGATATCGACGCTGGTAGCGTCCTGGATGTAGCGGCGGAAGAGACCGGGATTGGCACGCTCCATGGCCGTGGCAGTGATGTTGATGATCACATCCTGCGGTCGGTCAGCACCGGGGCTTTGCCGCACGCAAACGTAGAAGCCCACGTCGTTTTGGTTATTTCCCAACCCCGAGAAGGTGACGCCGTTGGGTCTGCCGCCGCCAAAGGCATAGCCCTGCGGGCAGAGGGGCGCAACCTGCGGACTTCCCTCCCGGCTGCTGAAGATGTTGGAGACCAAAGTTGTCAGGCGGGGGCCATCTGCCCTGCCGGCAATGGGGATTTGGCGCGCTCGAGCTTGCTCGGAAGGCCAAGCAAGGAAACCATCTCGGAACGGATCGGGATCCTCAACAAAGAACGGGCTGCGACCGGCGCAGTTGTTTTGACCCTGAATGTTGAAGGGTCGCAATTCAAAACGGTCGATCCGCGCGTTGCCCTCCCAGGGAGTTGTTGAACCATCCTCCAAGTTGCCAGCGTTGTTGTAGTTGCGGCGCAGGTAGTACACAACCAAGGTGTAGATGCCGCGGCGGCTGACAAGGGTTTCCCAATCCGCATTTCTACCGTTTGTGCGCGGAAACTCAGGAGGTGGTTCGGCGGGCAAGGTGGCACGGCCTTCTCGGATCTGTTGTAAGGTGGGGTTGCCCGCGTAGCATCCTTGCGGGATCGGCTCCAGCTTCCAAAAAGCAACAACCGGAATAGCGCCCGCGGGTCGCCGGATCCAGCCCGGCTCGTAAAGCCGCTGGATAACATCCGGGATCCCATCTCCGGGGGGCTGTTGAGGGTCACTGGGCCGTTCGGTGTCGTTATAGATGTAGAGAGCCTCCGCCAGATCTTGCTGGATATATTCCATGGCCTGCGTCAGCTCCGCCTGCACCTGGGTGCGGCCCGTCTCTTCCCGATCCAGCCGCATCGTCTCGATGACAATCATCGCGGTGGCCAGGAGAAAGATGGAGGCAACCAGCAGTGAGACCAACAGCTCAATGAGGGTAAACCCCGCACTCTGGTAAACCCTGTGGCGAAAAACCTTGAACATAGGAAAACACCACCTTTTTGTGAGCCTGCAGGAGGAGCTTACCCGTCGCTTCAAAGCGAGGTAGGGCTTGGGCTGGGCAGCGGGAAGGCATTGCAGTTGTTGGTCGGTGTTCCACCTCTGGCTTGAACATCGGCCAAAACGGCGCGGCAAACATCCCCCAAATTGGCGGCCAGGTTGACTTCTACAATCGAGCTGGCCATGGGAAAGAGCCAAACATCGGCATTGGCCAAGTTCTGATTGGCGGAGACCGTCTCAGCGCGCAGGCCAGGAAGAGCTTGCCGAGTGTTTGGATCAAAAGAAAAGCGGTGGTAAACCCTCACCCCCATGCGAAAGCTGCAGGGAACCCCCTGAATGACCCTGTTTTCGCGCCGGTCGATGCAAGGTGCCCCTGCGTCGCGGAAGGTTTGGATGACGTATTCTTCGGGGTTACGCCCCGGCACTTGAACCCGAGCCACGCGAATGGAATAGTTGTTCCCCTCTGTGTCCATGTTGGTGGGAGGTGGGGTATTTGCCAGCGGGTTGGCTCCCACCCTGGGCAGACGGGCCAGTTGATCCGGATCCTCAAAAGCGCGAGGGTTGGCAGCCAGCTCGATATCCACCAGAGTGCGGATGCGGTCTACCTCTTCCTGGGCTAGGCGGTTGGCCAGCTCCACCCGCTCGCTCATGGCGCGCCGGTAAGCAATTACCGTGAGGGTAGGGGCCAGGGCGGCCATGGCCAGGGCCACGAGGACGACCGAAGCCAAGACTTCAATGAGGGTGAAACCCTCCGCTTGGTGTTGCTGCCAAAGCCGCCACTTGTTCATGGATCCCTCCCTCTTCTGCCCCTACCCTAAATCTGCCCCTGACCGGCCAGGTCAATATCAGTTAAACTCCTCGCAGCCACCAATCCGGGCAGACGGATCCAACTGCACACCCGGCTGATTCTGGAGTGCGCAGCGCAGCCGCCGCACGTACGGATCCTGAGGATCCAACTCCCGCAAGAACTCAGTGCGGGCATTGGAGGGGAATTGGAAGCGAGCCGACACCGCGCTGGGACGACGGGCAATTTGCAGGCCCACATCGTAGCCGAAGCGGCGGTTGGGTGGGTAGTAGTAGTCGTAGCCCCGCACAAAGGTTGGATCGGCTACCAGATCGGGTGGCTCAAAGCTGTGCTGCAGGAAGGGGCCGGTAGCATAGGTGCTGTAGTTGAGCTGGATCATCGAGCCGCTGAAAAAGAGGTTGACATCTCTCCACAGCTCGTTGAGGCGCAGGAAGTTGTGCATGCCCCCGCCCGTCTGATCCCGCCGAGACGGGATCACACCGCTGATGGCAATGGCATTTACCCGCGTTTCCCTGGCCGGCTGGAGCTGCCGGTTTTGGGTGCCGTTGTCGTTGCGGCGGCGCTGGTTCAAGTCGGCTGCGGCTGGGGCCAGCTCCTGGAAGCGCGGGATCGGAATGGGCCGACGGGTCACCTCGTCCAGGATCACCCCCAGCACGGGGTTGCTGCCTGCAAAGCCGGTGGTGGGCTTGTTCAGATCCAGGGTGAAGGGCTCTACGTCCACCCACTCCGGTTTATTGCCACTGCCGCCATCCCGATCAACCTGCACCTGGATGGTGTTGCCGTTGGGCTTGACGTAGAAGCAGAGGCCATTGCGAATATCTTCACTGCCCTTGTGGTTAATGTAGTATCCGTCCGCATACTTGGACGCGGGAGTGTAGGCTTGGGTCGCGGCGCTTTTGTTGACGCGGGCGTAAGGGTTGAGCGCCATCTGGGGTTGGATCTCTAGCTCTGGCCGATCCGGCAAGTCTAACCCAAACAGTGGATCCCGCTCCAAAACATTTGAAGGCTCCTCCAGATCCCAAATGCCATTCTTGTTGAGATCCTCGAAGGTAGGATCGGCACCTTTAGGAGAGGTACGCAGAGTGCTGGGTCGGCTGTCACCGGTGTAGGCGGTGTACTTGAAGCGGTCGTTGAAGTTGGGGCGAAATACCCCCGGCACCCAGAAGCCACCGTCGGTGGGAGTGACCTTTTCTTCTGAGTCACAGCGAACAGTTCCATTGGGATTGAGCAATCGCCGCCGCAGTTGCCGCGCCCAGTCGTCGGTGCCTAGGCTAAGAGTTCCGGAAATCGGAGAAGCACCACTCTCGGCAGGGCGAATGCCGGGTTCTTTGCTGGGGTTGGCGATCTGGCTGGAGAGCAAATTGCCTCTCAGTCCGGCGCGGGCAGCATAGGCGGGCTCACCAAACATCCAATTGAAGGCCGCCTGCAGAGCCTCGGCAGGGTTGGGCCACTTGGGCGGCTTGGGCACTCCCGCCTTCACCTCCAGCACCGGCGAGAGCTGCGGCTCCAGAGCAATGGTCACGCCTTCAGTAGAAGCCTTGGCCACCGTGTTCACGCCGATCGTCTCCGGCTCTGGATCGGCTTGGATTTCGTGGACAGGGCGCAGCTCCACCGTGTTAGGCTTGGCCGCCATCCACTCGCCGAAGGGGCTCTTGCCGGGAGCCTCAGGCGCAAAAGTACCCGGCCCGCAAGGCCGCCCTTGACAGGTCAAAGATTGGGTCTTCGTTGCAGTGCGCGAGCAGGTTGGGCTGCTGGTGCTGGCGATGAGGGTGCCCGTCTGGGTTTGGGTAAAGGTTTTGGTTGTGCCGCAGGCGATTTGGTCGATGACCTCATCGCAACTGGCCGGCGACCAAGGTCCCCAGTTGTAGTTGCAGATCTTCTGGCAGGTGACCGTCTGGGTTTGCTGCCTGGTGGTGGTTCCGCAAATCGAGGTGCAGGTTTCGGTGCGGGTCTGAGTTATGGTCAGGCCGCCGTTGGCCACCGTACACTGAGGAGTCCAGTCTGTGTAGGTGCAGGTAGCCCCCGGAGGCTGGCAGGTAAAGGCTCGGGTTTCGGTTTCGGTGAAGGGGCTTTGGCTGGTACAGAGCGGCGTTACCGTGCGGCTGCGGGTTTGGGTGATGCTGGTGCCGCTACACTGCTGCTGCTGGGTACACTGAGGCGTCCACTCTGACCAAGGCCCGTAGTTGTACTGAGGGTAGCAGGTGATCGTCCGAGTTTGCGGTGTTGGCGGAGTGCCAGGGCAACCGGCAGGCAAGGTGGCAGTTCTGGTTTGGGTAATAGTGGTTTGCTGACAGATGTTGGGGTCACACGCAGGAGTCCAGCCTGTCCAGATGGGATCGCAGTTGAGGGGGGTTGCGCAGTACTTCTGGTTGGGTGCCAAAGGCTTCAGCGGATCCGGCTGGCAAGGTTGGTTTACCCCCTGCAGCGGCTTCAGGTACCGCAGGTCGTAGTCTTCTAGATCGCTGCCATCGCGGGTGGCAAAGCGCAGGGAGGCACCGCCGGTATTTTCGTAAGTTTGGATCTCTATTAAGTAGGGCGAGGGCTGGGATGGATCCGCGCACTCCAGCTCTAATCGCAGGGTGACCAGGTTATTGCCGCTATCCTGCCAGGCTTCGGCACCCGCAGCATTGGGCCCTAGGCTGAGCGGAGTTCCGTTCCAGGCTCCATTGTTGACAAAAGTGGCACTGGAGCCGTCCCGCCGTCGAATGATCAGCCGCACGCCGTCGTCGCCGTTGAGAATGCGGTAGCTCTGTAGGCCAGGCCAACGGGGATACAGCTCCCCTACCCAGCGCACCACGAAAAAGTCGTTGCCGTTGTTGTTGCCATTTGGCCCGCCCCCACTTCTACGCCGCCAACAGGAACGCTGGAAGTTGAAGTGACTTGGAAAGTTGAGGTCATCCGCGTCGATGAGGCTGTTGTTGCCACCGGCCTCCCCACAACTGGGCATCCAGAACCAGTCGCCGCGATCCCGTCGATCTGGGGTGCCAGCCGGCGCCGACAAGCGGCAAAGGGGCTGCAGGATGTCAGACAAAGAGCCGTTGCAAGTGGGGAAGTTACTATATAGCAAACGCTTGAAAGGCGAGTGAGAGTTCAGCAATGTGCTAGTGCCAAAAAAGTACTGGAAGCCTCCCCAAGAGGGGAAACCGCTACCGCTGCGGGCAAAGGGGGCCAGGTTGGTCGGGTTATCGATAGCATTGCGCACGCAGGCCCAGCGTTGGTCGTTGGTGCCACTTGGATTACAGGTAGGCGCATTGGTGGTATAGCCATTGTTGTACTGACCAATGGCATTAGGCACTCCTTGCGCCGGGAACACCGGATCCGGCCAGCGCACTGCCCGCAGGTAGGGCAGGTTGGCCTCTTGGGCGGCTGGAGGCAGGGGGCCTACGGCTCCGCTGGTGGCAAACCCTGTGTTGCGGTTGTACTGGTTCTGCGGGCTGGTCAGCCAGCCGTTGTAGTACTCGGCCAATAGGCCACCGCCTCCTTCAGGCTCGGGGCAAGGCCCAAGTGGAGCCACCAGCAGCCAGCGGGAGGTATCCAGCACCGGGTTGCCCAAAGCCGAGATGCGCACCCCAAAGTTGGCATAGCCCGTATCGGGTGCCCGCAAGAGCCGCACTGCCGGCACGCCACCGCCCGCCGTTCTGTCATCGTTATTGGGATCCGAATCGGCGTTGTCGAAGGGAGCCAGAATGGTGTCGCGGGCAAACACATCCGGCCAACCCGGCTGGTTGAGGTTGTCGCCCAGGTTCTGGGCCCCGTTGGTGTTGTCAAAGCGCAGAACGCCAGCACCAGCGCTATTCGGATCCGGAGCCGGCCAGTTGTTGCCCCGGATCACCAGCGCTTGGTTGAGGAAGGAGGTGTTGGCCCCTAGGTTATCCCCGCTGCAGCCGTAGTAGTCGCTGCGGCGAGGTGCTGAGGCCCGTCCATCGGCGAAGTCTTGGCCAGCCACATAGTTGCTGCCGCCGCCATTGAGGGTGCCATCCTGGACAAAGGCATCATCAATGCTGCCATCGCAGAAGTCGGCAGAGAGAATGTTCACCGAGTCGCCCAAGACCTCGCTGGGCCGCCAGAGATCGGCAGGCTCCCGGCTATTGTTTGGGTCTACCACCCGAGCAAAGCGCCGGTTTTCATTGGCCCGCCGCCGCCCGTAGAAGTTGCTGTAGAGGCCAGTTTGCGGGTCGAACTCAAGGAGGGTGGTGAACTCCTCTAGCCGTCTCCCGTCCCTTGTCTGATGCAGGTTAAAGTCCCCTTGGATGTAGACAGGGTTATCGGAAATGAAGGACAAGCCAAAGAGAGCTTCAGTAGGCTTGATGTCGCCACTGGGGTTAAACACACTGCGGGCCAACACTGCCCCGTTGCGCAGCCGGAAGCCGTAGGGCCGCCGATCCGGATCCGCGTAGTAGTCCACCGGCTTAGGGCTAAGTCCGGCATCGGAAACAGGGGGATCCCAGACCGTTTGGCCATTGGCCGTGTCGCGACCCGGCTGGCCGGCGTTCATGATGCCAGCACTACCCAAGTCGCCGCTGGCATTCTTGTTGCGCCAGTTGGTCAGATAAGTGCTAAAGGTGCCCAAAGGTGGGCGGGCAATGGCATCTTCCCGCACGGCATCTTCCCGGAAGGTGTAGAAAATCCCCCCTTCTCGGTTCTCGCCAATGCCGGCAGGCAGCCAAGTATCTCCGTTGATCAACCCGTTCTTCTGTCCGTTGACGTTGTTGGTCAGCAGGGCCAGGTCGATGTTGAGGGCCCGCACCGCCATTGCCTCGCGGCCATCGTAAAAGACGGAATCTTTGAAGGGCACGCGATGACACTCGTTACCAATCCGAATGAGATCAAATTGGTTGCTATTGGGGCCAGCAGCAGTGCAATTGGCTGGG
Source organism: Synechococcus sp. W60.1 (assembly GCF_047461575.1). Classification (NCBI taxonomy): domain Bacteria; kingdom Bacillati; phylum Cyanobacteriota; class Cyanophyceae; order Synechococcales; family Synechococcaceae; genus Synechococcus; species Synechococcus sp. W60.1. Next base: position 124,348 of record NZ_JANSHL010000003.1, on the reverse strand, counting down.
GCATGGGGCAAAGCCCAGTTGCCAATTCCAGAACGGGGCTCCAGAGCAACCTCGTTTAAGTTGGTTACAGCCTGATAGCTGACTGTGCTCGGAAGGAAGGAGTAAGCGCTGCGCCGCTCCGTTTCCAGGGTATCCGTCTGGTTGAAACTGGTGGTCGGGAAGATGTAGCGCAGCGGCAGATAAAACCGATTGGCCGCCTCTCGGTTCCCAGCTCGGCTGGCTTGAATGTCGTTCCAGAGGGTTTGAGCCGCTGGATCCCCGGCATTGGCAGCCGCCTCAATGCGGAGCATGTTGTCGGCCAGCATGCCCAACATGCAGCCTGCCGTTTGCAGGGTGGTTTGGTCAGCTAGGCTCAGTTGGTTAACAGAGGTGCCTCGGTTGACGATATCAATAACCCGCCGCAGCTCCGAGAAGTTGCCAAAGGCCGTAATAAACGGATCCGGGTGAATGCGGACTGGCTCCTGTCTGGGTGGATAGGCCCCGTCAGGATCGCCGGCAAAATTGGCCAGGTTGGTGAGGGCCGTCCACAAGGAGGTGCCCCGAGCTAGCCGAGCCTGCATCGGGGTTGGGTCATATTCCCAGACATTGGTGCCCTGCCCGGTGAAGAAGTTGATGCCCAGTTGGGTGCGCTGGTCGCCGGTGGGGAAAGTAGAAGCCCGCTGCAAGCTCCAGGGAGAGCCGGGGTGGGCTACCGTGGCCAGGCAAGCAATGGGGAAGCGCCCATCTCGGTGGCTGTAGTGGTAAACGGCTGTAGCCTGCACTGCCGCTGGGTTATCTCGCAGGGTTAGCCGTTGCCGCGCCTCGTTGCTGATGAAAATGGCCTGCAGCTTGGTGGGATCGTTGGGATCCCCAGACGGCACCAGAGGCAAAGGCAAAGAATCGGTGCGGGTTAGTTCCAGCCGCTGCCCCACAATCACCCGCAGACCTTCCACACGGGCCCGCCGCTCCCAATAGCCATCCAAGCCCACCTCGGAAAGGGCGCCTGGGGGTGGGTTGTCCTCGGTCAAAGACTCATTCTGGTTGTTCCTGGCATCAGCAGGAATCGGGCTACCGGCACCGACACCAAACCTCTGAGCAAAGGTGTCCACGTCGCAGCCCCTCTGCGGGTCAGGTTCGACCGGTGGACGGTCATAGCTGGCCTTGGGGCCAAAGCGGTTGTCGGCCCGATAGACATCGTCTACATAGGGAGGGCAGACCTGGTCGGCACCAGCCTGAAAACCACCGGCCTTGATCCGCCCAGGGCTGAGAGGGTTCTTGGCGTTGAGAGGAGAAGCCGCCCACCTCGCCGCATCTGGAGCATAGGATCCCCGGGTGCGAATGCGACCGAAAAGGTGGAGCTCCAAGGGATCCAGCGCCACATTTTCTGGCTCTACCTGGTTCTGCACCGAGTCAAAATTTTGGTTGTTCAACCGAGCCAGCACATTTGGCGCTACGTTTTGCTGGCCAGAGTGAACATCGAAAATCAGAGTATCGCTCACCTGCTGGCCGGCGTAGCCAATGGCCCCTGCCACCAGCTCTCCAAAGGCAGTGATCTCAGAGTTGTCAGAGGGCATGTAGAAGCAGGATTGCTCCGAGCTGATGGTGAAAGCCCGGAACAAGTTGTTGGGGGCATAGCGGAAGAAAAGGCTGCCGCCGGCGTAGATGGCGCCGTTCCAGTTGTAGCCGGGGGTGAAGAAAAACTCTAGGTCGCCGCGGCTGAAGGCCCCCCACTTGTTCAGCAGATCCCGCTTCCGATCCTGCTGGAATTGCAAAGCCGAAATGGCGCGGGTGGTGGAGTCGGCACCCGCAATAGGCAAGGTGACGGCATAGACTTGAAAGGGCTTGTACAACGCAGAGCCAACCTGGAACCAATCCCCCACGTTGGGGTTGACCGTCTGTTCAGCCGGAGAATCGGTACACCCCGCCAAGGCCGAACCCTGCAGTGGCCCACTGCGGATCAGCAGCCGCCGCGCCCGCTCGGTATCCGTCAGGTTAGCCTCAAAGCCGATGCCGGCAGCCCGACGGGTGTTAAGGATGGTATAGGCGGTTACGGAGTCGTTGACGCCGTTGTTGTCGGTGTCCACCAAAAACCACCAGGCTGGCGCCCGCACTTGCTGAATGTTGCTTCCGATCACAAACTGAGTTTCATCGGGGAGGATGTAGGGATTATTCTCATCCCTAGGGATTAGTTCTTCCTCCCCGTCATTAATCAAGGCTGCGACAAGCTGCGCATCGGTGGGGGTACCGGCGGGAAGGCGAGGATCCCGTACCAGATATTCGATCTTGGCCCTGGCCCGGTCGATGGCGGCATTCAGTTGCCGGCTGACGGTTTGCCCTGCCCGTTCCACCTGGGTTTGGATGCTGCGCTGGGTCGAGCGGGTCAGCAGACCCACCGTCACCAAGCTCAAGACCAGCACGATCAAGATAGCGACCGGCAGGACGAAACCGCGCTCTCGCATCTGGCGCCGCTTCACCTCTACCTTCAAGGAGCTGAGCAGGCGCAAGACAAGTTTGAGCAGCAGCGGGGAAGGAGCAGACATGGCCGTATCTCAGATAACGCAGGTGAGAAGGGGCACTTGGGCAGATGCCAAGATAGCAACAGTATGCAAGGGATCCGGAGTTTCGGACATCCCCACCGCTGGGGGGAGCTGCCAGCCCCCTCTCTGCAAGATTCTTAAGAATCCTCAATATCCTTTCACAAAATCCCCAGTTGTTGCGCCTTGAGGAGGGCGGTGACGCGGTCGCTGGCATCCAGCTTGCGGTAGGCGGTGCTGGCGTATTCTTTGACAGTTTCGATGCTCAGGCCCAGGCGGCGGGCAATCTGCTTGTTGGCCAGGCCCTCCTTCATCAGTTGCAGCACACACAGCTCGCGGGGGGTGAGCTTGGGCAGCTCTTGTTGGGCGGGCAGCCAGTCTTGCTGGGGAGCAGCCACAATTTGCCGGATGACGCGGGCCAATTCCGCCGGGTCGGTTTCTTTGGAAAGGTAGCCTTTGGCCCCAGCACGGCGAGCTGCCTCGATCAGGGCAGGCTCCTGAAAGGTGGTCATCAACACCACCACCACCGGCAGGCCCAGCTCGGTGATTTGCTGGCAGGCGGCGATCCCATCCCCATCCGGCATGCGCACATCCAAAATGGCTACGTCGATGGGGCAACTGCGACAATGGTGGACGGCCTGGGATCCCGTCTCGGCTTCGGCCACCACCTCAAATCCTTGGGCTTGCAGGGCAAACTTCAGCCCCAGCCGGAAGAGGGGATGATCGTCGGCAATGAGAACGCGGACAGGGGAAGTCATGGCAGGGGATCCCAGCCGAGGGGGTGCTGGTTTTAATCTGCCCAAGGGGGGATCCCAAATAAAGCGCCCTCACCCCCAGCCCCTCTCCCTTGGGGAGAGGGGGGTTATGGCTTCACCAAGACCATGCCGCGGGCCTGGGGGTCAAAGGTGGGATCCAGCCGGGTTTGGGCATTGTACAGGGCGCCGGTCAGATCCGCCCCCTCCAGAAAAGCGCCTCGCAGGTCGGCCCCCCGCAGATCGGCATTGTGTAACTTGGCCCCTGTGAGGTCGGCGCCGGTGAGGATGGCTCGACGCAAGTCGGCCCCGCTTAAGTTGGCCACCTGCAGATTGGCACCCGTCAGATCTGTCTGCTGCAGGTTGGCCTGCGCCAGATCGGCTTCCCACAAGAAAGCCCCTGCCTGAGCTGAGCCACTCAGATTGGCCCCTCTCAAATCGGCCAAGTTGAGGATCGCTTGGGAGAGGTCGGCAGCTTGGAGATTGGCCTGTCTGAGGATCGCTTCTTTTAGGTTGGCCCCCCTGAGGTCAGCTCCCGGCAGTTCTGCCCCCGTCAGGTCGCAGGCGGGGCAATCTTTGCTGGGAGAAACAATTTGGGATCGGCCCAGTTGGGCATCCAACTCCAGTTGGGCAAAGGCCGCAGCCGTCGGGATCCCCAGCGCCAACAGCGCTCCCGACCAGAGGCGACTTCCCCTCATCAAGGGCTTTACAGGTTGGAGCCGTGCCCATCCCATGGTTTTCACCGGGATCCCCTCCTACTGCTGATGGTAGCCGCTCTGGCCCATTTCCCCAGGGATCCCCCATATCTTGAGGAGCGCCACTAGCTCTGTTGCGGCTGGCAGCGGGGGCAAAAGTGGGCCGAACGCCCTGCCAGCTTGATCCGCCGAATCGGATGGCCACAGACGCGACAGGGATCCCCTTCCCGACCGTACACCCACGCTTGCCCTTGATAGTTGCCGTTGAGCCCACGCAGATCCCGGTAATCCCGCAAGGTGGTGCCCCGCTGCTCCAGCCCGGCCCGTAACACCTCGATCAAAGCTTCTCGCAGGCGTGCCTTGGCCACATCCGAAAGCTGAACTGCTGGCGTCAAAGGGTGAATGCCGCTCAGAAACAGGGCTTCGTCGGCGTAAATGTTGCCCACCCCGGCTACCAGCGATTGATCCAGCAGCGCGGTTTTAATAAGACGGCGGCTCTTCTGCAGGGCAGCCTGGAAATAGGCCTCAGAAAAAGCTGGCGAAAAGGGCTCCGGCCCCAAAGTCTGCAGGGTGGGGATCACCGCCTCCAGCTCAACACCGGCAGGCACCAGCCACATCTGGCCAAAGGTGCGCTGATCCACAAAGCGCAAGTCCCACCCTTCCTCGAAGGCCAAACGAACACGAGTGTGAGCTGATAAAGGGGTGGATCCCTGCACCCAGAGCAACTGCCCGGTCATGCGCAGATGCACACCCAGAACAGCTCTCGAATCCAGGGATCCCAGGAGATACTTTCCTCGCCGCTGCCACTGGGTAAAACGGGTGCCAATCAAGCTCCGCCCAAACATCTCCCCTGCAGGGTAGGCAATGGTGCGGGCCAGGAGCACCTCCACCGCAAGTATCCGCGGCCCCAAGGTGAGGCGTTGCAAATCTTGCCGAACTGTTTCAACTTCCGGCAGTTCAGGCACAGAACGACTTGCTCAAGAACACAGTCCCCGGCATCAGAACTTTGGCTTAGCTGGCCGCAGCTTTGGCCTTGGCTTTGGGAGCTTCCAACACTTCCAGTTCATCTTCGCGGAAGTTGTTGGTGTTGATGTTGTAGTAGTTGATCTTGTCAAAGCGGACGATCACCGGGTAGAGAATGCCGCTGGTATCCACCGCCGCAACCGTTCCCACATCCCGGTACCAGTAGGATTCTTTCCGCAGCACACGGACTTTGGCACCACGCTGAATTGCCATGAGGGTTATCTCCATTGACCTGAACTCAGATTACCCTAGTCCGTGAGAAGGCTGCGATTTCCGAATTTTTGTAACAGGGATCCGCTTTTGTCTGGCTGGGTTTTCGGGGCCAACAGCAGATGAACCGTCGCACCTGTGGAGCCTGGCTGTTGGGTTCTGCTTTGACCTGGGGCTTGCAGGGGAAATCTGCAGGGCTGCCCCATCCGCGCGATTTTGCCGCCGTCCTCAACCTGAACACCGGTCGTTTAACAAGGGTTTGGCAGCCGGAGCAGGCTTCCAGAATCAGGGCCAGCCCTGGCTCAACCGTCAAATGCGCCGTTGCCGCCGCTGCTCTGCAGACCGGGATCAGCTCTGGGGAGCGCTTGATCCACTGCCCGGGTTGGTGGGATCCGCCGCCGCAATTGGGGTTGGGCCGGCTACCCTGCTGGGATCCCCGCGGCCATGGGGCTTTGAACTTGCGCCAGGCCCTGGCCCACTCTTGCAACGTGCATTTTTACCAGTTGGGCTGGGAGCTGGGGGCCGATACCCTGGTGGAGTGGCTGCGGCGCTTCGGCCTAGGGAGTGTGCAGAATACAACTCCGGCTCCGCTCTTGGCGACCGGTCTGGCTGGGCCGGTGGATCCCTGGGAGCTGTTGGTTTATGGGGGCGTGATTGCCCGCCGAGGTGTACCCCTTTCTGGCGAGGTCTCTCTGCCCGCTTTCTCTTTACCGGCTTGGATTTGGGAGGCTCTCCATGCTGGCATGAGCCTGGCGGCAACAGCGGGCACCTGTCGCGGCATTGCCCCAGAAGGGATCCCAGTGGCAGCCAAGTCTGGCACCATCCTCAATCCTCAACGACGAGGACGACCAATTCTCTGGGCAGAAGATTTTCAAGCCTGGTTGCTGGCCTTTTGGCCCCTGCCGGATCCCAACTGGACGCTGGTGCTGCACCTGCATCAGGGCAAAGCCTATGAGGCGGCCATTCCCCTGGCGCGGCAGATCATCGCCGCCATCGGCAGCGGGTGACCGCCTTGCTTGCGATCATGAAGAAATGCAAACTATACTGAAGGTCAAGTGCCGTTCTCGTTTTCGTTCTTTACGGATCCCACTCGCCATCGTTCCCATCTACCCTGGAGGTTCTCATGTCTAACCCCAATTTGTCTGAGCCCAAGTTTGGCTTTAACGAGTATGCCGAGCGCCTCAACGGTCGGGCTGCCATGATTGGCTTCGTGTTGGCCATTGTCATCGAAGCGGTGACGGGCCAAGGCGTTGCTTCCTGGCTGGGCCTGATCTGAGAGACCTCAACTTACCGCCTTTTGGCTTTTCCTTGGGTCTGCTGGCTTGCAGGCCCTTTCTTTATTGTATTGAGCAGGGTATTGAGCAGGAAGCGTGACTGCACCAGTTGTAGCCGTTCTGAATGGCAACAAGGCTTGAGCGGGCACCAACTACTCCAAGCAATTCCGACAGCGCCGAATCTTTCCCTTTCTCCCTCTGAGGGAGGAGCTGGTGTGAGGGTATCCCACTAGTTCCATTAGATGATCCCTTCTTGACGCTTGGCGATTGGCATCCGCCAGCCGGTGCCGAAGGCGCGATCGGTAATGCGTAGCCCAGGGGGAGCTTGGTGTCGCTTGAACTCGGCTTTTTGAACCAGCCGCAGCACCTGCTGCACGATGTCGGGTTCGAACCCTTGAGCCACCAACTCGGGGCTGGATTGATGCTGCTCGATGTGCCGCTGCAGGATCTTGTCCAGCAAATCGTAGGGGGGCAAGCTGTCGCTATCTTGTTGGCCGGGTCGCAATTCCGCTGAGTGGGGCTTGGTCAGAGTAGCAAGCGGGATCCGCTCCTGCTGTCGGTTGATCCAGCGAGCCAAGCGGTACACCCAGGTCTTGGGCACATCGGAAATCACCGCCAGGCCGCCGGACATATCCCCGTAAATGGTGCAGTAGCCCACTGCTAGCTCTGATTTGTTGCCTGTGGTCAGCAGCAGCCGCCCGAACTTGTTGGAAAGGGCCATGAGGAGGGTGCCGCGAATGCGAGATTGCAGGTTTTCTTCCGTGATGTCTGGGGGGAGGCCGGCAAAGGGCTCTGCCAAAAGCTGGTGGTAGCTCTCCATGATGGACTGAATCGGCAGCTTCAGGGTCGGGATCCCCAGGTTTTGCGCCAGTTGGTAGGCGTCGGTCAGGCTGCCAGGGCTGGAATAGGGAGAGGGCATGAGCACCCCCAGCACCCGCTCCGGCCCCAAGGCATCGGCGGCGATCACAGCAGTTACGGCAGAGTCGATCCCTCCCGACAGGCCCAATACCACCTCGCGAAAGCCACATTTGCTGACGTAATCGCGGGTGCCCAAAACCAACGCCTCGTACAGCTCAGCTTCCGGCTCGGTCGGCCAGCGGGATCCCGTAGTTGGTGGATTCTGGTCTGGGTTGGGAGACTGGGTCAACTCGTCCACATCCAGGATGAGGTGATCCGGCTGAAAGGCAGCGGCTTGGGCCACAACCCGACCCCGGCGATCCACGGCACAACTGGCCCCATCGAAGATGAGGTCGTCGTTGCCCCCCACTTGATTGACGTAGAGAATGGGCAGGGCGTGCTTGCGGGCCAGGGATCCCAGCATCTCCACCCGCAACTTCTGTTTGCCTAGGCTGAAGGGGGAGGCCGAGAGGTTAATCAGCAGGTCGGCACCGCAGCGGGCCATCTCTTCCACCGGATCCCAGTGGTAGCGGCGGTGCTGCCAAAAGTCGCGGTCGTTCCAAATGTCTTCACAAATGGTAAAGCCCAGGCGGCGGCCACGGTACTCGATGGGTTGGGGCTGGGATCCCGGCTCAAAATAGCGATCTTCGTCGAAGACATCGTAGGTGGGCAAGAGCGACTTCTGGAACCAATGGCGGATCTGGCCCCCCTCCAGCCAGGCAGCAGCATTGTAAAGGGGCCGACCCTCAGGCAGAGGATTGGGCTGCACGGATCCCACGACTACCGGAATGCTGGCCTGTAACCGGCTGGCCAAGTGCTGCAAAACCTGGCTTGCCCTCTCGACCAGGGCCGGATAGAGCAACAAATCGCGGGGTGGATATCCCAGCAACGCCAGCTCGGAGGTGATGGCCAACTCTGCTCCCGCCGCCGCCACTGCCTCAACCGCTGAACGGATGCGCTCAGCATTTCCGCTCAGATCGCCGACAGTGTAGTTCAACTGCAACAGCGCTACCTTCACCCTGCCCCCCATATGGTAAATCTCACCATAAGTGGCCCAAACCGAATCGTCAACAAGATTCTGCTGCGGGCAAGCGAAGAATAAACGTGGTTTGGTGGGCAGTGCTTTCCACCTGCAAAGAGCCGCCCAAGTGGTTGGCAATGGCTTGGGCCAGAGCCAATCCCAAGCCTGTTCCCCCCTGCTGCCAGGGATCCGAGTGGGGGATGCGATAAAACTGCTCGAAAATGCGTTCTTGTTCTTCGAGGGGAATGGTGGTGCCCGTGTTGGTCAAGCGCAGCTCCCAGCGGTCGGAACCTAAAGCAACAGCCTCTAGGACAATGTGTTCGCCGGCGGGCGTGAATTTGTGGGCATTAGTCAAAAGCTCACAGACCAAGCGTTCCAACAGGCGGGGATGGGTGTGCAGATAGGGCAGGTGGGGATCCCAGTGAACTTGTAGAGTTTGCTGCCGCTTGCGCATCTGGTCTTGGAACCGATTGATGAGAGGTGCCAAAAGGAAAGGCAAGTTAACCTTCTCAGAGGGCAGCTTAAGCCTATCGCCCAACAAAGTTTGTAGATCCAGAAGATCGTTAATTAGGGAGATCTCTCGCTCGCACGCCTGCTCCAGAACCTCAAGATACTGGATTTGCTTGGGGGTGAGAGGAGAAACTTGATGGCTCAGTTTCAGCAGGTGAACCGAGAGGCTAATGCTGGTAAGGGGAGTGCGCAGCTCATGGGAGACGGCGGCCAGGAAGTTATCCCTAATTTGGCTGAGTTTTTTCAATTCCGTCACCTGAGCCTGGCTGCTGAGGTAGAGCCTGGCCTGTCGCAGGGCAATCGCACACTGGGCCGCCATTTGCTGAGCCAAATCAATTTCCCAATCGCTAAAACTCTCCTCAGGGGGCCGGGCCAGCCACAGATCCCCAAGAATGCCCTGATCGTCCGCAATGGGGCAGGCCAGCTTGGTCAGATAGGGGGGCAGAGTGTTGGGATCCCGTTGGCGATCCCGAGCGCACAGTTGAAAGCACCAGCCTCGCCATAGCTGTTCGTAGAAGAGGGGAAAATCTCTCATCCAAACCCGAGCCCCGACCCCAGAGGTCGAAAGCGTCGTGTATTCATAGCTGATCAGGGAGTAGGTTCGGCGGCTATCGTAAAGGCCGACATTGCAAAAAAGAACACCCAAAAATTTTCCCAGCTCGTTCACAACCGTCTGCAAGATCTGCTTTTCGTCCAGAGTTGCCCGTATCTGATGGGTAAGGCGGCGCAGAATCGATTCAAACTGCAGACTGCGTTCCATCGGCAAGCTTGGCATTGGCAAACCGGTACCGTCCCTGCAGATCCGCACGAAAGATCCCGATGGGAGCATTCTCCAGGAGCACATCAAGTTCGGCCAGCATCAGGATCCCCTATGTTTTCGCAAGCAGTACTAGGGCACTAAGAACGCCTGCCCCTGAGATTATGTATCATTTTTGCTTTGAGCGATGTTTTCCGCACTACAAGTTCCCCCGTGATCTCGTAAAATCACGGGCGAGGAAGGGTGCTCAGGCTTCTGTGGATATCACCCCACCGAGTGCTGGGGGAGCAGGGATCCCTGCGCGGATTCTCAACTACTCCACCTGCGCTGTCTCCGGGGATTCCGCCTGAGTTTCCGGGTGAAAGTAGCGGTAAATCTGCCGGGCAATCTTCGGGCCAATGCCGGGCACTTGAGCCAACTGGTCTTCTGAGGCCACCTGAATGCGGGCAATCGACCGAAATTCTTCCATCAGCAGCTTTTGCCGATACTTGCCCAAGCCGGGGATCTCGTCCAGCGTAGAGGCATGTTGACGCGCTTTCCGTTGCTGGCGATGAAAGGCGAGGGCAAATCGGTGGGCCTCATCTCGCAGGCGTTGCAACAACAAGCGAGCCGGATCTTGGGCCGGCAACCGCAAGGGCACAGGATCCCCCGGCAGAAAGATCTCTTCTTCTCGTTTGGCCAAGGCAATTACCGGCAGGTGATCCAGCCCTAAATCTGCCAAGACGGCCATGACTGCCGACAACTGCCCCTTGCCCCCGTCGATGAGCACCAAATCCGGCTGATCCTCAGGGGTCATTTTGCTGAAGCGACGCCGGACCACTTCCGCATGGCTGGCAAAATCATCAGAACGACCGGGGCGCACCTCAGGGTTGCGAATCTTGTAGCGGCGGTAGTGCTGTTTGGCAGGCAGGCCATCGATAAACACCACCTGACTGGCCACAGCATCGGATCCCTGGATGTGGGAAATATCGTAGGCTTCTAGACGGCGGGGCACATCCGGCAAATCCAAGACTTCTGCCAAGCGCTCCAAGGCCGCGGCATCCCGATCCGCCAAGCGCTGAGTGCGGGTTAGCTCCAGTTGTGCATTCCGCTCAACCAACTCGATCAGCTCGGCTTTGCTCTGCCGTTGGGGGGCAACAAGGCTGACCTTGCGGCCTTTTTTCTGACTCAGCCAAGACTCCAGAAAATCGTGATCGGGCAATTCATACTGGGTCAAAATCTCAGAGGGAATTTCCACCGGATCGCAGTATTGATAATGCTCTTGTAAAGCCCGCTGCAAGATAAGGCCTGGGTCGTCACCGCGGTTTTCGGCCACAAACCCCAGCCGCCCCACCAACTTGCCTGCCCGCACCTGAAACAATTGAATGCAGGCTCGTGAATCATTCATGGCCAAGGCCAGAGCATCACGGCTGACGGTAGAGTTAGGCAAAGAGACCTTCTGGGATTCTCCCAATTGTTCCAGACCACGAATTTGATCCCGATATCGTGCGGCTGCCTCATAATTTTCCTGTTCGGCGGCCTGGATCATCTTCTCCTGCAGCTCTCGGATCAGCTCATCTGTCTGGCCTTGGAAGATCATGGCCACTTGAGTCAGCGTTTTGCGATACTCTTCTGGGCTGATCAAGCCTTGGCATACCCCGGGGCAGCGCCCAATGTCGTAGTTCAAACAGGTGCGATCTTTGTACAGAGGTTTGGGCCGTTGGCGCAAGGGAAAAATCCGTTTGACCAGTCCAAGGGTGTGGCGCAATAGACCAACATCCGTGTAGGGGCCGTAATATTTATCTTGATTCCGATCAAGGCGACGATGGCGGGTGATGTAAAGCTGGGGATAAGGCTCCGACCAGGTAATACACAAATAGGGATACTTTTTATCGTCCTTAAGGAGAACATTATAAGGGGGCTGATGGGTCTTAATCAGATTGTCTTCTAGGGCTAGGGCTTCACTTTCATTGTCGGTTACGATAAACTCGATCTCGCAAACCTGAGCTACCATGCGCTGAATGCGAGGGGACAGGTCGCCGGTGAAGCGGAAATAAGATCGCACTCGAGAGCGCAATTTCTTGGACTTGCCTACATAGAGGATCTGATCCGTGGCATCTCGCATTAAATATACGCCGGGTTCAGCAGGAATCTCCTTGAGACGGCTCTCTAGAACGTCACGGCTGTGAATCAGAGGGACGGTCATAAAGTTCAGTTCTACCGGGTAGAGTCAGGGATCCCATGACTTCAATCTAGCAAGGATATGGCTTTTCTCGGCAACACTGACTCCAACCCATGTGGAGACACAGTCATTCTGAACAATCATTCTGAACAAGTTTGGGAAGCTCGTCCTGCTTTCAAGCTCCAACCTGCTAGCACAAATGGCAATAGCTCGTCGCATCGCAGGATCAAAGTACCTCTTTTGACGGGTAGACCTCCATGATTTGGGAAGGATAAGTTGATTTGTGATTAACATAATTTTGTCCAGAGTTCTGGTAGTTCATTTACATAAGGTATAGCAGCAATGGAAAGTCGCTTAAGTTTATTAACTAGGGATATATTGACTTCTGAGACAATCTTTTGAGTAGATTCAGGTATAAGTTGCCTGTGACAATCCTGGCATCGATAATGCTGCTTTCCATTATGGATCTTGTCGTATCTAAGTTAAAAGAATGACGGCTTGGGCAAGTCAGCATGAGCTTACTCAGAAACACGAAAAATCTAGGGTAATAGTATCATTGCTCCCAGAGCACCACCAGTATAGTCAATAGGGCAAGGGCTCCGTCCCGCTGGCGCGACCCGAATCTCTGAGCTCTATCCTTACAATTGAGCTCCTGGATCCTGGCCTATGTCTTGCTGCAGGGCGGCCAAGTCTACCTTTGGCTTCTGGGTCTTGACTTTTGTCGGCCTGAGGTCTTCTAGGTTCAGCCAGCGATAGACCGTTGCACGCCTGACTTTGTACATCTGTTGTACATCTGTGGGGTTGCCCTCTTCCTGGACATACCCTACGGCTGTCTCCCTACCGCAGTTCTCCACAGGGCCAGTTGCCAGCGAGCGGAGCCGGTGTGAGCTGGCGCATTCGCCCTAGCTTTCTCAGATCGTCCGCAGTCCGTCGGGGAAAGCTGCAGAAGAAACTCGAAAAATCTGTTCATGGCGAGCTTTTTTGTCTTTACTTCGCTGAGCCGATTGCCCCAACGGTTGCCCTGTTGGCAAGAGCCAGCCGTGACTTGAGACTGCCCCCCTTTTCCTGTCGGATTGGAGTGCGATATGCTGGTTTTCCACCTCTGAAAGCGTGATTTATTCCAAACTGTTTTTACTCCTATGAATCCCCATCCCTCTCAGGTCTCGGCCCCTATCCTGCAGGAAAACTGGCACTTTCAAGAGCGGGATGCTTGCGGGGTCGGCTTTTTGGTGAGTCAGCAGGGGAGAGCCAGCCACGACCTCTTGCAGAAAACCCTTCAGGCCCTCACCTGTATGGAACATCGGGGTGGCTGTGGCGGCGACGGCCAGAGCGGTGATGGGGCGGGCATTGCAACGGCAATCCCCTGGTCGCTGTTGCAGGCAGAGAGGGAAGAAATTCGAGCTTGGGATCCCACTCACAGCGCGGTGGGGATGGTCTTTTTGCCTCAGGATCCTGCTGAGTGTCAGGCGGTGCAGCAGGTGATCGATGAGTACTTGACCACCACCGACTGGCAGCGGGTGGTTTGGCGGCAGGTACCGGTCAATCCCAATTGCCTGGGGCCGATGGCGCGGCAGACCATGCCCTCCATTTGGCAGATGCTCCTCACCCATCCCACGCTGGAAGGAGACGAGCTAGAGCAGCAGCTCTATCTGTTGCGGCGGCGCATTCGGCGGCGGGTAGAGGCTCGGTTTGGCTTTTATGCTCTGTATTTTGCCTCTTTGTCCTGCCGGGTTGTCGTTTACAAAGGCATGGTGCAATCGTCGGTTCTGGGCCAGTTTTATCGAGATCTGCAAAACCCCCTCTACACCACCACCTACGCCACCTACCACCGCCGCTTCAGCACCAATACCCTGCCGCGTTGGTCGCTGGCTCAGCCTTTCCGCTACCTCTGCCACAACGGCGAGATCAACACCTACCTGGGCAATGTCAACTGGATGGCCGCCCGCGAACAAACCCTTTCCCATCCCCGCTGGGGTACAGCGGTCGAGGATCTGAAGCCGATTATTGACCCGGGCACCAGCGACTCAGCAGGTCTGGACGCTGTGTTTGAGCTGTTGATTCAGTCGGGCTACTCCACTCAGCAGGCGATGATGGTGCTGATCCCGGAAGCCTATCGCAACCAGCCAGAACTGCAGAATCACCCGGAAGTGGTGGATTTCTACGAGTTCTTCGGCGGCCTGCAGGAGCCTTGGGATGGCCCGGCGATGGTGGTTTTCTGCGACGGCAAAACCATCGGGGCCACGTTGGATCGCAATGGCCTGCGCCCAGCCCGCTACGCTCGCAGCCGCGATGGTCTGCTGGTGGTGGCCTCGGAAGCTGGCGTGGTTCCTCTGCCGGAGACCGACATTTTGGAAAAAGGGCGGCTAGGCCCGGGGCAGATGCTGACGGTGGATCTGCAGAGCGGGCAAATCTGCAAAAACTGGGAGATCAAAACCCAGGTGGCAGCCCAGCACCCCTACGGCGAATGGCTCAAAGCCCATCGCGTTCAGCTCAGCACCCAAGGCTTTGAAAATACCCCTCACCTCTCGGAAGAACAACTGTTACAAGCCCAAACCGCCTTCGGGTACTCCTCAGAAGATGTGGAGATGATCATCGAGGAGATGGCGGCTACGGGCAAGGAGCCCACCTTCAGCATGGGGGATGATGCGCCGCTGGCTGTGCTGTCCACCCAGCCTCATCCCCTCTACGACTATTTCAAGCAGCGCTTTGCCCAGGTCACCAACCCTGCCATCGATCCCCTGCGGGAGAGCCTGGTGATGTCTTTGGATGTGTATCTGGGATCCAAGGGCAACCTGCTGGAGATCCGCCCTGAGCATGCCCGCCTGTTGCAGTTGCGCAGCCCGGTGCTCAACGAAGCGGAGCTGGCCGCTCTGCAGCATACCCCTTTTCCCTGCCACACGCTCCCGATTCTCTATCCGGTGGCTGCCGGCCCAGAAGGACTGGAGGTCCAGGTACGGGCCCTCTGCCAGCAGGCGGCTCAGGCAGTGCGGGGGGGAGCTGAGATTTTAATCCTCTCGGATCGCGGCCTTGATGCCGAGCAGGCTCTGATCCCACCTCTGTTGGCGGTGGGCGCCATCCACCATCACCTCATCCAGGAGGGGCTGCGCCTACGCGCTTCCCTGGTGGTGGAGACTGCCCAATGCTGGAGCACCCACCACTTTGCCTGCTTGATCGGCTACGGGGCCAGCGCCGTTTGTCCTTATCTGGCCTATGAAGCTGTGCGGCAGTGGTGGCACAAGCCCAAGACGCAAACCCAGATGGCTGCCGGCAAGTTGCCCCAGCTTTCCCTGGCCGAGGTGCAACTGAAGTACCGCGCCGCCATTGAGGCAGGGCTGCTCAAGATTCTTTCCAAAATGGGCATTTCTCTGCTCTCCAGCTACCACGGAGCGCAGATTTTCGAGGCCATTGGCCTGAGCCAAGAGGTGATCGATCTGGCCTTCCGCGGCACGGTGTCGCGGGTGGGAGGCATGACGCTGGCGGATCTGGCCCGCGAGGGCATGGTGAATCACCAGCGGGCCTTTCCCGAACTCACCTCGAAAAAGCTGGAGAACTTTGGCTTTATCCAGGCGCGGCCCAAAGGCGAATACCACATCAACAGCCCAGAAATGGCCAAACTGCTGCACAAGGCCATCGAATCGGGTCAGCCTGCCCACTATGAGATCTACAGGGCGCACCTGCGCAGCCGCACCCCCACCGCGTTGCGAGACCTGCTGGATTTCCGCAGCGACCGGGATCCCATTCCCTTGGAGGAAGTGGAACCGGTGTCGGAGATTTTCAAACGCTTTGCCACAGGTGGGATGTCCTTGGGGGCCCTCAGCCGCGAGGCCCACGAGACCCTGGCCATTGCCATGAACCGCATCGGCGGCAAGTCCAACTCCGGTGAAGGCGGGGAAGATCCGGAACGATACCTCCCCATCACCGATGTAGGCCCAGATGGCACCTCGGCCCGCTTTCCCCACCTGAAGGGGCTGCGCATGGGGGACAACGCCAGCTCGGCGGTGAAGCAGGTGGCCTCGGGCCGCTTTGGCGTGACACCGGAGTATTTGCTCAACGCGCGGCAAATTGAGATCAAAATTGCCCAGGGGGCCAAGCCGGGCGAGGGGGGGCAACTGCCGGGCAAAAAGGTGAGTCCCTACATCGCCAAGCTGCGCCGCTCCAAGCCGGGGGTGACCTTGATCTCGCCGCCGCCCCACCACGACATCTACTCCATTGAAGATCTGGCGCAGTTGATCTTCGACTTGCACCAGGTCAACCCCCAGGCCCAGGTGTCGGTGAAGCTGGTGGCGGAGGTGGGCATCGGCACGGTGGCGGCAGGAGTAGCCAAGGCCAACGCCGACATCATCCAAATCTCCGGCCATGAAGGGGGCACCGGGGCTTCCCCCCTGAGCTCCATCAAACATGCCGGGGCACCTTGGGAGTTGGGCCTGGTGGAGGTGCATCATACCCTGCTGGAAAACGGCCTACGGCAGCGCTCCATCCTGCGGGTGGATGGCGGCATTCGCACGGGTTGGGAAGTGGTGATGGCGGCCATGCTGGGGGCAGAAGAGTTTGGCTTTGGCACGGTGGCCATGATTGCGGAGGGGTGCATCATGGCGCGGGTGTGCCACACCAACAACTGCCCTGTGGGAGTGACCAGCCAGAAGGAGGAGTTGCGCAAGCGCTTCCCCGGCACGCCAGATCACGTGGTGACCTTCTTCACCTTTGTGGCGGAGGAGGTGCGCCAAGTCTTAGCGCAACTGGGCTACCGCTCTCTGAAGGAGGTGATTGGACGGGTGGATCTGCTCTGTCCGCGGGCCGATGCCGTTCTCCAGAAAACCCCATCCTTGAACTTGGAGTGTCTGCTGCGAACTCCCCCCGGTTTTGATCCCAACACCCTGCCCGACTGGTTGGAGCATGAGCCGGTGCATTCCAACGGCCCGGTGCTGGATGAGCAGATCCTGGCTCAGCCGGAGGTGCAGAAGGCGGTGGAAACCTGCGGCACGGCCACGGTGGAGATCCCTATCGCCAACACCGACCGCTGTGTGGGCGGGCGCATTGCCGGAACCTTGGCCCGCTTGTACGGAGATACCGGCTTCGCCCAACAGGGGGGGCAGTTGGATCTGCGCTTTGTCGGCAGCGCCGGCCAGAGCTTTGGCGCTTTTACACTGGCGGGGATGCGCCTGACCCTGACAGGAGAAGCGAATGACTACGTGGGCAAGAGCATGTGTGGCGGCGAGATCGTCATCCTGGCTCCCCCTGAGGCGCCCCGCGATCCGGCGGAAAATGTAATCCTGGGCAACACCTGTTTGTACGGGGCCACGGGCGGATCCCTGTTTGCCAACGGCCAGGCGGGGGAACGCTTTGCGGTGCGCAACTCGGGAGCGCAGGCGGTGATCGAGGGATCCGGCGACCACTGCTGCGAGTACATGACCGGTGGGGTGGTGGTGGTGCTGGGGCGGGTGGGCCGCAACTTGGGGGCTGGGATGACCGGCGGCCTGGCCTATGTGCTGGATGAGGAGGGCAACTTCCCCGCCAAGGTCAACGGGGAGATCGTGCGCATTCAGCGGGTGCAGACAGCAGCAGCAGAGGCACAACTGAAGAGCCTGATCCAAGAGCACTATCGCCGCACCCATTCCCCCAAAGCGGAGCGCATTCTGCAAAATTGGGAATCCTGCTTGCCTCTGTTTTGGCAGGTGATCCCGCCTTCGGAGGAGGGCAGCGAGCTGACGGATCCCTTGCGATCCCAGCCGCTGGCAGTGGAGTCTTAAGGATCTCTCAGAGCCTGCCGGTAACACTTCTTATCCCCACGACGGCCAGAGAGGCTGGTAAACTGCGAGAGTATACCTGGCCTTTTCATCCGCTTTAAATCACTATGAGTCCCAGTTTGCAAGCTGCTCAAACTCAAGCGCGAGTGCCCACCGAGACCATCCTAACGCCGCGCTTCTACACCACCGATTTCGAGGCCATCGGCAAAATGGGCTTAGGGGATCGAGAGGCCGATTTCCGGGCCATCCTGCAGGAGTTTCGCGCCGACTACAACCGCCATCACTTCGTCCGGGGTGAGGAGTTCAACCAAGACTGGGAAAGCCGCCTGGATCCGCAGGCGCGCCGGTTGTTTGTGGAGTTCTTGGAGCGCTCCTGTACAGCCGAGTTCTCCGGTTTTCTCCTCTACAAGGAGCTGTCGCGCAAGCTAAAAGAGACCAACCCCGTTTTGGCCGAGTGCTTTGCCCTGATGAGCCGCGATGAGGCCCGCCATGCCGGCTTTCTGAACCGCGCCATGGGCGACTTCAACATGGCCTTCGACCTGAGCTTTTTGACCAAGCACAAGTCCTATACCTATTTCGCGCCGCGTTTCATCTTCTATGCCACCTATCTCTCGGAGAAGATTGGCTACTGGCGCTACATCCTCATCTACCGCCACCTGGAGGCCCATCCCGAAGACCGCATCTACCCCATCTTCAACTTCTTCAAGAACTGGTGCCAGGACGAGAACCGCCACGGCGATTTCTTCGCGCTCATGCTCCTAAGCCAGCCGCGGCTGCTCAAGGGATGGGTGGCCAAGCTGTGGTGCCGTTTCTTCTTGCTGTCGGTGTTCGCCACTATGTACCTCAACGATGTGGGAGAGCGCCCGGATTTCTACCGCCTCATCGGGCTGGATCCCCATACTTATGACATGGAGGTAATCTACAAGACCAACCGCGAGGCGGCCAAGGTGTTCCCGGTGGTGTTGGATGTGGAAAACCCTGAGTTTGTGCGGCGGCTGCAGAAGTGTGTGGCCAACAACGCCAAGCTGAGGGAGATTGCCCGGGGAGCCGGCCCCTTCAAGGGTTTGCGCAAGATGCCCCTCTACTTGGATAACTTCTATCAGTTTTTGCGGCTGTTCCTCCTGAAACCTCGGAAAGCTGGCTTCTACCTGTGGGAGCAGCCGGAGCCCCGTTTTGAAGGAACGGCTGTTTCTGCTTGAGCCGTCTTGCCCTCAGCTTGGTACCCGTACAGCCTCATAGGTCAGCCATGAACATTGCCGCTGAGATTACGCCGCTCTTTTTGCTGGGAACGCTGGCCTTTTTGGGTTGGGGATTTTGGCGGGCTCGCCGACGGGGATCCTTGGCCGTCTGGGTGTGGTTACAGGGATCCCTGCTGCTGCTGCCCTGGGTGGTCTTCCTAGGGCTGTTGCTGCTGGGAATCTACCTCAACTTTGCCGGTTTCCTGCTGCTGTTGCTGGTGTTTACGGGGCTCTACATTGCCGTGGGGCGCAAGACCCGCCAGTTGGCCCAGCAGGAGCTGCAGGCGCGGCGGCAGCAGCTGGCCCAGTTGGAGGAGCAGCCAGAAGTTGCAGCAGAATCGCCGGCGCAGGCTTCGGCGGAGCCAACGGTGGTTCTGCGCAGGATCTCCGCTGAGGATCTGCAGGCCATTCAGTCCATCTTCAGCCTGGACACCTTCTTCGTTACCGAGACCATACCCTACGGAGAGGGGGCAATCTTCAAGGGCAACCTGCGCGGGGAGGCGGAGGTAGTGGTGCCGCTGCTTTTGGGAAGGCTAAAGGAGCGGCTGGGCAGCCGCTACCAACTGTTTTTGGTGGAAGATGCCTCCGAAAAGCCGGCGGTGGTGGTCTTGCCGGATGAGATTGTCAACTACCGCGCCTCAAGAGGGGCGCAGATCCTGGCAGCCGGCTTGCTGCTGGCTAGCTTTCTTGCCACCCTGGAGGTGGGAGCCAATCTCTTGGGCTTCCGGCTGTTGGATGCGCCAGGGCGCTGGGTGGAAGCCCTGCCGGTGGCGGCCGGGATCTTCGCCATCTTGCTGGTGCATGAGACCGGACACCGCTGGATGGCGGGCAAGTACGGCGTGCGCCTCAGCCCTGCTTTTGTTATCCCCAGCTTGGGGATCGGCACGCTGGGATCCCTAAACCGCATCCAATCGCCAGTGCCCAGCCGCAAGGCCCTCTTCGACATTGCCTTTGCCGGCCCGGCAGCGAGCGGGATCCTGTCGCTGCTGGTGCTCTTGGCTGGCCTGAAGCTCTCCGGCTCCGAGGGTCTGTATGTGCCCACGGAGATCTTCCGCAGCTCCATCCTGGTAGGCACCCTAGCGCGGCTGGTGCTGGGATCCCAGTTGCAGGCGGAGCTGGTTCCCATTCATCCTTTTGTTGCCGTGGGCTGGATTGGCCTGGCAATCACCGCCTTGAGCCTGCTGCCGGCAGGGCAGCTGGACGGGGGTCGCATTGTGCAGGCGGTGTACGGGCGGAAGACGGCGGCCCGCGCCACCTTCATCACCCTGATTGCCTTGGCGGTGGCGGCCATCAGCAACGTCTTGGCCCTCTACTGGGCGCTGCTGATCCTGTTCATCGCCCGCGAGCCAGAGCGTCCACCGCAGGATGAGATTACTGAAACCGACGGTCAGCGGGATGCTTTGGCATTGCTGGCCCTCTTTTTGATGGTCATGACCCTGTTGCCGATTGCTCCGGCCTTGGCGGGCTTTCTCAATTTCCCCAACGGCTGATGGGGTAGAGGCCCAGGATCCGCCGGCGAGAGGAGCTCACTGTGTCTGGACCGGGGAAAGGCTTTGGCCTAGGCAGAGCTGGAAAGGACAGAGGAGAGCACCTGCAGCGTCTGTTGGCCCAAGCCGTTCGCCATCACCAGGCAGGGCAATGGCCACAGGCTGTCTCACTTTACCAGCAGGTGCTGCAAGCCCAGCCCACCCACCCCGAGGCACTGCACCTCTTGGGGGTCTGTCGGCAGCAACAGGGATCCCTGGACGACGCGATTGCCCTGATCCGGCAGGCCCTTGCCCACCAGCCATGGTTTCCCGACGCCCACTTTAATTTGGGAATTGTTCTCAAGCAGGCGGGGCAGCTGGCGGAGGCGAAAACTCACCTGCAACTGGCCCTAGAGCAGGGGGGGCCGGACGCGGAAGTTTTGTACCAGCTGGGGCTGGTGCTGCGGCAGCAGGGGGATTTGGAGGCGGCCCTTGTCCCCTTGGGACAGGCCCTGGAGCTGCAGCCGGACTTTGCCGATGCCGCCTACACCCTGGCCATCCTGCTGCGGGATTGTGGCCGGGAGGAGGAAGCGGCGGAGCTGTTCTACCAACTCTGGCAAGCGGATCCCGCCGACTTGGCCGCGGCCCTGGGCTGGTGTGTTAGCCAGTTGCCCTTGCTGTACGCCTCGGCAGACCAAGTTTCCGTGGCTCGGGAGCGCTACCGCCAAGCCCTACAACAGGTGAAGGGCCGCTGGGAACACCTGCCGCGGGATCCCGAAACCCTGGAGCGAGCAGCTGCCGGGATCGGCTCCGTCCAACCCTTCTTTTTGCCCTACCAAGGCCAGAACGACCGCGATCTGCAGCAGCTCTACGGATCCTTGGTGAGGGACGTGATGGCGGCCCGCTATCCCCAGCCCTCCGTCCTCTGGCAGCGACATCCTGGCCGAGTGCGGGTGGGCATTGTCTCCGGCCTGTTTCGGGATCACTCCGTTTGGAAGATCCTGACTCGCGGCTGGGTAGAAGCCCTGGATCGTGCTCAAGTGGCCCTCTACGGCTTCCACACCTCGGTCATCCAAGATGAGGTCACGTGCTCCCTGCCCCCTCGTTTTGAGCACTTTGTGGCCGGATCCCGCAGCATAGAAGAATGGCAAGCGGCTATTCGAGAGGCACAGCTGGATGTGCTCCTCTACCCGGAAGTGGGCATTGACCCGGTCTGTGCCCAACTGGCCGCCCTCCGCTTGGCGCCGGTACAGGCGATGGCCTGGGGCCACCCGCAAACTTCTGGCCTGCCGACAATAGACGTTTTCCTCAGCAGCGAGCTGATGGAGCCGCCGGACGGGGCCGGCCATTACACCGAGCAGCTCCTGCCCCTGCCTGGCATCGGCACCTACTATATTCCCCTAGAAGTTGACCCCGCCCCTGTGGACTGGCAAGCTTGGGGGGTGGATCCCGACAGGGTGCTTTACCTCTGCGCCCAATCCCTATTCAAGTACTTACCTCAGTACGACGAGGTGTTCCCCCGCATCGCCCGGGAAGTGGGGAAGTGTCAATTTCTATTTTTGCGGGGCCGCCTCTCCCAAGGGATCCGCGAGCGCTTTTGGCAGCGGCTGCGACGAGCCTTTCAGGCCTATGACCTAGCTGCCGAAGAGTATGTGGTGCTCCTACCGGAACTCTCGCCTGCAGAATATGCCGCCTACAACGCCCTGGGGGATATTTACCTGGATAGCCTCGGCTGGTCAGGGGGCAACACCACCCTGGAAGCCCTGCCCCACGGCCTGCCCATCGTCACCTTGCCCGGATCCCTGCTGCGGGGCCGCCACACCTACGCCATCCTGCAGCAGATGGGGATCCTGGATACCATCGCCCACACCCTCGATGAATACGTCCAGATTGCCAGTCAGTTGGGCTTGGATCCAGAGTGGCGAGAGCAAATGGGCCAACAGGTGAAGAGGCGCCAGGAGCGCGTCTACCGAGATCGGACCCCCATCCGCGCTCTGGAAAAGTGGTTGCAAAGTCTAAAGACCTGAGGGGGTAGTTTGGGTATAACCTGACATAGCCTGAGGCCCCGGCGCTAGCTTGCTTGGGCCAGCCCTTCCTCAGTGGGATCCCGCCCTTCCAGACCGCAGAACAGTTGCCGCATCAGCAGCTCCCGTCGAGCCAGAGAGAGGTGGGGGGCAAGGGCGCTGGGAAAGTGGGGCATGGCTAGGGTAACACGATCCAACAGGTCGGCGCGGCGGTGTTGTTGCTGGATGGCCCAAGCCCGCTGCACAAGGTCTGAAGCTGTTTCCAGCTCCAGCCCTGCCTGCTCGGCCAACCAAGCTGCTAATCGTTCTAGGTCGGGATCATAGCGCAGCCGGTACATGTAGATCAGCATGCCGATCCCAAGCACTAGGCCCAAGGCGCTGGCCACGTAGGCAGCCTTGATGGCAGTTCCCGGCAGATAGGCCACCGCCGACACGCGCAAGATTTCGTAGGGGATGCGGATCAGGCTATAGCCGACAACATAGGTCCAAACCCAAGTGCCATCTTTGAGTTTGGGAAAGCGCCAGAACATTCCCATCAAGAGGGCAAATAGAAGCAGGTTGAGGACGCTTTCGTAAAAAAAGATGGGGTGAAAAAACTCAAATTGGCTGTATTCCGGCTCGCGGGCTTGGGGAGGAATGTACACCCGCAGCGGCCAAGGGCTGTCGGGAGGAATAGGGGCACCGTAGGCCTCAGAGTTGAAAAAGTTACCCCAGCGCCCGATGGCTTGGCCCAAAATCAACCCCGGCGTGAGCACATCGGCGTACTTCCAGCCGTTGATCCCGGTGGTGCGGCAATAGAGGTAAAGGGCAAGCGCGCCGGCCAACACCCCACCGTGGATGATGAGACCCCCCTGCCAAATGGCAAAGGCCGAGAGGGGGTTGTCTTGGAACTCTGACCAGTGGGTGAGGACGTAGTAGAGGCGGGCGCCCAGAAACCCAGATATTACCAACCACAGGGCCAGTAGCTCCACTCGTTCACTGGCTTTGCCAGGCTCTTTCTCTAGATGACGAGATTCTGCCAACGCTTTGGTCAAGATCAAGCCGACCAACACGGCCACTGCCATCAATAGGCCATACCAGCGTAGGCCCAGCCCTCCCACCAGCGGGGTGCCGGGGGGAAAGCGGAAGACAAATTCTCCCGGTGAGCTGAAGGTAAGGCCCAACAGCCCTGCACTCCATAGGTTCATCGACAACACGCTCTGCACCCCAAAATTGCTCAACTCAGTTCCACCAGTCGGCCTTATCAACCTCACCCGCTTGGGTTAGCGGGACGGAGTTCCTTCCGGGCTCTTCTCCCCTATCCCCGGCAGCCATTCACAGGCTCCAACAGGGATCCATTCTCCCCGATCCTGAAGCAGCGCCAGTCCTCGTTCCCGGTTGACCCGATCCTACAGGCCCGTCACGGACAAGATTCCACCCTAGAGCGCATACCTTTACCAAAAAGCTAGGTCCAAAGCCCCGCCCTTCCAGGACGGCTTTTGCCCTGTTAGACCTGCAATTAAGATACACCCACGCTGGTCGGAGATGCCAAACTCCTCAAGGCCACTCCAGCGCAGTACCAAGCCTTGGATGACGGAGTACACCGGCCAAGTGGTGGGGCTGGATGGGGGCGACAGCAGTGGGCAAGCTGTGCCGTGTCTCCAGTCTTTGCGTTGTACCGAAAGGAGATGGAGGATGTCAACTGGACAGGGGTGTGGATCCCGGATGGGTTGCAGTTGGTATCCATTGCTCCTGAGGCCAAGGCGGTGATGCAACACTGTTATGGCGGCTACACCACCAACCTGACTCTGGAGGAGTTCATCCGCCCCGAAAACTACCTGGTTCATACCCTGGAAGGACAACCGCTCCCGGTAGGGCCGGTGCGCACTTTGATCCCTCACCCATATGCCTGGAGTTTCCCCCCTAAGATCAGCTGGGCTTTTGGGGGAGCAACGGCTACTACATGGGCGGTGAACCCTGGGCCGAAGAACGCTACAGCAATCTATAGAGGCTCTGAAATTTTGCGCTCCTTTAGCAGGGATCCCTCGAAGTTCTTTGCCGCTATCTGCCGTTTTGGCCGCAAACTGAAGAGAGCACCTTGGTTGCCGTTGCTGCGAACGCCTGAGGTGCCTGTGTCTTTAGATCTCAAAGAAAGCTTAAATAGCAAAGCTCAAAAGATCCATTGGACTCCATTCCGCTTACGCAAACACTAGAAATCATGGGATCCCGTTCACCGCGTCCAGCCCAGCCCATCCGTTCCGGCCGCTATCCGGCCAAAGAGCTGTGCAGCCAGTGCGGCCTCTGCGATACCCGCTACGTGGCCCACGTCAAAGAAGCCTGTGCCTTCTTGGACCAGCAACTGACCCAGTTGGAAGAACAGACCCACGGGCGATCCCGGGAATCGCTGCGCTCAGGATCCCTTGCCGTCACTGATACCGATTACTTCGGTGTCTACGAGGCGATGTACACAGCCCGCAAGCGGGATCCGATCCCGGGGGCCCAGTGGACGGGCATTGTCAGCAGCATTGGCATGAAGGCCCTCACCACTGGCTTGGTGGAAGGGGTGGTGTGCGTGCAGGCGGATGAGCGGGATCGCTTTCAGCCACGGCCCATCCTGGCCCGTACCCCCGAAGCGGTCTGGGCGGCGCGAGTTAACAAGCCAACTCTTTCTCCCAACTTGTCTGTGTTGGAGCAGGTGGAGCAAAGCGGCCTCAAGCGCCTATTGGTGATCGGGGTGGGCTGCCAAATTCAGGCTTTGCGGGCGGTGGAAAAAAAACTGGGCCTGGAGAAGCTGTACGTGTTGGGCACGCCCTGTGTGGACAATGTCAGCCGTGCCGGGCTGCAAAAGTTTCTAGAAACCACCAGCCGCTCCCCACAGACGGTGGTGCACTACGAGTTTATGCAAGACTTCCACATCCACTTCAAACACGAAGATGGCTCGGTGGAAAAGGTGCCCTTCTTCGGCCTCAAGACCAAAGAACTCAAGGACGTGTTTGCCCCCTCCTGCCTCAGTTGTTTTGACTATGTGAATGCTCTGGCAGATCTGGTGGTGGGCTACATGGGATCCCCCTTGGGCTGGCAGTGGCTGCTGGTGCGCAATCAGCGGGGGCAAGAGCTGTTGGACTTAGTCTGGGAGGAGCTGGAAACCCAACCGGTGATCTCGCAGGGATCCCGGAGGGCGGCAGTGCAGCAGGGGATCCCTGCCTACGACCAAGCCCTGAGTTTGCCAATGTGGCTGGCTCGCCTCTTGGGGGCGGCAATCCAGCGCTTTGGGCCGCGCGGCCTGGAATATGCCCGCTTCTCCATCGATTCCCACTTCACCCGCAACTACCTCTACGTGCGCCGCCACTATCCCCAGAAGTTGGAGCAGCACGTGCCCCCCTTTGCCCGGCGGATTGTGGAGCAGTACCAACTCCCGCAAGACTGAGGCTCAGCAGTAGCGGATCCCAGCTTCCGCCCAGCGATCGATAGCCTGACCTATGCGCTCGCAATCGGCAATTAGGCTAATCCGCACGTAGCCCTCTCCTCCCTCTCCAAAAGCGCTGCCGGGGGTTACGACCACGCCTGTAGATTCCAGCACCCGCAGGGCAAACTCCGTCGATCCCTCAGGGGTGCCGTCGGCAGCGCGGGGGGTAGGGATCCAGAGATACATCGTCGCCCGTGGCGGCTCGATCCGCCAGCCCAACTCCGCTAGGCGGCCGATCAGATAGTCGCGCCGGCGGCGGTAGCGCTCTTGTACCTGCTCCAGGTAGCTATCCGGCAGGCGCAGGGCAGTTTCGGCGGCCTTTTGGATGGCGGCAAAAATGCCGTAGTCGAGATTGGTTTTCAGGGTGCGCAAGCTCTGGATGATCTGGCGATTGCCCACCACAAATCCCACCCGCCAGCCGGCCATGTTGTAGGTTTTGGAGAGGGTGTGGAACTCCACTGCCAAGTCCTTGGCGCCTGGGATCTGCAGCAGGCTGGTGGGCCGGTAGCCGTCAAAAGCCAACTCGGCATAGCACAGGTCGTGCACCAGGATGAGATCGTAGCGGCGGGCAAACTCCACCACCTCCTCAAAAAAAGAGCGGGGCGCAACTGCCGCCGTCGGGTTGTTGGGGTAGTTAAAGTAGAGCACCCGCGCTTGCTGGGCCACTTCCGGCGGTATTTCTTGCAGATCGATCAACCACCCCTTCTGCGGGCGCAGCATCATCGGGTAGATCTGCCCGCCGGCAATCATGGGGCCGCGAAAATGGGCTGGATAGGCAGGGCTGGGCACCAACACCAGATCTCCGGGATCCACATAGGCCAGAGCCAGGTGGGTCAGCCCCTCTTTGGATCCCAGCAAAGGCAGCGCCTCTCCATTGGGATCCAGCTCCACCCCGTAGCGGCGCCAGTACCAATCCGTGATCGCCTGGCGGAAGCTGGCCGTGCCCTCAAAGGGCGGGTAGCCATGGTGGGCGGGATCCGCAATGGCCGCCTGGGCTGCCTCCACCACCGGCTGTGGGGTGGGGCCATCGGGGTTGCCCATGCCCAGATCGATCAAATCCAACCCCTGCTGGCGGGCGCGGGCCTTCAGCTCATCCAAGCGGGCGAAGACATAGGCGGGCAGCTTGTTCAGCCGCTGGGCGGGAACGAGAGCGCGGTTCATGGCAAGAATGGGGAAGGGGCACAGCCGGTGCCTGATGGGAGGATAGGTACCTAACTTACCGCCAGACCTGCATCCAAAGCAATGATCGAGATTGGCGGCTTTGGGCATCCGGGATCCCGAACAGCTAGGATAGATATCCCAAGTTATCGACGAGCCAACAGTGCCCCTACCTCTTGTGGCCATTGTGGGCCGCCCCAACGTGGGCAAATCTACCCTCGTCAACCGCATGGCGGGGGTGCGTTCGGCCATTGTGCACGATGAGCCCGGCGTGACCCGGGATCGTCTGTACCAGGAGGTGGAATGGAACGGGCGCCGCTTGCGGGTGGTGGACACCGGCGGCCTGGTTTTTGGGGATGACAGCGAATTTCTGCCCCACATTCGCCAGCAAGCGATGGCAGCCATGGCCGAGGCGCAGGCCGTGATCTTTGTAGTGGATGGCCGAGAGGGACTGACACCCGCCGATGCAGAAGTGGCCGATTGGCTGCGCAAACAACCCCTACCGGTGGTGGTGGCCGTAAACAAGTGCGAGTCGGGGCAGATGGGCCTGGCTCAGGCAGCAGCCTTTTGGGAGCTGGGGCTGGGGGATCCGATCCCCTGTTCCGGCATCCATGGCAATGGGGTAGCCGAGCTGTTGGAGGCGGTGCTGGCTCACTTGCCCGAAGTGACCGCAGAAGCCGCAGGCGAGCCAGATCCCATCGCCGTCTCGATTGTGGGGCGGCCCAACGTGGGCAAATCCAGCCTGCTCAACCGCCTGGTGGGATCCGAGCGGGCCATCGTCAGCCCCATTTCCGGCACCACCCGTGATGCCATCGACACCGTGGTCACCTGGGAAGGGCAGCCCTATCGCCTCATCGATACCGCCGGGATCCGCAAAAAAAAACGCGTGGAGTACGGCATTGAGTTCTTCAGCATCAACCGGGCCTTCAAGGCCATCCAGCGCTCGGATGCAGTGCTGCTGGTGATCGATGCTTTGGAGGGGGTTACCGAACAGGATCAGAGGCTGGCCGGGCGCATCGAAGAAGAGGGCCGCGCCTGCGTTGTCGTCGTCAACAAGTGGGATGCAGTAGAAAACAAAGATACCCACACCATCAACGAGTTCACCCGCGAGATTCGCGACAGGCTTTACTTTATTGAATGGGCGCCGCTCCTGTTTGTCAGCGCCCTCACCGGGCAACGCACCCACAAAATCTTTGAGCAGGTGAATACCGTGGTGGCCGCCCACCGCAAACGGGTTCCCACCGCTGTGGTCAACGAAGTGCTCCAGGATGCTCTTGCCTGGCAATCGCCCCCCACCAACCGCCAGGGCAAGCAGGGCAGAATTTACTACGGCACCCAGGTGGCGGATCGGCCCCCCACCTTTGTTCTGTTTGTCAACGATCCCGATTTGTTTAAGGATAACTACCGCCGCTTCCTGGAAAAGCACTTCCGGCAAAACCTGGACTTTACCGGTACCCCCATTCGCTTTCTCTGGCGCGGCAAATCCGAGCGCTTGGTTGGGCGGGCGGTGCGAAAATTGGAGAGATCCCTGACCTCTCGTTAGGCCCTCTGGTCTACTGAAAGCCTATGGCTGTGGATCCCAACGTCAAAACCCTGGTTGACAACCGTCGCGCCCGCTTCGAGTACGACATCTTGGAGACCTATGAGGCCGGGATCCAACTGACCGGCACAGAGGTGAAATCGATACGAGCGGGCAAAGCCAACCTGCAAGACGCTTTTGCCCTCTTTCGGGATGGGGAAGCATGGCTGCACAATCTGCACATCTCCCCCCATGACACCGCCAGCAAAGTGTTTAACCACGACCCTACCCGCCGCCGCAAGTTGCTGCTGCACCGCCGCGAGATCGACCGCCTACGGGGCTTGGTGGAACAAAAGGGCCTGACCGTGGTTCCCCTCAAGCTGGTGCTCAACCGCGGCTGGATCAAAGCCCATCTGGGCGTGGCCCGCGGCAAAAAGCTCCACGACAAGCGGCAGGCAATCAAAGAGCGGCAAACCCAGCGGGAGATTCAGCGGGAACTGAAGGAACGATAAATTTCTCCCTGAGCCCCTGCTGGCTTCCACGTCGTTTGCCAAGCGCCTTTTTGTATTCTCAGATACAGCGATCTGCAGCGGGATCCCGATGATGGATGTAGTCTTCCGGCTTTGGATCCCTGTTCTGTTGGAGCTGCCTGTGAACTGGAATCTTACCCGCGCTTTTTCTCCCTCGAGAGGCTGGGCTATTGGCCTGGCAGTCGCCGCTCTACTGGGATCCACCCCCACAACAGCGCAAGAGACCTTCAAAGTGGGCATGGTGCTGGTGGGGCCGATGCAGGATGGCGGCTGGAGCCAGGCCCATGTGGAGGGCAGCGAATATGTCAAGGCCAAGTTGCCCGGTGTCGAGTTTGATTACCTGGATAAGGTGAACCCAGCGGATCGGCCCAATGTGCGCGCCTCCCAGGTGGCGGATGACATGATCGCCCGAGGGGCCAAGGTTATCATCTTTACTTCTGATGACCACAAAGACGACGCGATTGAAACGGCCCGCAAGCATCCCGAGATTGCGGTTATCCATGCTTCTGGGGACATGGCCTGGAAGGAGGGGAAAAATTACATCGATCTGCCCAACTTGGCCAACATCATGCCCCAGATGGAAGCGATGCGCATGGTGGCTGGCTGTGCTGCAGCCCTGGGCTCCGAAACCGGCAAAATTGGCCTATTGGGACCTCTGATCAACGATGAAACCCGCCGTTACGCTGCTGCTGCTTACTTGGGGGCCAAATACTGCTGGGAAACTTACCGAGATCGTCCTGAAGAGTTGCAGTTCCGGGTGACCTGGATTGGCTTCTGGTTCAACATTCCAGGGGTTACTTTGGATCCAAGCAAGGTTGCCGATGACTTTTACAACAGCGGCTTTGATGTGGTGATGTCGGGGTTGGATACGCCGGAGGCGGCGGTACAAGGCAAGCGGGCTGCTGAGGCCGGAAAGCGAGTGCGCTACACCCACTACGGCCTGGCCAGCGGTTGTAACTTTGCGCCCGAAATTTGCCTGGGGGTTTCCTACTACAACTGGGGGCCAGGATACAAGCAATTGATCGAGGCAGCTCGCGCGGGCACCTTCGAGAGCCAATTCCTGCGTCCGCCCATCGACTGGTCAGACATCAACAACCCGGACACGTCTTCGGCGGGGTTCATCATGGGAGAAGCCCTGAAGCCGGAAGACAAGGCCAAGCTGGAGGAGTTTATTGCTGGCTTGGGGAATGGCAGCATTCAGCTCTTCAAGGGGCCGCTCAACTTCCAAGATGGCACGCCCTTCTTGGCTGAGGGGGAAGTGGCCAGCGAGGTTGATATTTGGTATCTGGGCCAGTTGCTGCAGGGCATGGAGGGAGCCAGCAACTAGCGGAAGGCGTTCTAGGCTCCGGGGAGGGGGAAGAAGCGGTCGGTGGCTTTCACCCGCTGACACCAGGCTCGGATCTGGGGAAAGGGCTTAAGGTCAAACCCACCCTGCTCCGCCACATGGGTGTAGGTGAAAAGGGCGAGATCGGCGATGGTGTAGCGGTTGCCCACAAAAAACACCTTCCCCTGCAGATGGCCTTCCATGATCTCCAGCGCCTCTGTTCCAGATTTCAAGTTCTGGGCGATCACGTCAGCATGGGCCTCTGCTTGGCCGGCCCGCACCCAGAAGCGAGTGGTGGCGATGTAGCGGGCGATGCGGGTTTGTTCAAAAAGCAACCACTTCAAAATCTCGGCCCGTTCCAACTTGTTTTGGCCGTAGAGGGGGGTGTCTTCTGCCAGGTAGACCAAGATCGCGGCGGACTCGGCCAAGACCGTTCCATCTTCCAGTTCCAAAGCCGGGATCTGGCCCAGAGGGTTTTTGGCCAGGTACTCGGGGCGGCGGTTTTCTCCGGCCCTGGAGTTGACTTCAACCGTCTCATAGGGGATCCCCAATTGCTTGAGGAGCAATTCCACTTTGTAGCAATTTCCGGAGGTTGGGATCCCGTACAGTCGCAACATTGTGGTTAACCTCAGCCCAAAGCACCTTACAAAGAACTTCGTCCTAACAACGCCAACGGCAACCCAATCAACAAAAACCCTCTGTCCCTAACACTTTTTTAGCAGCTTTGTTCTTCCAACTCCTGCATCTGCCGGCGGTATTCCCGCCCAAAGGCTTGCAGCAACCCTTCTGCATGGGAAAGAGGCCCTGCTTCATAGGCACGGGATCCCACCCCTTGCTGGGTGAGCTCGCACAGGTGCCAATCCTGTCGATTGGTGCGATCCCACAATTCCACCACCTCGCTGGGATCAAAACCATCCAGCGCCAGGGTCTCCGGCTCAAACAGCCAATCGCAGACGACCCGCGTCCGGTCGGATCCCTGGGGCCACAGGGTGTGGGTCATGACATAGTCCGGCTGCAGGCTCAAGAATAGATTGGGCATAAGGGTGTAGTAGTAGGCTCGCCGTTGGTTTTCTCCGCGCACGGTGGAGATCAGGGGCAAGCTGCGTTGGCCACTCATGTTTAGGCTGGTCACATCTGGATTGAGCAACATGTAGCCGCCCAAAAAGGGGCCTTCCATCAAGTCGTTGCGACCACTGCGAGCCGGCGAAAGGCGGGCCAATTCTGGGTGAATGAGCGGGCAGTGGTAGCACTCAGAGTAGTTTTCAAACAGCAATTTCCAATTGGCTTGAACGTGGTATTCAATACGATGGCCTCGCCGCAGAGCGGACAGGTTCCACTCTCGGAAGCGGCCTTGCAATGGGGCAAAAACCTCGTCGAAGGGCTGAGGATGGCGGCTGAGATTGACCCAGACAAAGCCTTCCCATTCCACCAAAGCGGCTGAGTGGAGGGGATAGTCTTCACGGCGAAAGTCTTCCACCTCGTGCATCTGGGGAGCTGCCAACAATTGCCCGTCCAGCCCATAGCGCCAGGCGTGGTAGGGGCAAAGGATCCCATCGGCAAAATGGCCTTGGAGCTCGCTGCAGAGTCGGGTTCCTCGATGGCGACAGTGGTTGAAGAAGGCATGGGCTTGCCCCTTGGGATCCCGTACCAGGATCAGGCTTTCTCTGAGCACCTGCACCTGCAAAAAGTCTCCAGGTTGGGCCAGATCGGCACTGCGCCCCACGCAGAACCACTGCCGATAAAAAATCTGCTCAATCTCCGCCTCAAAACGGCTGGAGGAGACGTAGTAGTGGCCCGGCAGGGTGCGGGCGCCCGGTTGAACAGTAGCGGGATAGAAAGCGGTCATGGGGCAAAGCAGCGATAAGAAAAACTGCTGTGGGACTCCAGAGGCTTTGCTATCCAAGCTAACGCAGGGATCCCAGTCAGTATCTGTTCTAAGCAGGTCTAGGGCATTTTTGCAGCATTCCCCCCAGGCACGCCGTGCTGCTTGCGCGAATACCCCAGTCTCCTACCCACAAGGGGAGAGGGGGGCATAAGAACTCCGTCCTGCTGAGGCAAACGGCTTGTTCCTGCTAGGGGGACGTAGCGCTATAGCCCAAGTCGCGCAGAAGGTGCTCAGAGCGCCGCCAGTGGGGCCGCACCTTGACAAACAGCTCCAGGTACACCTTGCCCAGGATCAGCTTTTGAATCTGCAGGCGGGCTGCCTGGCCGATCCGCTTGAGCCTTTCCCCCCCTTTGCCGATGAGGATCCCCTTTTGCGAGTCCCGCTCTACATAGAGGGTGGCCAAGATGCGGGTGACGTTGGGGGTTTCTTCCACCTGGTCGATGGTCACGGCCACGGAATGGGGCACTTCCTCGCGGGTCTGCAGCAGCACCTGTTCTCGGATCAGCTCCGCCATGATGAACCGCTCCGGCTGATCCGTCACCAGATCCGGCGGGTAGTAGTAGGGGCCGGTGGGCAGCAGATCGATGGTGGCTTGGATCAGGGGTGTCAAACTGCTGGGATCCAAGGCAGACACCCAAACGACAGGAGCGCCGGGGCGCAGGGCTTGGTAGCTCTCTTGGTGAGCTTGGCGCACGGCAGCATCCCGAGGAAGCAGATCCGCTTTGTTGCAGACGATCAGGCAGGGGGAAGCAGCAGGGATCCGCTCGGCAATAAAAGCATCCCCGCGTCCTGCCGGCACCGATCCATCCACCACGAAGAGGATCACGTCCACAGCGGCAATGGCTGCCTGGGCGTTGTGTACCAAGATTTCCCCCAGGCGGTGGTGGGGTTTGTGGATGCCAGGGGTATCCACCCAGATGATCTGGGCTTGGGGTAGGGAGAGGATCCCCTGCAGGCGGTTGCGGGTGGTCTGGGCCACGGGAGAGGTGATGGCAATCTTTTGTCCCACCAGGGCGTTGAGTAGGGTGGACTTGCCCACATTGGGCCGCCCGATCAGCCCCACAAACCCCGACTTAAACCCTGGCGGGGCAGCCGGGATCGCAGACAGTTCCCCACTGCTGACACGACCGGGCGCCGATTCCCCTTCTGCTGCAGCAGCGGAGGACTCTGTCCCGCCGTCGCCAATGGATCCCTGTCCCTCAGGGGAGGGATCCCTCCCGTCTGAAGGAGAATGGGGATGTCCGGCGCTGATACATTTACGCTGAACACTGCTGAACATCACTGTTCAACTATGCAGCGATAGCATTCTGTTTGTTTCCAACCAGAATGGCGGTATCCCGCAAAGCTTTGAGTAGAATACCCAAAGCGCAGTTTCCGTGTCGTCTTACTACCAATTTTCTGCTTTGCTTTGGCTACCATGTTGGCAGACTCGAAAGTAAACAGAAAGATCAACTGGTAGTAATCCGTACTGAACATATTATACATTATTTTCAGTATAGTTGAGCTTATTATTGACTAGAGTCATGCTCTTCTAAAGGCTCTGTCCCGCTGTCGCGAACGGCCATAACTTTCACCCAACCTCTAGCGGATAGAGTAGGCTGCTGAGGCGGCAGGCAACTGCAAGGATAGGGATCCCAGCGGGGCCAAGGTGGTGCCGGGGTAGTAGAAAGCGAGGATTTGTGCCGCGTTAAACCCCTGCCGAGCCAGGGTATAGGAGCCATACTGGCTCAGGCCCACCCCATGGCCAAAGCCGCCACCGATGAAGCGATAGCCTGCCAATCGCTCCCCTTGTTTCAGAGGCTCTATCCGAAACAGGGTGCTGTACAGGCGAGGAAAAGCCAAGCGTACCTGATCCTTGCGCAAAAGAATCGAGCGGATCCCTTCTGCCGTCTGCAAGTCCAATTGCATCACCTGCACCCGGCCACTGGCGGAGCGCTCCAGGATCTGCATCCCCGCGATGCTGCTCCAGGTGGGCATCGGGATCCCTAGGTAGTCTTGGCCGGCCCGCAACTGGGTGTTCAGCTCCTCCAAAGATAGGGAGAACTCCCAGCGGAATAGGCGGGATACCCCTGCTTCGTTGAAGCCCTCTCGTTGGGCCAAAAACGCCTGGAAGCTGCTCTCCTGCCGCAAATCCAAGGGCTTACCCGGTTGATGGGCAATATCCGCTTGCCGGCGCAGGTAGGGGCGCGGATCCCCGTCCCAAACATCTTCAAAGGCCGCCGAGATGCCGCCATTGGTAGAGGAATAGACAGCATCCACCAGCTCGCCATTGTAGGTGAGCACCAGGCCACTGGTTTGGCGAATGGCTTCGTCTGCCCGTGGGTGAGTTCCGGTCAACCCCTTGTAAACCTGGCAATGGGTATTGGCGCAGAGCTGATAATCGTCAACCTGAAAGCGGTGGAGGTTCTTGAGGGCGTAGGTGCGCGCCAAAATCGCCTGGGCGGCCATCGCGGCAAAAGGGGCCCCTGGCCCCACCTCGTGGGGAACTACCCCCCGCAAATAGGTTTCCAGAGGCACGGCATTGACCACAGTGTAGCTGCCGTAGGCATTGGGCTGAAAGGTGATGGATCCGGCATAGTAGTGGTCGTTCACCCGTAGATAGCCGGCATCAGAGGTCACCCTGAGGCGGGTGCGGTGGTAGCGAAAGTGTTCATGGATCCAGCTCAGCTCCGCCCGTTCGCGTCGCTCCTGCACCTCGAGCCGCACATGGGGGATCCCTTCCTTCTGGGCATACTGCTGAATCTGGATCAGTTGTTGCGGGGTGTAGGCGCGGTTGGCCCACACCTGCCATTCTTGCGGCTGGGCGATCTCGGTGCTGATGCCCAGAGACTGCCAATGGTTGGCGTTGGCCTCGGCACTCTCAAAACTTTTGTGGCTGCTGAGGATTAGACGGTATACGGTTTCCGGGGTGGTCAGGGCGCGATTGACAATGCCGATGCTGACCCGAGGCGTTCGCTGGGTCTGGGTGCTGCCGTCTGCTTGGGCAAATTCCAGGGTGAGAAGGGATCCCGTCGGCGCCGCCAGCTCCACCTGATCCGTCTCAGAACGGCCAAAGCGTTGCACAATGCCTATATGCAGGATTGGGTTTTCGGGGGTGGCTGCCGTGGCCAAGGTCTCTTCACGAACTCCGGTTGCGTCGGCGGCATGGAGCGCTAAGGCCGCCAGCAACAGGCCCAAGCCGGAAATGAGGGTGCTCTGTTTGCGCCAGCGGGACGGAGCCCTTAAAAACCGACGGGGTTTGGCAGTGAGAGCCTGACAACTGGCCATGGCCGCTTTATCCTAAAACACACCCTGTCGATTTTACCCCCATCTTTTTTGGCCTACCTGCAGCGGTTGCGTCAGCAGTGGGGAGCACCATGGATGCTTTTCCTTGCCTGTCTGTTGCCAACAACGGTGATGGATTCCCAATCGCGACAGTGGGACGGAGTTCCTACTTGGCTCGTTCTTCTCTGCACAAGGGATCCGGCTGGAGGCTGGGCTGGGATCCCACCCGTTCCCCTTTTGTTGCGCTGGTGGGGGGAGAAGCCTGGGCGCTGGAGCTCACTCAGGAGGAGTGGCAAGCGTTTGTGCAGGGGGTGCAGCGCCTGCAGCAGGATATGGAGGCCATCGCCTCCCAACTGATGGCGGAGGAGGGCATTACGCTGGAGCAGACTTGCCCTGCTTTGACGTTGATTGCCAGCGGCAGCGCCACCGCCTGGGGCCTCTATGTGCAATTGCATCAAGGCCGGCGCGGAGAAGGTTTTTGGCCTGCTGATGTTGTCCCTGAGCTATGCCAGGCCCTCGCCCAATGCTTTCAGGAAGCTCTCTAGCCCCCTGAAGCCTGCAGTCTGGATCCCTGCCTGAGAGAACCCATGGATCTGCACTATCTGCACACCTACATTCGTCCCCAACAGCTTGAGGACTTGACCGCATGGGATCCCGGCTGGAACTGGCTGGCCGGGGGGACTTGGCTCTTCTCCCAGCCGCAACCCCACCTGTGGGGACTGGTCGATTTGCACCTCTGGACTGGAACGAGCTGGAAATCAGTGCAGAAGGGTTAAAACTGGGGGCAACCTGTACCTTCCAGCAACTGCTGCAATACCCTTGGCCACCCCATTGGCCAGGGATCCGCGCCCTGTGCGAGGGAATGGCGTCTTTGGCCTCTTTTAAGGTGGCCCACTTGGCAACGATAGGGGGAAATCTCTGCCTGGCCCTGAGTGTCGGTGTCGTAGCACCCGTGTTGATCGCCCTTGAGGCCACCTACACGCTGATCGATCTGCAGGGATCCCTGCGCCACATCCCCGCTCAGGACTTTCAAATCGGCCCCCAACAAACTCTGCAGCAGCTGGGCGAAGCCTTGCGATCCATCTGGATCCCGGCCCAACGGCTGCGCGGCCCCAGCACCTTTCAGCGGCTCGGCATCACCCAAACGGATCCCGCCTTGGTGATCGTCGCTGGATCCCGCGATCCCGACTCAGGCGATTATCGCTTCGGACTCAATGCTGCCCTTTCACCCCCACAACTGGTGCGGCTGGGATTCCGGCCCGATCCAGAACATCTTCCCCAACTTTTGGCAGAGCAAGCCCACGGCTGGATCGCGGATTTTCGGGCCAGCGCCCTTTACCGCCAACGCATGAGCGAGGTATTGATTCGCCGCTGTCTGGCAATCTTGCTCCGAGAGTAAGCCTGACCTCCCTGACCAAATGAGAGAGGATAAATTCATCTGCTGAGCTCCCAAAAACGAATGACCCATGAGAGTCCGCGGCGGCAGCAAGTGCCACCCCACAGACAACCGCGAAAATAGTTCACAGTGAACCCAGCTTTATCTGAGCTTAAAACTTGAGGCCAGTTTATAAAAAACTTACCCACAGTTGATAGCCAGTGAGGTTTTGGATTCAGGAGTTCGCGTGATTTGACAGGGAAAGTTTTGGATCCGCAAAGGGTAACCTGAAACCAAGGAAAGGCTGGAATACTGGGGCAA
This sequence comes from Synechococcus sp. W60.1, assembly GCF_047461575.1. NCBI lineage: Bacteria > Bacillati > Cyanobacteriota > Cyanophyceae > Synechococcales > Synechococcaceae > Synechococcus > Synechococcus sp. W60.1. Next base: position 87,242 of record NZ_JANSHL010000003.1, on the reverse strand, counting down.
GCTCCTTTGGGTTTAGCCGGGTGCCTGATTTCTCCCAAAGTGGGGCTGAGGCTGTCATGAATCGGTTTTCCCTTCATGAAGTCTATCTCAGGAGAATCCTTTTCCGTCTGGCCACTGCAGCTCCTCGTGGCATGACATTGATCGAGTTGCTGGTGGTCATTGTGATTGTCGGTACTCTCTGCGCGGTGGCCATTCCCAACCTGCTTAACCACATTCGCCGTTCCAGAGTTGCTGAAGCCCAAACAGCTTTGGCGACCATTGGCCGCGCTTCAGAAATCTTCCGCATGGATTTTACGGTTTATCCTTCCAGCTACGCCGATATTCAATTCGGAGGGATCCACGGGGATCGTTATCTGCAAGATCCCTGGCAAGCCCCCAACTATCGTCTCCCCGAAGTTGTTCCTCCCACTCCTGGCCCAGCTGGCATGCGTTGGATGACGGAGTCTCACACCTACACAGCTGCTGGTGGGGATCCCCTGCGCTGTGACATCGGCCTTGGGGATCGCCAGCAAGAGGTTTTGGTCTCCGGCTACAACCTACACAACTCCTGCAACCTCTATCGTTGACCTGCCCAGGCAGGAGTCTGGCGGCTTGAGGAAGCGGGACTGGGCGGACTTGAACCGCCGACCTAGCGCTTAGGAGGCGCTTGCTCTATCCATCTGAGCTACAGCCCCTTGTCGAACATCCTACTGCTCTTAGCCCCCATCTCAGATTACAGCCCTTTTGCAGATGAGGTGATACCCGACCAGTTCTCATCATGCCCCAACTGGGTCTGGCGTTATCGGTTGTGTTGTTGACATTGACCTGCTAGACATCTTCTGTGATGCTAAGAAGTGTTAAGCTAAGGACTTGGATCCCAAACCGAGGTCAGCCCTATGGAATCCCTTTCTGATCCCTTCGTCAATCCCCCCATTTACTCTGCCATCGCCTTATTCAGCTTTTTTGCTGTTATCTTTGGCATCATTTTCAAGGACAATTTGGAATACCAGGTGGCCCTTTGGCAGCTCAACCGGGATAGCCAAGCGCAAATTCGCTACCGCACTCCTGGGGTGATCCTCACCTACAGTCTCTGCTGCCTGTTTACCTCTGGGTTTGTGGCCGCGTGTCTGAACGTGTTTGGCCTGTCTATGGCCTTGGCCGCCTGCGTCGGTGGGATCCTAGTGTTGAGCACGGCAGGCTTGGTGTGGTGGCAGTTGGGATCCCTGATGGCTCTGTTGGCTGCCGGTGGATCCCAGGCCATCGATATTGACTCTTACGGAGCAGGGGCCATTTTGGATTCTGAGGCGGCAGCACCCCCCGAGGGAGAATAGGATCTTGGAGTAGTCTTACCCCATGCCCTGGTCTAGCTGGATCAGCTGGATCCAGAAGAGCGTGCCTACAGAGTAGAGAAAGCTTAAGAAGTTTCTGGCCAACTTGTTAAAACGAGAGAACGAGAGAACAAGTGCCAGCTCAGCTTTTAGAGATTATTCGTCAGATCTGTATTCTTGATGAAACTTGACAGAATTCTTGATGAAACTTGACAGATAAGTCTGGACAACGGGATCCCTTTTGGCTAACTTTGTGGGCGGGATCAGAGTAGCTCCTGAACAGCTTTGGAAAGTTGGTTTTCTTGCGGTTTGGCCTTATAGCTGTATAGATTCGAGGGTTGTCTCTGACACCAAAGAGACGCTGGAGACAAGTGAGTTGACATTCGCAAATATCAAAAAAATATGTGGGAGGGTCACGATGGATGAGCTTTTACCAGGGCTGATTGCCGTTGCCCTTTACGCCTTCTTTAGCTACACCTTAATGGTGATTGGAGAGAAGCTAAACGTGCCGAATGCTTGGTTAGCTTGGATCCCGATTGCTAACATCTGGGTGATGTGTCGAGCTGCTGGTAAACCCGGCTGGTGGGTGATCCTCTTCTTCATTCCCCTAGTCAACTTGATCTTCGGTATCTGGGTGATCTTTGCCATTCCACCCCGCCTGAATAAATCCCGCTGGCTGGGTCTGCTGGTTTTCCTGCCTGTTTTGGGAGCTTTGCTCTACTCAGGCATTCTGGCCTTCACTTGAATTAGCCAGCCTTGCCTTGATACAAACTAAACAATCGAAAAAGTCTACCACTTGAGCAAGTTGAAGCTCTCCATATCGATAGTGGCGCGGTTGCGGTAGATCCCCAGCACGATGGCCAAGCCCACTGCGGCCTCGGCAGCCGCCACAGTGATGACAAACACCGAGAACACCTGGCCGCGAATCATCGCTGAATCGACAAAGTTGGAGAAAGCCATGAAGTTCAGGTTCACCGCATTGAGCATCAGCTCAATCGACATCAGGACGCGAATCGCATTGCGGCTCACAATCAATCCGTAAATACCAATGCAGAAAAGAATCGCTGCCACCACCAAGAAAAACTGCAGTTGCAACATCGCGATGAGCTCCATGTAGATACACAATGACAGGGGCCTCGGGAAAGCTCTAGGTTTTATGGCCGAGAGCAGTCAGCTTTAGCGGGTGCTCACCAGCTCTGCCGGTCGTTCTGACTCTGATTCCAGCTGGGGTCGGGCCCGCTCCAGCAAGCTCAGATCCCCTTCTCCGGCTTGGGGAAGAACAAACTCCCGCCGCGCCAAGACAATGGCTCCAATCAACGCCATCAGCAGCAAAACAGAAGCCAGCTCAAAAGGCAGAAGATAATCGCTGAAGAAGTGGCCGCCGATCACCAACACACTGCTCAAAGGTTGGATCGGCTGCAGCGGCCAAGGGGTGTTCAAAGCCATCGCGGCTAGAAGGGCAAACAGACCCAAACAGACCACCGCCGTCACTCCGTTGCGCAGCCAGCCCAGCTTCAGAGGAGCAAAGTTGTAGCGCCGATTCACCAACATGATGGCAAACAGGATCAACACATTAACCGCGCCGACGTAGATCAGAACTTGGGCTGCGGCCACAAAATCGGCATTCAAGAGGAGATACAACCCGGCCATGCTCAGGAAAACGCCCCCGAGCAGAAAACCGGAATAGACAATGCTGGGGGCCCAAACCACGCCTAGCGCGAAGCCAATGGCCATCGCCGATAGCACCACAAACGTAACCAGTTGTACGCCTTCTCCGAGGGTCATGAGAGATCCGTCCTTAGCCAGTTTCTATTGCTGCTCCCTTACCACTGTACTGTCCTGGCGGATTTAAGAGAAGCCCGACTCCTTTTTCAGATCGATAGAGAAATCTCTAGAGTTGGGTCTCACCAACTGCCGCCCGCTCCGCCACCTCCGCTGCTACCGCCACCGAAGTCTGAATCTCCACCTGAATCTCCACCGAAGTCTGAATCTGTGTCTGTGTCGCTGAGCTCGGGGATGACCACCTCTCGCTCGCTGCGGTACCCGCAGATAGGACAGCTCAGGATTTCCAGCTTCAAGCCGCTAGAGGAATAGGTGGCTTCCCTGAGAACCTGTGTGGTGAGGTCGAGGGTGAGGGCTTGGCACCGAGGGCAGTAAAGGTGTCGGGAGAGCGTGCCTTCGCGCACAACCACAGCTATTCCTTGACAGGTCGGACAAAACCAGCCGTAGTAGCGAGCTCTGCCGCGGCTCCTGGCCAGGCGATGCTCTTGGGGAAGGTACTTATCCAGAAGCTGGGGCTGGATGAGTCGCATGGGTCGACCACAGGCTTGACAGACCACTGGCTGAAAAGGGATCCCACGCTTCCGGCCCAAGGTGCCGTCAGTGGCCATAGCAGCCACAACCGGCAGAGCGAACCCCAGCCAGTTGCCGCTGGACAATCCTAGGAACACGCCAAGGCAGAGGGATCCCGAATAGAGGAAGAGACGAATGGGGTCGCTCTGAACCGAAGAGAGCACAGCACCTGTTCTTGGATCTCTGCGTGTCAGGGAGAGGACTTGTCTTCCCCCTCGCTCAGCCCTTAGAGAGACGGGCATGCGAGAGCGCTGCCACCCCAGTCCCAAAATGATGATCCCCAGCAGCAGCAGGATCCCTTCCACCAGGGAAGAATCAATGCCCTGGGCCACTGCCCCAGAAGAAGTTGCAATCGTTGAGGTGGTAACTCCAGAAGCTGCCGCAGGAACATTTGCAACGGGCTGGCCCTGCAACACCGAGGTCAACTGCCGCACCCCCGCCAGAGTGCCGCCATCAAAATCCCCATTGCGAAACCGAGGCAGGATCTGCTGGTCGATAATCTGCTGGACTCGGCTGTCGGGGAGGATAGCGACCAGGCCCCTGCCCGTTTCGATTTCCACCCGCCGATCCCCTACCGAGATGAGAAACAAAACCCCGTTGTTTTGGCCTGCCTTGCCGATCCCCCAGTAGTTAAATAGCTGCGTGGTGAAGTCTTTTGGTGTTGCATATCCCTGAGTATTCGGCACGGTAACCACTGCCATCTCGGCACTGGTGCGCTGCTCAAGCTGAGTGATAAGACGGTTGAGCTCGTTTTCGGTGCTGCTGCTGAGGATGTTGGCGGTATCGGAAACCCACCCTCCATACTGACGGCGGGGGTTGGGCACTTGTTCAAGGGTAATGGCCCAAGCGGGCTGCGGCAGCAGGGATACAACTAGCAAAACTGCCGCCCAAACTTTCGGCATGGCTTACCTGGCTGAGCGCTGCCTAGGTTCTAGCACAGCTGTCTCGGCTAGAGGCATTCCTTTTCCCAGGGAGAGAGGGGAGTTGGGGAACGGTTGAGACAAGCCGCTTCTTGTTGCTAGTAATTGTTAACAGCAACCGGCCCTCAGTCCGGCCAAGGGAGCCAGGCTTCTTCTTGCCATTCCACTTCAAAGCACTCCCGGGCGGCCTGGAGAAAATGTTCGATCAAAGCAGGGATCCCTGGCGCCGTGGGGCAAATGTCGTAGATACCAATCACCTGCGAGCCGGGCAGATACCGTTCCCACAGCTCTAGATTGGGTTGCAGTAGGAGGGATCCCTGTTGCAGGATCCCCCAAGGTTGCCACAGTTGGGCGTTGCCCATCAGCTTTTTGCCCTGCCAGCTCAAGTCAGCACGGGTACGGGAGGCAAAGCAACTGGTCTTGTTGCGGTAGCCGGGATCCCGGTGGCTTCGGCCGTGAGCAAAAGCGGGCTCATCTATGGCAATGCCCAGCTCCGCCAACCCCTGCACCCAAAAGCGGCAACAGAAGTCGTACACCCAGGCCCGCTGCAAACTGGGCAACCTGGCTTGCAAGTAAGAAAGGGGCAACACCAAGCTGTAGGTCAGCTCTGCTGCATCCTCAGCCGCCTGATGGAGCACCGCCCTTCCCCCCGTGGGTCGGCGCACAATCGGGATCCCTGGCAGGGGATCTGGCCAAACCTGGTGCCGTCCCAGCGAGAGGGTAAGCTGATCCCAGCCATAAAAGCGCAGGCAGGGGTGAGGGTCATGGCGCAGCCGCTGCAGAAGCCAGGCATCCTGCTCCATTTGCCGGGCCCCAGAGGCCACGCGGTAGGGGAGCCAGTATCCCTGGGATCCCATCCCGGCAAAGCCAGACCTTAAACTTTGGGGAACTCCGCCTGGAGGGGCTCATCATATTCATCGGCCAAGCTGGCCACAATGGTGATGGCCCGGGAAATTTCGCCCGCTGTGATCCCTTCCAAGGTGCGGTAGTGGTTCAGCACCACCTGGTTGTTCCAGATGCAAAAGCGCGCCTCTAGGGTGTCGCTCCAATTCTTCTCCAGGAGCTTCTGCATCAGCTTGGCGGGTTCTGCCACCGGCAGAGAGAGAACGGGAGACCATACCAAAAGGGTGTCTTCTGGGGATTCGCCGCTCAAATGGACGAACACTTCTGCCGTGCCGTAGGTAAATTTCCAGGTGTGACCTTGCTCGTGGTTCTCGTAGGCGGCATCCTCCTTGAGGCTGGAAACCACCGCCGAGACAACCTCAACGCAGCGAAGGGGCTCTGGAAAAACCTCTGGCGAAGGGTTAAAGGTGCTCATGAGCAGCTCACTGTAGACCATGGTCTTCCCCCTATTCCCTATCCAACCACCTCAACTATACCGCTATACCGCCTAAGACTCCGACCTATCCGGTCATCGCTTTGGGATCCTCAACTCAGGCGAGAATGAAACCGTTGGCAATGGTTCACTAAGTGGCCGGACAGGTGAGGGCAAGCGATCCCCCCCGCCAACTGGAGAGAGAGCCTGTTCAAAAGTCTTTCGAAGAACCTGAGGGAAGCTCTATGGAATCTCCATCTCATCTCCCCCAGAAAGCCATTGGTATTCTTGGAGCCCTGCCCGAGGAAGTGGCCATGCTCACCGCAGCAATGGAAACCTGCTCCATCCATACCCATCTGGGGCGACAGTTCCACCAGGGATCCCTGGCGGGGCAACCGGTGGTGGTGGTACAAGGTGGGGTGGGCAAGGTGCGGGCGGCAACCACGGCGGCTCTGTTGGTGGCCCATTTCCCTTTGCAGGGGATCATTTTTACCGGTGTGGCCGGGGCCTTGGCCGATCACCTGCACATGGGAGATGTGGTGCTGGCCCATGCGGCGATTGAGCACGACTTTGGCACCGGACGACCCGAGGGCTTTGTCTTGGGGATCGACTTTATCCCAGAGCTGCGCCACCCACTGGCCGAGGCCGATAGCGCCCTCTACGACCTGATTGTGGCCCATCCCGAGCGGATCCCTCTCCACCCCCTACAAGGCCGGGATCCCGTCATTCATCAAGGCTTGGTGGCCACCGGCGATGTGTTTGTGGCCGACGCAGACCTACGCCGACAAATCCGAGAACGCACCGGCGCTTTGGTGGTGGAGATGGAGGGGGCAGCCGTGGTGCGAGTAGCGCAAGAAGCCGGGATCCCTTGTTTGCTGGTGCGCTCGGTTAGCGATGCAGGGGACGATACGGATTTCTTGAGCTTTTTTCAAACAGCAGCGCTCAACTCAGCAGCAGTTGTCCGCACCATCCTGCAAAACCTGCCCCCCTCCTTGCCTTAGCCCAAGTGCGCAGATCCCCTCCTCTAGCGCAAAAGACGCAAAAGAGGAGTTGGGCATGGTTGCGTTCGCGTCAGTTGTTCATCTCCCGCTCCAGTTTGGCCATCGAGATCTGGCTTTCCAGGCGGGAAATGCCTTCGCGAAGGGTTGCCACCTGCGCTTCAACTTCATCCAAAGATTTGCGAACCGCTTCTGCCGCGCTCATGTGCTGGTTGCGCCGGACCAAAGCCTCGCGGGCAAGGTCATCTTGGTTCTGTTGGCTGGCTTTCTCAGCTCTGACAAACCAATCTTCGGCCTTTTGCAAAATTTCGTCGTACCGCCGTTCCAGTTGCTTGCGACTGGCCAGGGTTGTGGTGAGGCTGCGCTGCAATTGTTTCAGATCCCGCTCCATCTGCCGGATGCTCACCCTTTGTCGGCTGGGCTTTCTCCACAACACCTTGCTCAGACCCACCATCACCACCGCAGTAGCAATCCCCACACCCGCAGCCGCCGCCGGATTTTCACGAATCAAAGAACCATCCAAAACATTGACCCCCGCAAAGGCCGAGGTTTGCGTGGCCGTCTCCCGAAACTCCCAAGGCATCACCGGATTGCGTTGCTGCCAGAAGCCTAACCGCGCCGCTTGGGCCGCCTCTTGGGCTTCTAAGTAGCGCTGCCGATTGGCCCCGTGCAAAAAGCGCTCATAAACCACCGCCTGACCCTGGCGCAACATCTCCAAATTCACCAAACCATCGGCGTTGTACACCTGGGCAATGTGAAGCCCTTCCGGTGTGACATAGAGGGTATCCACCTGCACCAGGGATCCCGTCGGGAGCAAGTTTTGCAAAGCCTCTTGGGATAGCTTCCCCCAGCGCCCTTGGGTTAGCTCTGGCGCATCCACGTAGGCCAGACGGAAACGGGTTGGCCTGCCGTTCAAGTCCGCCCAAAAGGTGTCCCCATCTACCACCGACCGCACCCGTGCCGTCCCGGAAGATTGTGCTGCCGCCGGAAGAACAAGCCAACTGCCCGAAAGGACAGCCACAGTCATCAGAAGGGAAGTTCTTGAGGTCATGGGGGTCACTCCTATTGTGCAGAACAAGAACAAAAGTTAAGAAATAATAAGATAGGGAAGTTTCGGGAACCAACCGGAACCCCAGACCGTCTCCAGGACTTGCTACGGGGCTGGCCACTGTTTTCGCATTGCAATTTCTCATTGCAAAGTCAGCAGGGCCAGCTACTCTCCACGTGAGAGAGGCAAACTTTTCCAGCGGAAAGCTGCGGCTCTTGAAGAGTCGGCCCGTTGGGTTGGCTTAATTTGGGTTAGAGTTTAGCTCACCTTTTGGGGCAACGTCACAGCCCTAAGGCGCAATCTTCGTCTATCCAGCTGAGTTACAGGCGCAAGCGATAGGGTTCCTCGTCGGGGAAGTCGGGCAGACGTGGCGGGAGGATCTCGATCGCTCCGGTGGGCAGCGTTTGCAGCACCGTACCCAATTGGGCCAGTTGTTCCAAGACAAACAGGCGGGTATCCCGGTCGGTGGTGGAGTTAAACACGCTCAGCCAAACATCGAATTGGGAACGGCGGCTGAGGGGGCTGCGGGCAATGTTATCCCCCAACTGGCGAAATTCATCTCCAGGCAGGCCCACCTGCTCTCGCCAGGCAGCGGCTTGGTAGTAGTCATTGCGGCCCGCTTCCGCATCCCCCAGAAACATAAAGTTAAGTAGAGCACGATCCACGTAGAGTCGCCAGGCGTCAGGGTTGTTTTGGGGGTTGAACTGCTGCAAGCCGCGATCCAAAATCTCGACGGCTTTTTCCGGCTGGCCGGCCCGATAGGCCAACACCAAACTGGAGAGCCGGTAGCCCAAGAAGAAACGGGGATCCAGCCGCAGCATGTGATCGAAGTAGTCGTAGGCCAGGCCATAGCCAGTCAGGGTGCGAGCCGGTGCATCCCCGTAGTACTGGATCAGCTCCAGCCACAGCCAGGAAGCCCCCAAGTTGCGGTAGCCCAGCCACCCCAGCGTATTGGCCAGGGCAATGTTGCGGTTTTTGCGGGCCTCGGCATTTTCCAATTCTCCCAGATTGATCCGCTCCAGCATCGGCAACTGCAGCCGCACCACCAGGATCCCACACAGAAACGCCCCCCCAACGGCGGCCAAGGTGCCTATGAGGGAGAAGCGAGAGCGACGACGGGGCAAGGAAGCAGTAGCCATGGCAAGTTTTTTGCGGATCCCTGAGGCTGTCGCGACCAGGGCTACACTCAATCATAAATTGAACCGTTGAGCCTTTCCCCTGCCTATGGCCAGCTCTGCCCTCTCCGCTTCGGAACGAACCTTGAGCCTTTACGAGGCTCTGCCCTACCCTAATGTGCCCCTCTCGCAGACGGCTCGCAATGCCTTGCCGGAGATGTTTAAGATGAGCTACACCACGGCTCAGTACCTGCGCACCCATGCTATCGTCCCGCCAGAGGGCAAGGTGTTGTTGAATGCCGGCTGTGGCTCCGGTTGGGAAACGTTGATGATGGCTGAGGCCAATCCAGGGGCCCAGATCGTTGCCTGTGATCTGTCTCCGGCTTCGGTCAAGCTTACCGAGGAACGCCTGCGCCACCACGGCTTCACAGATGCCGAATTTTATGTCCTCAATCTGCTGGAGCTGGATCGCCTGGGGATCCAATTCGATTTCATCAGCCTCAATGATGTTTTGTATTTCCTGGAGGATCCCACCGAGGGCCTGCGGGCCATGAAAAATGTCCTCAAGCCCGATGGCATCATCCGGGCCAATCTCCACAGCCGCCGCCAACGGCAGGTGTTTTTCCGCTTGCAGGAAGCCTTTCAAAAAGTGGGCCAATTTGACGTTCCACCGGCTGTAGGGGCGCAAAATGTGCGGGAGTTTATGGGATCCCTGCGAGAAGAAGTGGCCCAGGCGGTGTTCTGGAACCCGGCCAACTATGCCGAAGATGCGGCCATTATGAATAATTACCTACTCCCCAACGACAAGGGGTTCACGATCCCCGACCTGTTTCGCATGTTGCAGCAGGCGGGGTTGAGCTTTTTGAGCTTGGTGGATAGGCCCGACTGGTCGGTGGAGTCTTTGTTTAAAGAGGTGCCTGAGTTTGTGCGGCAGCGGTTGGCAACCCTCAGCATCATGGAGCGGCTGCATCTGTATGAACTCCTTCGCCCTGTCCATCGCCTCATCGACTTTTGGGCGGAGCATGCCGGCTCTTCGCCGGTGCTGCCTTGGAGTGACGAAGATTGGCTGTCGGGATCCGTACAATTCAATCCCCTGTTGATGGACAACCCCCGCTTTCGACAGGAGTACAGCAAAGCCCTGCAAGAGAAGCGGCCCTACGAAATGCAGTGGACAGGAGCCACCCACGGGCGGATCAGCATCCCTGCCGAGAAAGTGAGCTGGTTGGCGCCACTGCTTCAAGGACCAACGCCGGTTCGAGAGCTGATTCAACAGGCCGTCCAGTTGGGATCCCCAGATGAAGAACGAACAACCGCTGAGGTGCTGACCTTCCTAACCAACCTAGAAGACTTTCTTTTTTTGATGCTGCAATAGGCAGCTCCCCAAGTTCTGGCTGCCCATACCTGTCTGTTGTTTGTAACCTATGAGTCAGATGTCTGCCCGGTCGGGATCTTACTGGCGCGCAACCCTGACGCGGTGGTTCCCACAGCCTCTGGATCGCTGGGTGGCCGGGATCACCCTCTGCAACCTGGCCATCGGGGTGATCCTGGTGGTGTTGGGCAACCACACAGCTCCTTACGTGCGGGACTTTAACTGGCAACAGCAACGGGTGGGGGCGCAAGAAGTGCAGATGGTGCTCACCTTCAACCGCCCGATGGATCCCGTCAGTGTTGAAGAGCATTTGGAGATCCAGCCCCCTCTGCCAGGCCGAATGCGCAAGCTGGGTCGCCGCTTTTTTTGGACGCTGACAGAACCAGCCCCCTACGGCCAGACCTACCGGGTGCGCCTGCAGGCAGCCGTGGATGAACGGGGCCAGCCCATGGCCCGGCCTTTCGAGGGAGAATTCCGCACACCGGATCGGCAGTTGCTGGGGATCAGCACCGAACCTGCCCAGCGAGGGCGAATGTTTCTGTTCAACCTGGAGACGGGAGCCGCTACTCTGCTGACTCCAGCTGGGGTCAAGGTAACCCAAATGCAGCCCAGTGCTGATGGCCGCTTCGTGTACTATTTCGCCACGGCCACCCACCCACAGCACCAGGATCTGTACCGGCTGGATCTGGAGGATCTGTCTTCGCGGTTGCTGCTGGATCATCAGGGTTACCAAAACCTGCGCTTCCAAGTCTCGCCGACGGGGGAACTGGTGGTGGCAGAGCAGATCCCGCTGCAATGGGATCCCATGGCTGCCGTCCAGACGGAGCTGTGGATCCAGAAAACGAGCCGGGATCCCTTTGAACGTCTAGAGCTGGATACGGCGGTGGGGGGAGATTTTTTCATTAGCCCCGATGAGAGCAGCCTGCTCATCTCGCAGGGACAGGGGGTGGGGATCGTACCCTTGCATCCACGGGCGGCAGCGGAGAGCTTTCTAGCCCAGTTCGGCCAAACCTTAGCCATCCGCCCCGATGGGGCTTTCGGGGCTTTGCTGCGCTTCAATCCCGACTACACCCGCAGCCTCTCCATCGTCAGCAATACCGGCAACAGCGAGGAGATTTTGAGAACCCAGGGATCCATCCTGAAAGGGGCTTTTTCCCCGCGGGCGCCCATCTTCTACGCCTTGGTCAGTGAGGTCTCTCACGTTGGCGGTGCGGAGCATGATTCTGTTGGCGAGGTCGCGATGGACTTCCCCAGCTACACCGAGTCACCCCGCTTGCTGGCGATAACCCTCGGCACTGGCAACACCACCCAGGGGGAAGCAGGCAACGTCGTAGAGGTAGCTCGAGCCACCTATCCCATCGATCTGGACTTCAGCATTTCCCCGGATGGACGCATGCTGGCCTACACGCTCTTGGAACCGTTCCCAGGGATCCCGGATCCCTCGGCTCCCCTTAGCCGTAGCGGGCAAGCCATCATGGCCTCGCAAGTGTGGTTGGTGGATTTGCAGGACGGGCTGCCCATTCCTGATGGACAAAGTGGTTCGCACCGCTGGCGGGAACGCCGCCTACCGCTGGGCAGCAGCGCCCTAGCCTGGATCCCTTAGGGCGAGAAAGCCACTTGGAGAACAAACCTGCCTAGAATCAAGACAGGGTGTGCGAGGAGAGGTGATATGCGGCTCATTGACGAGCAGGGGCGGCTTTTGGGAAAGGTCAGCCTCTTGGATCTGGGAGCTCTGGCAATTGTGGTGGTGGCCATTGTCGCCGTCTTGTTCTTTCCGGGTCGGCAGGCGGGCAGTGTCGTCCAGGTGGGAGGTGGCCCCACGCTGCCGGTGGAAGTGGACATGATTGTGCGCGGGGTCAGCAGCCGCTCTATGGAACCTTTTCAGGCGGGGCAGAAGGCTGACCTGATCATCCGCAACCAGCCCTACGGCCAGGTGGAGGTGGTGCGAGTGGAAAATGTCAGCCGCACGGTGCCAGTGGTTTTCCCCGATGGGCGGGTGCAGAACTTGCCCGATCCCGAAGCCTATCGCCTCGATCTGGTGTTTACCTTGCGAGGGCGCGGCCAGCGGACGGAGAATGGCATCGTCCTGGGCAACAATCGCGTCAAAATCGGTGTTCCCCTAGAGCTAGAGACCTTTGGCTACAACTTGCGCGGCACCGTGATGGACGTGCGGCTGCTGCAATCGTAGAGGATGTCAACTCCAATGCAGCTACAGGAGATTGCCCAAAAGTTGGGATGTGCCTACGAGGGGGATCCCACCCTGGAAATTCACGGCGTCGCCAGCCTGGCGGAGGCGCGTCCGGGAGAGTTGAGCTTTCTCAGCGAGGCCCGCTACTTGCCCCTGCTGGAGCAAACCCAAGCCAGCGCGGTGATTGTGGAAGAATCGACCCCTTTGCCCCGTTCCATTCCCTGTTTGCGCGGCAGGGATCCCCGTCTGCTGTTTGCCCAGGCCATCGAGCTGTTTTACCAGCCCTACCGCCTACCGGTGGGGATCCATCCTACAGCGGTGGTGGATGCCAGCGTCCAACTGGGGGAAGGGGTGGCAATCGGGCCGCACGCGGTGGTGATGGAAGGGGTGAGGATCGGCGACCACACCCAAATTCATCCCAATGTCACGATTTATCCCCAGGTGCGGATTGGATCCCGGTGTCAGCTTTTCGCCAACTGCGTTATTCACGAGCGCACGGAGATTGGGGATGATTGCCTCATCCACAGCGGCGCTGTCATTGGCGACGACGGCTTTGGGCACATTCCCCTGGCGGATGGCTCCTGGCGGCGCATGCTCCAAGCGGGCCGAGTGGTGCTGGAAGACAACGTGGAGGTAGGCAGCAACACCACCATCGACCGGGCCGCCGTTGGCGAGACCCGTATTGGCCGGGGCACCAAGATCGACAACCTGGTGCAAATTGGCCACAGCGTGAGGACGGGATCCCACTGCTTGATCGTGGCTCAGGTGGGCATTGCCGGCAGCACCCAGTTGGGCCACCACGTCATCTTGGCCGGGCAATGTGGCTTGGCCGGGCATCTTCACATCGGCGATGGCGTGCGTGTGGCCGCCCAGACAGGTGTAACCAGCGATATCCCTGCTGGTCAAACGGTGGCCGGCTACCCCCACCAACCCATTGCCGAATGGCGCAAGAGCATGGCCGTCCAGCGGCACTTGCCTGAGCTGCAACGTACCTTGCGCAAGCTGGAAGCTCGTGTGGCCAAGCTGGAACAGAGCAGGGAATCATGAGAGACGGAAAAAGATGCGGATCCCCATAAGTCCCCCGCCTTGTCCTGTCGGCCCTAGCCCTGCTCCAGCAACGACCGCAAAGTGTTCAGGTACTCGTTGATGTTGCGCCGGTTGCCGCCGAAATCATATTCCCCAACACGGCCTTCGGAAGTAATGTGTAGACGAGTATGGCCAGGATCCCCTTCTATTGGCGACAGCGAAACCGTTAGATCGTCCACGAACTTAAAAAAGTTGGTGCGGGAGATCCCCTTCACTTCCATCGCCTCAGCATCCACAGAGACCAGTTCCCCCCGCTTCCAAACTTGAAAGGCTTGCTCAGCCGCTTTTAACACCTGGTCTGGGCTAGCTGCAATCACAACTTCCTGTTGGGCGCGATTGTAGGGGGATCCACCCAGGGTGGCCCCTTGTAAGGTGGGGATCCCGCTTGCCAAGCCGAAAAGCAGCACCGCTATCACCACCAAAAGTTTCCAGAAAGACATGCGGACAAAAGGAGAAGTTTACATCTCTTATTATGCCTTTCAGTTAGTAGAACGCTCCTGTTATCACCCTGTCAGCCTGAAGCAGAGCACCTGCCGGCGGTTCTATCGATGGGTTAGCCTACAGCTAATTCACTTGCCCCGAGTGCAAAAATGCTGGCCCAAGAAAAACTCCAAGAGAAAGCCGAGGAAAAGATTACTCCCCTCACCCGCCAGCAACTGGCGGAGCTCATGCCCTCGGCCCAGGGGCTGCTCAGCGATGAACCCGAAATGGAACACTCCCTGCATGCCCTGCAGCTTTTGATTCTGGTCAGCTGCCTCGCCCGCCTCTGGCAAGACCGCAACGACTACTTCCTCGCCTGGAACCTCACCGTCTACTACAGCCGAGAGCAACTCAAAAATAAAGACTTCCGCGGGCCAGATCTGTTTTTGGTCAAAGGGGTAGAAAACCGCCCCCGCCCTTCTTGGGTGGTGTGGGAAGAAGGTGGCAAATACCCGGACTTGATCATCGAGCTGCTTTCGGAATCGACTGCCAAAGTGGATCGGGGTGAGAAGCGGGAGCTTTACGAAAGGATTTTCAGGACACCGGAGTACTTTTACTATTCTCCGGAGACGCAGGAGTTTATGGGTTTGCGACTGAGGGGGGAGAAGTACGAGGAGATTGAGCCAACGGAGCAGGGCTGGCGCTGGAGCGAGATGCTGGAGCTGTATCTGGGGATCCATAACCAACAACTGCGCTACTTTTTCCCCAATGGGGAGCTGGTGCCTACTCCTGAAGAAGCTGAGAGAATCGAGCGCCAACGTGCTGAGCAAGAGCGACAGCGAGCAGAGCGCCTGGCCCAGAAGCTGCGGGAGCTGGGGGTGGATCCCGATACCTTGTAAGGGTAAAGAGAGGAGAACTGGCAATGACTAACCCGAACCCAATTACTGAGGTGCTGGATCCGGTTTATCTACCCGAGTTGCCCCCCACCCAAGACGAGCTCCCCTACGACGACAGCGAACCTATGGAAAGCTGGCGGCACAGGTGCCAGATGGACTTGCTCATCTCCACTACCCAAACCTGGTTGCAGCAGCGCCCTGATGGCTTTGTCGGTGGCAATATGTTTCTCTACTACAGCTTGGAGCAGACCAGCGGCCGCAATTTCAAAGGGCCGGATTATTTTGTGGTGTTGGGCGTGCCTAAAGGCGAGCGCAAAAGCTGGGTGATTTGGGAGCAGGGCAAAGGGCCGGACGTGGTGATTGAGCTTCTTTCTCCCAGCACTGCCCAGGAGGATAAAACAAGCAAAAAGCAACTTTATGAGCAGATTATCCGGGTGCCGGAGTACTTTTGGTTTGACCCGTTTGATCCAGAAGACTGGGCAGGGTTTCGGCTGAGGGGCGACCGCTATGAGCCAATTCAAGAGGATGCCGAGGGTTGCTTGCCGAGCGAGGTTTTGGGATTGTGCCTAGTGAAGTGGGAGGGCAGGTTTCGGGACATCGAGGCCACCTGGATTCGCTGGGCCACTGCTGCTGGGGAACTGGTACCCACCGAGGCCGAACTGGAGCGGCAAAGGGCTGAGCAGGCCGAACAACGGGCAGAGCGCCTGGCCCAGAAGCTACAAGAGCTAGGGGTAGATCCAGACGCCCTGTAGACAGCCAAGTAACTCAAGACAACAGATGGATCCCTAGGAGGCCAACAGCAACACAGGTAGCTTTTGAATAGCAGGCCGTAATCCCTTGGGAAAGCGCTCCCGCTTCAAGGGATAGCGATAGTTGAGTTGGGGAATAAGTCTCTCCCATTGATAGGGGTTCAAGCCAGCTACCACTGAACAGAACGGCTCTCTACTGAGCTCTAACCCCTCTTCCATGAGCCTGAGAGCTATGTTGCCTGCAGCTATCTCCAGAGTTTGATTGGCCAGTTGCGGATCCGGATCCCCTAGGAAGATCAGAGCATAGTCTTCTGGCTGAGGACTGCGCAGAATTGGCTCCAGCAAGCCCTCCAGTTCTTGGATAAGCTGCTCTGTCTCCATTTCCCAGTAGGGGAAAAGGCCCACGTTGATCTTGCTCAGGCGGATCCCTTGTGGTTTGGAGGTTTCTGTTAGGCTATCTCTAACTCTAATCACTACCAGGTTTTCTGAAGGACTCAGCCAAACCCCTGAGTAATCGACGCTATGCAACCTGAAAAAGGCTCCGATTTCCTGCTCGAAGTCATGAACAGCTTTCCGACATCCCTGCCAGTGTCCGTAATCATCGATTTGGATGAATCCTTGAGAATGAACCTGATCATAGAAATGATGAAAAATATCCATCGTTGACTGATACCAGTCAGCATCTGCATGCAGCAGAGCAACCTCGCTCACTTGATCTCGATAGATAGGCAAGGTGTCGGCAAACAGCCCCGGCACAGGAACAATTAGATCCCAGACCCCTAGTTCCCTGGCAATCACCTCTAAGTTCTCCGAAATGGGTGCCGCTAAAGCACCGGATCCAAAACCCGTATCGTTGGCAGCAACTCCTCGATAATCTCGATCCACCTCTGTTGGATCAGGCATACCTGAGAAGGTATCGAAAGCATATAGCCTGCGAGGTCGACGGCTGTAGTTCTTAATCACCCAGGCCAGCAAAGCTGAGCTTCCACCCCTGCAAACACCACATTCTACAAAGTTCCCAGGAATGTCTTCTTCACAAACCTGCTTAGCCAGTGAATAAAGGCTCCAAAGACGCTCAAAGCCCAGCAAGGTAAAAGATTTAACTTTCTCTAGCACCCTAGACAACTCAAGGTTACAGACCGGATAGTCCTTGAGGTGCTCTGGCAATGTCCAATTCACAGCAGGGTCTGGAATATGCTCAACGGGCTTGACCTTGCCTCGCCAAGCCACTCCCATGATTTGCATGGTCTGGTAAATCATCGTGTTCCAGCCCCTGTCTCTCAAGTAATTCAAACCTTCAGCCACATCCGGCGAGGCTAGATCATGAAACAGAATCAAGGCATCCTCAGCAGCATAGCGCTCTGCCACTTGAGCATCCTGCAAGGGGGCTGGTGAGTCATGATTCCCATCGATGAAAATCAGAGACCAGCGACAATCCTCTTGCTGGGCAATCTCCTCCACCTTCCCTGGGCTATAGCCAGGGTAGAGATTGACATTAGAGCGAACTCCAGCCGAGCGAAGAGATTGATCCGCACTTCCATAAATCTGGGGATCGGCCAGAGCAGGATCTACCACATCGAGAATAACTCCTCCTGCCGCCAGGTGCGCAGTTGACCAACCTAGCCAACAGCCGATCTCTAGGGCGTTTTTTCCTTGTAGCTTAAGGGCAGTATTGTACAGAATATGAGCCTCGTCTCGACTAACAAAGCCGATAGTAGGTTGACGCAAATCCGCAGTCCAAAGGTGAGGAACTTCTTTCCGTAGATAAGGCCAGGGATGAGGCCCTGGATCGATAGCAGTCATTAGAGGGAAGTTGTAGTCGAGATATATTTTCTTTTGATTAGCTGATACATAGTCATACCTTCTGATTGGAGAAGAATGGCTTCTAGGATACCAAAGACTGGCTTCAACTTTGAAGCCATCGGTAGTATGAGCTACATGAGTTTTTCTATCCTTAGCTTTATAGGTAGTAATGTGTAGAATCCCTAAAGGGATGTAAGGCTTCCAAGGCTCAACCCAGAGCTTTCTTTTTGGATCCCATAGAGGTAGTTTACTATGAACTGTCCAGTTACAAAACAATGGTAAAATTTGAACGTTATCTATCCCTAAGTCATTATAAATAGCCAGGTTTAGAGAACACTGATCTGAGAAGGATAGATCGAGGCTCATAGAGATAGCTTGGCTCAGTCTGTTTTTCCATGCTACCCAGTGAATACCGGAATTACTTCCAGAGAATACACCATCATTTAGAATTGGTCTTATGTATAGGTGGTTATATACATCTCCAAAGTACTTGATGTATCCCGAGAGGTGAAAAGCTTGATGCGAAAATGGATAGGGATCGAAGAGAGTATTTAGCAACTCAGGAACAACTGCAAGGTTTTTGTATCTTGCTCCCAGGGTAAGAAGCTCAATTGCAGACCAGTCTTGCACCCAAGCATCTGCATCAATCCAAATATAAACTTCATAGCCTGGAAAGTATTCAGGAAGGAAAGGCCTACAAACTAGTGCCTTGAGATACTTGGGTTGTCTATCAATGTCGGGAATATCATAGTTCCAATCTGGCTCAACAATGTGGTCAACGTACTGACCTATCCATTGCAACTGCTCCGGTGTACAGCCTACATCCAAGAATCCAATATCTACAGAGTGCCCCTGAGGTTTCTCTCGGATGGAGAGAATGGTCCCCTGAACCAATTCAAAAAACTTGCTGTCAGCAGCCGTAACGATAATGGTTGAGTTCATAACCTTAAGTCTCTCCTCCAAGGCTTGAATTGTTGTCGACAAAGCAAGCCCTGCTTAGATAGCAAAGGACTCCTCTTTGGCCTGCTACAACTTCTCCCTGCCAGAGGAGATGGGTAGGGTCCAACATCTGATCAATCTGTTTGCGGTCTTGCTCAGAAGTAAACTCCACGTAAATCACCTTGATGTCTTTGAGCTGCTCTTGCAAGCTGGTCAACACCTCCACCTCCTCTCCACCTGTAGCCACCCTGAGCACATCGATGAACTCCAGACCCAGCTCCTTGAGAGCTGCCCTAGCTTCCCGGAAAGGGAGCGGCTGCTCCACTCCCCACTTCGCTTGAGGATCCTCCGGCCAGAGCCGACAAGTTCTGCAGCTATTCTGCCCCGCCAGCCCCACCGGATGCACAAAGCAGTTGCCCAGGCCAAGAGCATTCTGCTGCAGCAGGTGTAGAGCTAACGAATGCACAAAGCAGTTGCGCAAGCTGAGAATATTCTGCCGCAGCAGGTGTAGAGCTAACGAATGCACAAAGCAGTTGCCCAGGCCAAGAGCATTCTGCTGCAGCAGGTGCAAGGCCAAGGGATCCACCTCAAAACAATGAATGGCCGCCTCAGGGCAGAAACCCCGAAAACAAACGCTACCAAGGCCTACCCCAGCTCCGATGTCGATAACCGTCTGCACCTGACTAGACAGAAACACAGGAAAGTTAAGATACGTCCTCTCGTAAAAAACGGTGTCTGGGTAGAGCTTTACCGAAAACCTGAGTTTGCCAAAGTCAAAGCCAGTCAACACTGCTTCCATTAACTTACTGGCATTGGCCAAAAGAAGTTGGTGGTCCTCTGCCAAGACAAAAGCAAAGTTAGCCCTCACAGGCCGCCCCAGCCGCTGCAAGTCCTCAGCTGTGCACACCACAGCATCAAAACTAGGCCGACTGGCTGGCTCCCCTCTCACCTCATGAACTCGCTCGGGCACTCCCTTCTGCTGCAGCAGGGCACAGGGATCCCCAAACCCCTCTTCCACATACAGCTCCAGCCGCGGCAGGTCCAGCAAGTCTGCTGCTATCACTTCCGGACAACCTTGGCTAACCAGCACCTGCAGCCGCTCTTGCACTCGATGCAGCTCTTGGATGGGCTCGTAAATCCCCAGCCGTGTGTCTATCCAAGCCGAGCTGGCGGTGCTGACAAAGTAGCGAACATCGGAGCAAGGGGAGTAGCGAAAAGGCTCCGGCAGTTCTCCTCCAAACACCCACTCCAGGAGATTTTGGATGCGGTGGCGGGGATGCCACTTTTCATCAAAGGTGTGGTAAGCGCGGCGGGCAATTTGAATGGCCTCCTGGGGATGGTCTAGGTAGTAGCGGATTTTCTCCAGGAGTTCGGCTTCGGAGTTGTAGGTGTCGCAGTAGGTGCCGGGCGCCAAAAGTTCGTCCAATCCTGAGGCGAAGGAGAGCTGGTCGGTGAGCAGAAAGCCCCCCGCGGAAATCACTTCCAAGTTCCTTAAGTTCAGATCCCCGTTCAGGCTGCAGTTAAACGAAATCAGCGATTCGGCAAATAGGCGGGCTGCCTCTTGACGGTTGGCAGTTTTGGCAAGAATGGGCAAGTGTGCCCTCTTTATGGCTTCGACCAGACGGGAACGTCTGGGATGATCGGATCCCTGATGGCCAATAAAGACAACTTGGCTTTCTCTTGCTTCTACCCACTTGTGGACAACCGTATGCATGGAGATGAGAGGTAGCCAGGCCAGGTTTTCCGCGCCCGCCGCGGCAAACCAGTGCAGGTGCTGGCGGTTGTGAGCAGTAACAACATAATCAAAGGCTTCAACGGCCCAGTAGGCCAAAAGATGTTCGATGGGGAAGTGCCAATGATGCGTATCTCCGGCTAGTAAGACGGTTGGACAGCCAAATTTTTTCGTGTTGAAGGGGTTGCTGTATTCGCAGCTGCAAGCTCGTACAATCACCAAGTCAAACTCTTTATCCACAATCTGCTCAGACTGCTGGACAAAGTCATAGAGGTCATAATCTCCTTCCGGACACTCCACCAAGCCTTCACGACGGTTGACATAGCCTAGTCCATAGCCCCCCACTTTTTCTTTGGGACAGACAGTTACTTGCCGATCTGAAAGCTGCGGCGGTGGGATGTAGTCTGGCGGAATTGGCCAGCTCAGGAGAACTCGCGGTTGCAGAGTTTCTTTGTTGGAATTTTCCATGGCTCGTCCTTCTAATCAGTGCTGCTGACAAAGTGTAGCTTCTGCCCAGGCTACAAAGAGGGCTAGTTTTGCACTATCCTGCCCTACGTGCATCCATAATGACAAAGTCAGGAGCCAAGTGCTGGTTATACCTATGATCAATCTGTTTGCGGTCTTGTTCTGAGCAAAACTCCACATAGATGACCTTGATATCTTCGAGCTGCTCTTGCAAGCTGGTCAACACCTCCACCTCCTCTCCACCTGTAGCCACCCTGAGCACATCGATGAACTCCAGACCCAGCTCCTTGAGAGCTGCCCTAGCTTCCCGGAAAGGGAGCGGCTGCTCCACTCCCCACTTCGCTTGAGGATCCTCCGGCCAGAGGCGACAGGTTCTGCAACTATCCTGCCCCGCCAGCCCCACCGGATGCACAAAGCAGTTGCCCAGGCCAAGAGCATTCTGCTGCAGCAGGTGCAAGGCCAAGGGATCCACCTCAAAACAATGAATGGCCGCCTCAGGGCAGAAACCCCGAAAACAAACGCTACCAAGGCCTACCCCAGCTCCGATGTCGATAACCGTCTGCACCTGACTAGACAGAAACACAGGAAAGTTAAGATACGTCCTCTCGTAAAAAACGGTGTCTGGGTAGAGCTTTACCGAAAACCTGAGTTTGCCAAAGTCAAAGCCAGTCAACACTGCTTCCATTAACTTACTGGCATTGGCCAAAAGAAGTTGGTGGTCCTCTGCCAAGACAAAAGCAAAGTTAGCCCTCACAGGCCGCCCCAGCCGCTGCAAGTCCTCAGCTGTGCACACCACAGCATCAAAACTAGGCCAACTGGCTGGCTCCCCTCTCACCTCGTGAATTCGCTCGGGCACTCCCTTCTGCTGCAGCAGGGCACAGGGATCCCCAAACCCCTCTTCCACGTACAGCTCCAGCCGCGGCAAGTCCAGCAAGTCTGCTGCTATCACTTCCGGACAGCCGCAACTATAGCCAATAAGGATTTGAGGGGTGGCTGGAGAGATACTGAATACCGAGTTTGAAGAGGACATCTGTGTTGATTCTGGACAATGTCCTGATTCAAAGGCCTACAGCCTGCTTTCGGGAACGGACGCTATCTTACTGGCTAGCGTCTCATTGTTGTTTGAATTGACCATCAACTGCCTCCCAAACCCTCTGCGCCGCTCAACCCTCATCCCCTGCCCCTCTCCCAGAGGGAGAAGGGAGTAGCAAGGATAAGGGCAACCTAAACCAAATCCGCTGCCACCCGGTGGGCGCAGGCAAAGCCGGAGAAGGCAACGGCATTGAGCCCTTGGCCGGGGAAGGTGCTATCCCCCACGCAGTACAAGTTGGGGATGGCGGTGCGATTGAAGGGCATGCCCAGCAAGCCCCAGGGATCCCGGCTGGGGATGGGCCCATAGGTGCCGTTGCTGCGGCTCAAAAAGCGGCGGTGGGTGCGGGGGGTGCCTATCTCCTTCAGTTCAATGTGGGATCCCAGTTGGGGCCAAAGGGCCTCCAGGCGGCGGATGAGGCGGTCGGCGGCTTGCTGTTTTTGGATCTGGTACTGGCTTGGGCTTAACCCTTGCCAGGTGGACATCCAACTGGGGGTAAAGGCATGAACAATGTGGCGGCCCGGGGGAGCCAGGTCGGGATCCAACAGGGTGGGGACGGAGACGAAAAGGGTGCCCTGCTCAGCCTCCATCTGATCCCAGTCTTCCAGGAGAATGTGGTGACAATGGCATTCGCCGGCCAGGGCCTCGGCCCGCACCCCCAGGTGCAAGCTTAAAAAGCTAGGGGATTGCTGGTAGCGTTTTTGCCACTGCCGCTCCGCCCTGGGCAGGGATCCCGGCCATAGGCGCTCAAAGGTGTCCCAGCGGGTGGCATTGGAGATGATTGTGCGGGCAAAGAGCTTTTCCCCGCTGGCCAGTTCTACGCCCACCGCCCGACCTCTTTCTTCCAGGATCCGCCGCACAGGTGCTTTGTAGCGGATCTGCCCGCCATGGGCCTCTAGCCCCTGGGCCAACTTTTGGGCGATCTGCCCCACCCCCCCTTTGGGATAGTTAATACCGCCGTAGTGTCGGTCACAAAACACCATCCCGGCATTGATGATGGGCGTGCGATCCGCCGGCACCACCGACCAGCAGTAGCACTCCATGTCCACAAAGCGCAGCAAATCCGGATCCCGCAGACAGCGCCGCGCTACCTGGCCCACATTCACCGGCAAATAGCGCGCCAAGGTCAGGCAGCCGAGGGGATTGCTCACAAAAGAACGAAATAGATAGCCCCACTCCTCCAACGAGAGCAGCTCCATGGCGTTGAGGCTGTTGAAGATGGGCCACAGGCTATCGTAGAACCGGCGAATGCCGGCGGCTTCCCGGGGAAAGTAGCCGGATAGCTCCTGCAAAAACTGCTCGTAATCCCGGTGTACTCGGGGATTCAGCCCCTTGGGCAGGTGGTAGGCAATCTGCACCGGATCGGGGATGGACTCCAGGGATTGGCCCACGGCTGCCAAGGCGCGGGTCAGCAAGTTGGTGGTACCCTGGGTGCCCAACCCAAAGATCATGGAAGCGCCCACGTCGAAGCGGTAGCTCCCCTTGCCTAAGGGATCCGGACGCTCAAAATAGCCGGCACTGCCCCCTGGAATGAGGTATTTTTCCAGCACCAGCACACGGTATCCTTTGGCAGCCAACTGGCTGGCCGCGACCAATCCCCCGATCCCAGCACCGATGACGATGGCATCCCAAGCAGGGGAAGGGGTGTACAGAGCCTGCAAGAGGGTCTGAGAAGGCAAAGTTGAGGTCAAGGGATCCCTCTGGAAACTCAAACGCAAGATCAGTATCTTTACCGTACCAGAGGTTCTAGGGTTTCCCCATGAGTTGAGCTCCCCTGGGAATGAGTTTGCCCAGATCTGCAAGATCCCCAAATAGAGATTGTGGCGCGGGCTACGGAACCGAATTCACGAATTTGCTATACAGAATCCGGCCACACGACACAGATGGTTTTGCCATGTTGGTGACCCAGCATCCTGTCTTTCGGCGCTTTTGGTACCCGGTGATGCCCCTCAGCCGATTGGAGCAGGGATCCCCGCAACCTTTCGAGCTGCTGGGGGAAAAGATCGTCCTTTGGCTGGACAAAGCCGGACAGCCCCAGGCAGCCGCAGATCGCTGCTGTCATCGGTCGGCGCAATTGTCCAAGGGAATCGTCTGTGATGACCATATCCGCTGCCCCTACCATGGGTGGGAGTTCGATGGCACGGGAGCCTGTGTCAAGGTGCCGCAACTGCCGGATCAGGCCCGCATCCCGGAGAGCTACCGCATTCCCGCCTATCTCTGCCAGGCCCGCTATGGCTATGCTTGGGTGTGCTTGCATCCCCAGCCTCTACGGGGGATCCCGGTCATCCCAGAAGCCGAGGATCCCAGTTACCGGCTCATCCACGAGTTCTACGAACGCTGGGAATGTGCCAGCTTGCGCATCTGCGAGAACGAGTTCGATGCCGCCCACATCAGCTTTGTACACCAGAACACCTTTGGCAGTATGGAAGACTTGGTACCCAGCCACTTCGAGGTCGAGGAGCTGGACTACGGGATCCGCACCCGCACAGTGCTCGGTGTAGCCAACCCAGAGCTGCAACAAAAAAACCTGGGCATTGCTGCCGCCAAAACCGAGCGCACCACCACTTCCACCTGGCATTTGCCCTTCACCAACCACCTTCACATCCGCTACCCCAATGGCCGCAGCCATGTCATCGTCAACATCCCCACCCCCATCAACGACCGAGCCTCCCAAGTGGTGCAGTTTTGTTTGCGCAACGACACCGAAGCCGATACCCCAGCCGCCGAGGTTATCCGCTTTGACCGGGCTGTAACTTTGGAAGACAAAGCCATTTTGGAGACCACGGATCCCGACGTGCCCCTCACCCTCAGCGCCGAGCAGCACATGCTCACCGATAAGCCCGGGATCCTGATGCGCAAGCAACTAGCGGCTTTGCTCAAGGCCCACAGCAGCTCCTCAAACCAGATTTTCTAGGCTGCGGGTGCCAACATACCGGCTGTAGGCGTAGATCAACCCCAGGGTGAGGCCGGTGACCAAAAAGCTGAGGGCCGCCCCGAAAGGATAGTCCAGGCTGGAGCCAAACTGCAACTGAATCACATTCCCGATCAACAGCGTTTTGCTGCCCCCCAACAGATCCGGCACTACGAACATGCCGAAAGCCGGGATCCCCACCAGAATGAGGCCCGCCGCCAACCCCGGCAAGGTCTGGGGCAGAAGCACCCACCAAAAGACCTGCCAACCCTTGGCATACAGATCCCGTGCCGCTTCCGCCAGCCGCCAATCGATGCGCTCCACCGCCGTGTACAGGGGCAAGACCATGTAGGGCAAAAACGTGTAGACCATGCCCAGATAAACCGCCAGCCAACTGGGATACAGAGCCGTTTGCGGTGGGATCCAGCCCAGCCAGGCCGCCAAGCGAGCCGGCCACCCTTCCGGGGCCAGCACCACCATCCAGGCATAGGTGCGGATCACCAGGTTCGTCCAAAAGGGCACCACCACCAAGGTGAGCAACAGATCCCGTTGTCGGGGTGGGTGGGCGGCAATGAAGAAAGCCAATGGGTAGGCCAGCAGCACGCAAAAAAAGGTGGTCACCCCCGCCACCAGCAGGCTGCGGCCCAAGATCTGCCAGTAGATGGGCGTCCATCCCAAGGGGCCAAAGCCGAGAATGCGCAGATAGTTCTCCAGGGTCAGGGGCAGTTGAATCTGGCCAAACTCCCCGCGGCTGAGAAAGCTGCACACCAACAGCAACAGCCCCGGCAGCACCAGAAAAAACATCACCCACAGCACCCCTGGCCCAGCAAAAATTAGGCTGCGCCCCAACTCCTGCCAAGGGGTGAGCAGCTCCCCAAATCGCACCTGGGCTTGGCCAGGGATCCACTTGCCCACAGGAGATGGCAGCTTCAACATCCAGTCTCCTCCTGACAGGGATCCGGTCGCAAGCGAATCAGGCTTTTCGGGGGTAGGTGGGCCACCAGCGCTGCGCCGATCTCAAACCCTGCATCCTCAATATCGGTGTTGAGGGCCGTGGCCTTGAGCTGCTGACCTTGGTTTGTCCGCAACAGGTATTGGTTCTCAGCCCCAGTGTAGATGAGGTTTTCCACCCGCACCGGCACCTGGTTGGGCAGCAGATCCCAGCCGCTGCGAGAAAGCTGGATCTTTTCCGGGCGAATAGCCAATTGCACCGGTTCCGAGCTGGCCGGGATCCCCAAGACCTTCAGCTTTCCCAAGGGCGTATCCACACAGTCCGTCCCACAGGCGATCCCCTCGATCAGGTTGCTGGCCCCTAAAAAGTCGGCTACGAAGGCCGTCGCCGGGCGCTCGTACACCTCATCGATAAGGCCCACTTGCTCAATGCGCCCCGCCCGCATCACCGCCACCCGGTCGCTGGTCACCAAAGCCTCTTCTTGGTCGTGGGTAACGAAAATAAAGGTCATGCCCAGGCGGCGCTGCAACTCGCACAACTGCACCTGAAGCTGCTTGCGCAACTTGGCATCCAACGCCGACAGCGGCTCATCCAACAAGAGCACTTCCGGCTCGTTCACCAAAGCCCGAGCCAAGGCCACCCGCTGCTGCTGTCCCCCCGACAGCTCATGGGGCTTCCGCTTGGCCAGAGCTGCAATCTCCACCAATTCCATAGCAGCCGCTACCCGCTTGCGCAGAGCTTCTCCCCGCACACCCCGCATGCGCAGGCCGAAGGCGATGTTGTCCTCCACCGTCATAAAAGGGAAAAGGGCATAGCTCTGAAACACCGTGTTGACGTTGCGCTTGTGGGCGGGCAGGTGGCCTACCGGGCGACCTCGAATCACCACTTCCCCAGCATCGGCCATCTCTAGGCCGGCCAGGATGCGCAGCAGGGTGGTCTTGCCGCAGCCGGAAGGGCCCAGCAGGCCGAAAAACTCCCCCCGCCGGATGTTCAGCTCAATGCCATTGAGAGCCACAAAATCGCCAAAACGCTTGTGGAGGCCGGTTACTTCCACATCCCAGTCGGGATCCCGGAGGGTAGAAATACTGGAGATGACACCCGCGATCACAGTTGACAGCGCTGACAAACCTATCGAACTCAGTATGCAGGTCTCCGGGAAGATTGCAGTTGTCCTCCACACCCGGTGCACAAGTTCCAGGCCAAGCCCTGCAACCGGGGATCCCTGCCCACAGCCCTTCAGGATAGCAAATGTGGGGAACATTGTCGCCACGCCACCCCTGGGCAAACAGTAGCCAGAGATACCGGCTTGAGGAACAGTCTAATTCAGGATTGGAGGGGATTTTTCTTTAGATTGAATGGGTCTTTTGCAAGGGATCCCTGGCCGTGCCCGTTCACACCCTCAAAGCCACTCCCCATACCGTCCACTTGGGCGGCTTTTCTTCCCAACTGCCCCCGGCCTTGTATGTGCAATCGGGCGATGTGGTGCAGGTGGAAACCTACTCGGGGTTCGCCCACTACGGCAAAGCGCCGGACCGTTTCTTCACGCCCGAATTCCTCGAAATTTGCCAAACCTTGCCTGCCGAGCGCCGAGTGGGGCCGGGCCCCCATCTGTTGACCGGGCCGATCTACGTTGAGGGAGCTGAACCTGGAGATGTGCTGGAAGTGCGCTTGCAAGCGATCACCCCCCGCTTGCCCATCGGTTTCAATGCCATCCGTCCCGGATGGGGGGCTTTGCCCGGAGAATTTGATCAGCCGCGACTGCGCTTCATCGACCTAGATATAGACCAGGGGGTAGCGGAATTTCCTCCCGGCAGCGGCATCCGCGTCCCCATTCGCCCCTTCTTTGGCATCTTGGGGGTGGCGACCGAGGAAACCAGCCGCAGCTCTATCCCCCCCGGCAACTATGGTGGCAACATCGACAACCGCCAATTGCAGGCGGGATCCCGAGTTTTTTTGCCGGTCTTTGTGCCCGGTGCCCTTTTTTCGGTGGGGGATGGCCACTCCGCTCAAGGGGACGGAGAAGTTGATGTAACGGCCATTGAAACTTCCATGAATGGCACTTTGCAGTTGATCCTGCGCAAAGATCTGCCGCTCGAGGCACCGCTGGCGGAAACCCCGACCGATTTCATTACCATGGGCTTTGCCGAGGATCTGGATGCGGCCTTTGAGATTGCCCTAAGGCGGATGATCGATTTTCTGCATCGGTTTGTCGGCATTGGGCGAGAGGAAGCCTATGTGCTTTGCAGCATTGCTGTCCACTTCCACATCACGCAGGTGGTGAACAGCCCCATGAAAGGTGTGCATGGGTTGCTGCCAAAACAGATCCTGCCCCGCCCTACCCTGATCTAATCGGATCTAATCGCGTCAGCGGGGCGGAGTCCTTACTGCTCCCATTACTGCTCCCAATAAGTATCGGCGATGGGATCCGCAGGTGTCGCGGGCTCCTGCATTGGCCAGACCCAATCCGTGAGGTCTTGAGAGGGGATCCCTTCCGGTAGCAGCCCATGGCAGCGGGAGCGAAACAGACAACTGTTGCAGCGCTCAGTGTGGGGGGTCATGGGAAAGTCTTGCGCCTCCAGTTGCCGCAGGTGGTTCAGAGTGGCTCTTAGGTGGGCCAGGTCTTGCTCATAGGCGGCGGCGCTGTAATACCGGTGGAAGGGCTGCTGCGGATGTTGCACATACCAAAAGGTCAGTTGCACCTGCTCCGGCTCAAAAGGGCCTTCCAGGGGCAGCTGCTGGGCCACCTCGCAGAGCAGCAGAGGGTAAAGGCGCACCTGCCAGTCTTGGGCCAACTGTTCATCGCGAGGACGTTGACGCTCAGTTTTCCAGTCCAGGATGTGCAGGGATCCGGGGATAATCACCAGCCGATCCAAACGGGCTATCAACTTAAAGCCCTCAATCCGTTGCCACAGGGGCAACTCCGCCAACACCCGTCCCTGGGGATGGGCATGGGGACTGGCCAAAAACACCTGCCACCCCTGCTGCACCACTTCATCCAGGGCAGACAAACGCGGCTCCACCTGCCGCCCGCGGCTGTGCCACTCCACCAAACGGTGAAACTGCCGTCCGCGCCTCTGCTCCAGCTCGTGCTCAAAAACACTGGCAGCGGGCCAGATCAACCGCTCCAGGTACACATAGCGAAACAGGCGGGGGCAATGGTCCAGCAGGGCCAGCGAAGAGGCGGAGAGGTTGACCTGCTCAAGACTTAACCTCTCCAGAGAAGGGGCAGCAGGGATCCCAGACAAAGTGCTCCGCACCGCTGTCGCGAAGGGGAAGAGCTGGCAAGAGGGGGCTAAGTTCCACTGCTCTCAGGATACCCCCACCGCCACCAGGGGTCGCCCAGCGGAGGAGCTCATTTCCAACCTGCTCCAAATTTCCATCCTGCTGCTCCGCAACGCTTGCGCAGAAGGGCGTGGGCGGGATCTGGACTGCAACCGCCCGCTGGAGCTGGGATCCCTGTCGGGATGGCTAGACCCGGAACCGTCTGTGGTTGCGCTAGGTTCCCACCGGACTTGCCCAGACCCAGATGGCGACCATCCCATCCCAGAGCAACAGAAGCAGAGCAAAACATCCTAGGAGCCCGTACATCCAAGGCTGAACGTAGGGGCGCAGCCCGCCAATCTCCAGTTGAGCGTGCCGTCGAATCTCAGCCAACAGCTGCTTGAACCTGGTCACCCGCATCGGCAAAAGTACGCGATCCCCCCCTCGGCTGACCAAGTAATACACCATACCACCCTGGCTGGTGGAGCGGGGCTCAATGCGCTCGATATCGGCCCACCGGATCTGCCACTCCTGCCGCACAAAAGGCGGCACCCAACTGGGGTAGGTGGCCTGCATGCCCTCTTCGTCCAACTGAATCTGCTGGCTCAGGGATCCCAGGACTACCCCCCATCCCAGCAGCAGAGCAATCCAAAGGGATCCCAGCTCAAGAGGTGTTGCCTGTTGCCGAGCCAGCAGGATGGGTAGGGGCAGAACCAGTCCCCAGTACAGAGCCTGCACAGCGCAGCGAATTAAGGGAGAGATGGGGAAGGTCATCGTCGGCAAGATGAGGCTGGCTTTATCAAACTTAAGATAGCGCTAGATAGCGCTTAAAAAGGCACCTCCTCCTCCGAGGACTCCGTCCCGCTGAGGCGAACGGCAAGCTGAGAAGACTGCTCACGCCGGTAGGACGGATTCCTTACTGCATTGGGAAAGTCTACGGGATGAGGACTCCGCCCCGCTGACGCGGACGGCTCTGCTCCTGTTGGCGAGCCGTAGGTCTCACCGGAGAGCAGGTCAGGGGATCCCTCGGCTTCTATAGCCTCTATTGAGGAGAGCTCTTCCGTGGATCCCGTCACGTCAGACTCCAACACCCCTTCCAAATCCACCAAGCTGCCGTTGAAGTGGTCGGCAAAACGGCGGGCAATCTCCGCCAGCTCCTGGGTTAGCTCGAAGGACTGCCCACCGTGCAGGGTGTCGCGGCGCTCTGCACGACTTGGAGAATCGGTCGCGACAGCGGTGCGGAGCACTTTGTTCGCACCGGCGGGAGAAAGTCCTTGGGTTGCCAAGCCGGCCACCTTGGGGCCACCCATAGGATTGTCCCGCTCAGGCTCTGGCGAAGGTGGGCTGGAGTCAGAAGGGGAATGTTGCTGTCGCCGGGCAAGGCCGTGGCTCTGAGGTTCTGCTCTGGGCTCCCTTGAGGAAGCACGACTGTTGGTGCTATCGCTCTGCAACCCCGGCGTGGTGACAGGATCCGGGGCCACGGGGGCGGGGGGCAGGTCTGTTTCTCGGCTGAGCAGTGCCGAGGACTCCGCACCGCTGACGCGAATGGAAACATGCGGCCCGCTGGAGCGCTGCACAATCAAGTTGAGCTGCACAGGGCGCTGCAGCAGGTTGTGGAGCACCGACCGCAGTTCGGCTTCTTTGCTGCGCACTTTTTCCACCAGACCCTTGCTGGGAAAGGCGAGGGTAATTGCTTCAGGAGTCTCTTGGTGCAGGTGGCCGGATCCCATCAGAGCCTTGGTGAGGGGAGAGAGGCGCTTGAGGAACTCGTCCCAGTGGGGGCGCAGCAGCTTGACTGTGGCGGCGTCCCTTGCCGGTTCTCTGGGCTGCTCCGAGGACTCCGTCCGAGTAGCGCGATCTGCCTTCTGGCTCGACGCAACAGCAGGGGAGGCTGAAGGCCCAACAGTTAATTCATCTATCTCACCAACAGTTGATGGGCTTGATGGGCTGATGGTCGCAGCAGGGGCCGGAGGGGCTGTCCCGTCCGGGGGAGTTCTCTGGGGTGCAGGAGATAGGTCAAGGGCTGGGAAAGGACTCCGTTCCGCTGAATCCTCGGCCACCATGCTTGGGCGAAGCTGGCCCAGCAGATCCACCAGGGCAATTTCCAACCACAGTTGGGGCTGTCCGCTTTGGCGAATTTGCGGCTCACACTGGCGCAGATGGCTCTGGGCTGCCAGCAGCATCTCCACCGAGTAGCGAGGGGCCCGTTGCTGCAGGGCTGCCCAGGTGGAGTCCGTTACAGCCACCAACTCCCGTTGCTGGGGGGCTGTCTTGACCAGCAGCAGATCCCGGTAAAGGGCCACCAAGTTCTGCAACAGGGCTAAGGGCTCTTTGCCCCGCTCCAACAATTGTCGAGTTTGGCTGAGCACCGCCTGCACATCCTGAGCCAGCAGCGCATCCATCAGAGCCAAAAGCTGCTGTTCCGGGATCCCGCCCACCAAGTCCCAAACCGCCTCCGGGGTGATGGATCCTTCCAAGAGGCTGAGCTGGTCCAGCAGGCGTTCGGCGTCCCTCAGGCCCCCTTGGGAAAGTTGGGCCACCAGTTGCAGCGCCTTCGGCGTGATAGGGATCCCTTCTTGGGCGGCGATCTTGCCCAGGTGGGCCACCATGTCGTCGAGGGGGATGCGGCGGAAGTCAAACCGCTGACAGCGGGAAACAATGGTGGGCAAAACCCGCTGCGGGTCAGTGGTGGCCAGGACAAATACCACGCGGGGGGGCGGCTCTTCAAGAGTTTTCAGCAAGGCGTTGAAGGCCGCATTGCTGAGCATGTGGCACTCGTCGATGACATAGACTTTGTAGCGGCTGTTCACCGGGGCAAACTGGGCCCGCTCGATCAGCTCGCGGATGTTGTCTACGCCGGTGTTGCTGGCCGCGTCAATCTCGAGAACATCCAGGGAGGCTCCCGCAGTGATGGCGCGGCATTGGCTGCACGCCTGGCAGGGATCCGGCGTCGGCCCCTGTTCACAATTCAAAGACTTGGCCAAGATGCGGGCGCTGGAGGTTTTTCCCGTGCCCCGCGGCCCGCAGAACAAATAGGCAGGCGCCACCCGCCCCAGCCGGATGGCATTGGCCAGCGTTTGCACCACCGCTCCTTGGCCGACCACATCGGCAAAGCGCTGCGGGCGATATTTCAGATGAAGGGGTTCGTACTTGCCGGCAGCAGCCATTTCCGAGATCTCCGGTCGCGATAGTGGGACGGAGTCCTTGCCAGCAGCGCCCCAACCGGAAGAGGAGAGAGCAGAGAGCAAAGAGGAGAGAGAAAAGAGGAAAGAGCCTCACTTCTCTCTTCTCGCTTCTCTCTTCTCATTCTGGCTCCTCGATGAAGGGATCCCTCCCTGCCCATCAAGAGCAGGGCTGGACACCAGGGGGGGAGACCGGCAGAGCTTTTGTGCTCCCCTCTGCTAACGTGACCGGCGGCGGGCCAGGGGACTTGGGATCCCGGCGACGCAGAGAGGGAAGCTGGGGCAGTTGCACTCTCCAGCCGGGCGAGTCAAGCTGATCCATGTGCTGCACGCGGTAGCTGAGCTGGTACAACTCCTTCCTAAGCTGGCGATTCTCGGCCTGGATGGCGGCGATGCGCTCGCGAATGGGCTGAAGGCGGGCCTGCAGCTTGCGCCGGTAGAGCTCCGGCAACTCCTGGATCATCTGCTCCAGCAACTGCTTCTCTTGGTAAAGCTGCTCGATCTCCGCCTCATAGCTGCGAATTTGCCGGTGTTGCTTTTCCTGGCGCAGCTCCAGAAGGTCTATCTGGCCCTGCAAGATGCGATTGCGCTCTCGCAAAAGCTGGATTTCCCGCTCCCGCGCGGCCAGAGCTTGAGCAAACTCCGTCTCGCCAACGCAGCCTGCTTCCTGCATCGTTTCTCCCTCAACCCATCCGTACATGGATACCAAGGGATCCGTCCCACCAGACCCTACCCGTCACTGTATCCGGCCTGCCGAGGTGAGGCAAATGGCCTCTCTAACGCCAAAGCCTGCTTCACCTGGGCTTCCAGCTCGGCCAGGGATCCGGAGTTGTCCAGCACCACATCGGCACGGCGCACTTTTTCCGCCAAAGGCCACTGGCTGGCAATGCGAGCTTCGATTTCTTCCGGCGTCAGGGGATCCCGGCGGGCAAGGCGTTGCCGCTGCTGCTCTGGGGTGCAAGTCACCACCCAAATCTCGCTGGCCCAATTTTCCATGTGGGCTTCAAACAGCAACGGGATCATCAGACAAACGGTTTGGGATCCCTGCCCAGAAAAAAATCCTACCCCGCTACGCTTTTGGGAGGCAGGCTCTTCCTCAAGCGGCACCCCATGGACTTTAGAGCTCTGCTCCGCCAACACGGACAGAAAATCTTGCAGTTGAGCTCTAACGAAAGGGTGGATTTGGGCCTCTAGCCAAGCCCGCTCAGCGGCATCTGCAAACACGATCTGGCCCAACCGCCGGCGATCCAGATCCCCGGAGGGTGTTTGGATGGCCTTCCCATAGCGTTCCAGTACCCGCTCGCGAATGGGGGATCCCAATGCCAAAGCCTGGCGGGCCATTTGATCTGCATCGGCTACTGGGATCCCGTGCTGCTCCAAGATGCGGGCGACCGTGGATTTGCCCGTGCCCACTCCGCCCGTCAGGCCGATGATCCTCATCGAGCTGTAGGCCATAGTCAAGAAGAGGCCGCTGGTGCGGTCATTGCCGTTTGCGCTACTCGGACGGAGTCGTTAGAACGGTGCTCTGCAGAAGCGGGCAAGGGGGAGCTGGGCGGCAGCAGGCTATACTCAAAGCCCTCCACCAAAGCCCGACAGGAGGCCTCGATGATGTTGGTGGAAACCCCCACCGTGGTCCAGCGGCGGTGACCGTCGCTGAACTCCACCAGCACCCGCGTTTTGGCCGAGGTGCCGGCCCGCCCGTCCAAAATGCGCACCTTGTAGTCGGACAGGTGAATCGCTTCCAGTTGGGGATAGAACTCCAGCAGCGCCTTGCGCAACGCCCCATCCAGAGCGGCCACCGGCCCATTGCCTTCCGCCGCCGTCACCCGAGTCTGCCCCTGCACCGCGATTTTCACCGCTGCCAACGATTGCACATCCGTTGCCTCGCCACTGGGATCCATCTCCTGCATGTTCTCCATCTGAGCGCGGTGGTGGTCGTCACGTTGAAGCTGCAGACACCTCAAAAGGATGGGAGCGTTGTCCCAGCAAGCCCCGCACCAACAGCTCAAAGCTGGCCTCAGCAGCCTCAAACTGATAGCCCTGCAGCTCCAAAGTTTTCAGCCGCTCCAAAATCAAGCGCGCCTGTGGATCCGACTTCTCCAGCCGGATCCCGAATCCGGCCATTTTGTGGAGGATGTTGCTCAGCCCCGCCTGTTCCGAGACCACAATGCGGCGACAGTTGCCCACTTGCTCCGGGGCGATGTGCTCGTAGGTGAGGGGGTTTTTCTGAACGGCGCTGACGTGGATCCCGCCCTTGTGGGCAAAGGCCGATAGGCCCACAAACGGAGCATGGTCATCCGGGGCCAAATTGACCACCTCGCTGATGGAGCGGGAGATCTCCGTCAGGTGTTGCAGCTTCTCTTGCGGCAGACAGCGATAGCCCAGCTTCAGTTGCAAGTTGGGAATGACGCTGCACAGGTCGGCATTGCCGCAGCGTTCCCCATAGCCGTTGATGGTGCCCTGCACCATGCGCGCCCCTGCCTGCACCGCCGCCAGGGCATTGGCCACAGCAGTGCCGGAGTCGTTGTGGGTGTGGATCCCTAGGGGCAAGTGCTGCAGGTGATGGGATTCTGCCAAGACAGCTGCCGTGATCGCCGCAATCTCGTGGGGCAGGGATCCGCCGTTGGTATCGCAGAGAACCAGCCACTCCGCCCCCGCCGCCGCCGCTGCCGCTAGGGTTTGCAGGGCATAGTCGGGGTTGTGGCGGTAGGCGTCGAACCAGTGCTCGGCATCGTAGATGACCCGCCGCCCCTGGGATCGCAGATAGGCAATGGTGTCGCGGATCATGGCCAGGTTTTCCTGCAGCGTGGTGCCCAGGCCCTCGGTGACGTGGAGATCCCAAGACTTGCCGAAGACGGTTATATAGCGGGTGCCCGCCGCCAAAATGGCCTGCAGCATGGGATCGTCTGCCGCCCGCCGCCCCGGCTTGCGGGTAGAACAAAAAGCCACCAGCTCGGCTTGCTCTAGGGGCTCTTCCCGCATCTGCCAGAAAAACTGCACATCCTTGGGATTGGCTCCTGGCCAGCCCCCTTCAATAAACGGGATCCCCAGCCGATCCAGCAGCTTGGCAATCTGTAACTTGTCTTGCACCGACAGCGATAGACCCTCTCGCTGGGCCCCATCCCGCAGTGTGGTGTCGTAGAGAGTGATGGTGGCTGAGCAACCCAGATCAATCTTCATATCGCATCAGTTTCTTGTAAAAGGCGGTGGAGAAATCCGGCTGTTGTCCGCGCTGCACCAAAGAGACGACATCAATCAGATAATCCACAAACTCGTAGTTGGCGATGGAGAGCTGATAGGTGAGATCTGCATCCTGAGCAAAGATCACCTGAACCACCGTCAGATCCGAGGGCAACGGGGACATGTGCCAACTGGCCAAGAAGCGGACAGGCTCTTCCCCCTCGATGGCCCTCTGCCCTTCCAGGCTGGCTTTTTTGTAGAGGCCCACCGCGAGGGCTAGGTACTGTCGGCGGGCAACGGCGTAATAGGGCTGATAGACGGCCACTTCTGGCGGGCTAGCGGGTTCAAGTTGCAAAGCCATAGTGCGCTAGGAGAGGGGTACAGCTTTTTCTGACTTCATGAAGTTCTACAAAATGGGTGGGATCCCCATAGCCAAGAGAGATCTCTGCATTGGCTGTAGCAAGTGTCGCCGGAAAAAGCTGTGAGGTCAATTGTGGCAGAGAACCCAGAAAAAATTATAAGGGGCCACTGCAACCCATTTCATTCAGCGTATCGCGAAGCGGTGCGGTTCCCGGTAGGGTGCCGGAGGCATAGCACAATCGCGACAGCAGGTCAGCGGACTACGGATAGATTGCCCAATTGTCTACTTTTCCTTGAGGGATCCCGCATCCCATGCTGGGGAGAAGCGTTGGAAAGTCGGGGATCTCTGGGAAAGAATAGAAAGAGGGGGGATCCCTGCCCCTGATAGCAACCGGCTTTTCTCCTGCCGGCGGTGGCGAGACGGTGCCCTTGCTTGGTTCTCCAAACGTTTGGCATCTCCTGGCTTCATGAACACAACCCAAGACCCAACCGCTTCTCGTCTCGACCTTCTCCCCCCGGGAGAGGGAGGAACAACGGCCAACCTCCTGCTGGAGTGGGATCCCGTCCTGCAGCGCAAGTTCCAGCAGCTTGTCCAGATCTTCGCCGAGATGGAGCAGGTCTTGGTGGCCTACTCTGGGGGGGTTGATAGCAGCCTGGTGGCCAAGTTGGCCTGCGATCAGTTGGGGGAGCGGGCCCTGGCCGTCACCGCTGCTTCTCCTTCGCTGCTGCCGGAAGATTTGGAGGAGGCAATTCAGCAGGCTCGGCAAATCGGGATCCGCCATCAGATTGTCGAAACCCACGAGCTGGAGGATCCGAGCTACGCTGCCAACCCTGTTAACCGGTGTTACTTCTGCAAAAGTCACTTGCACGATACCTTGCGCCTGTTGGCCCAAGCCCAGGGATATAACCATGTGGTGGATGGTCTCAATGCCGACGATCTGGCCGATTACCGACCGGGGACACAGGCAGCTCGGGAGCGCGGCGTGCGTTCCCCTTTGGCGGAGGTGGGGATGAGCAAGCTGGAGGTGCGGCAATTGTCTCGCCACCTGGGGCTGTCTTGGTGGGATAAACCGGCCCAACCCTGCCTCAGCTCCCGCTTTCCGTATGGAGAGGCGATCACCGCCGAGAAGCTACGTCGGGTGGGAGCGGCAGAGCGCTACTTGCGCAGCTTGGGTTGGCGGCAGGTCAGGGTGCGCTCGGAGAAGGACACCGCCCGCATCGAACTTCCTCCGGATCAGATCGTGGAGTTTGTGCAGAAAACCAATCTGGAAGCGCTGGTCAAGGCCCTGCAATCCTTCGGCTATCTCTATGTCAGTCTCGATTTGGAGGGCTACCGCAGCGGCAAGCTCAACCGAGTCCTCAACCTTTCCCAGTTGGCCACAAGCTAGCGGGCTGGGGAAGCCGTAGGGGATCTGTGTTGAAGTTTTGCGCCGGGTGATTATGAGAGGGTTGCGGTTGCTCTGGCTCTGCTTGGGGGTGCTGGGGTTGGCAGTTGCCGGCCCTACTGCGGCTCAGGTGGAGTCCCAGAAGAAGGGGGGCGCTCAGCCCATGGATACGACTGACCTCAGCGCCGTTGCCGACCGAACGTTACGGCTGCGTTCTGACCGGCAAACCTTCGATCAACGGGCGGAAGTTTTCCAGGCGGAAGGCAATGTGGAGATGCGGCTGGGCCGCTCTGTGTTGCGGGCGGATCGCCTGCGCATTGAGCTGCGACAGCGGCGGGCTGTGGCCGAGGGCAATGTTTCTATTCAACTGGATCGGCAGCGCATTCAGGGATCCCGGCTGGAATACGACTTTGAGCAGGAGCGGGGGTTTTTGGAAGAGGCCTTCGGGCAGGTGGATATTGGCCAGTTGCAGGCCAGTGGATCCCCGGCAGCCGCTTTGGCGCCAGAGCGGTTGGTGCGCTTTCGTGCCGTTCGCATTCGCTTCGATGCCAACACCTGGGAAGGAGAACAGGTGCGGCTGACCAACGACCCGCTGGATCCGCCGGAGTTGGAGATTCGTAGCCCACGGGTGACTTCCACCCTGCAAGCCGATGGCTCCAGCCTTTTGATTGCCGAGGCCGGCCAACTGGCCTTCGACCAGGTCTTGTTTCTGCCTCTGCCCATTCGGTTGCGCTTCGACTCATTAAACCGTCAGCCTCCGGTCAGCATCTTCTACGACGATTTCGACCGACAAGAATTGCGACGGGGCCTGATCCTGCAACCCAACTTCGAGCTGCTGCGGGATCCCAATGTGAGCTTGGTGCTCTCCCCGCAACTGTATCCACAACGTCTTTGGGGCAGTGAGCAGGGCCTTTTGGATGGGATCGGGCTGCGGGCCGATTTTCGTTGGCGGCAACCGGAAGCCAACGCTCAAACCTCGCTGTTTGCCGAGCTGCGGGGGATCGTCTTCCAGGAGTTTGCTCAGCGCTTGCGAGCCCAGGTCGAACACCGCATCACCACCGGCGATGGCGGAGAAGTCGCCTACACCTACGCCTATCGGGAACGCTTCTTCAGCGGTCGCCTGGGGTTTCAAATTGTGGAAAACCGCCTCGGTGCCAGCTACCGCTCACCTACCCTGCGCCTAGGGAATACCGGCTTGGATCTCAGCTACCGCATAGCCGTCGACTACATTGATGCCTTGGGGCAGCCGGATGAAATCGACACGGATCCGGAGTTGGCCTTAGCCAACACCACCGACCGCATTCAGCTCTCCCGCCTGCAACTGGGGGCAACCTTGAATCGCTCCTTTCCCCTCTGGAGCCCTCCCAAGACGGCGGCGGATCCCCCACCCCGCTTTTCCGCTCTACCCATCGAGCAAGGGATCTGGCTCAGCACCGGTGTGAGCAGCAGCCAGTCTTTTTACTCCAATGGCCGAGCCCAGAGCTATACTGCCGGCAGTATTGGCATTGATGCGGTGATCGGGGCTTTCGTGGCCGATACCTTCGACTACACCAACCTGAGGGTGACCTACTCCAACGGTTTTCTGGCCGGAGCCTCGCCATTTTTGTTTGACCGCATCACCACGCGGGAACAGCTCGTCCTGGGCTTTTTGCAACAACTGTACGGCCCGCTGCGGGTGGGGGCAGAGACGACGGTAGATTTGCAGTCAGGCCAGCAGGTGGATGTCGTCTATCGCCTGGGCTATGACCGCCGCACCTATGGCTTCAGCCTGCAATACAATCCGGTGCGCCAGTCGGGGGCTCTGGAGCTGCGGGTGGAGGGCCTGAACTGGGATCCCGGCCAATCCTCGCCGCAGCCGACGACGGGATCGAGGATCCAAGAGCCCTGATCCCCAAACTCCAAGGGAACGGAAAAATGTAATCCTGACTACTACTCTGTGGAGATTTTCTATGAGAAATTACCCCAACTTGGGGAGAAATCCTACCTCAAATCTGCCTTGAATTGCAGAACCCTTCTGGACATCGAAACGGTAAGGTAAGATACAGAAGTTACAGTCATTTTAAACAGGAATGAGACCTTTCCGTGGCATTGCTTCCTAACTCTCCTCTCCCAAAGGAGAGGGGCTGGTGGTGAAGGATGACTCCCTCTGTAAGCGGCGCGGAACGCTTGGGAAGTGTTTCAATCTAGTTTGGAATGACTATGAATGACTATGTTTTTCCAGGATTGATTTCTGCCAGTTGGGATCGCCGTATCGCAGACTACCGCAGTGATCCCCAGACGGTGTTAGGGTAGATGGTAGGCTGAGCAACGTGGGCTGGTAATCTGAATTATGCAAACACTCGATGCAATCCCCGATAAAAAACGAGCAGAGCGAATAACCTGTAGCTACATCAATGCGACCAGCTCCATTCAGGTGGTTCGCATCACGAATATCGAAAACTGGTACTTTGAGCGGGTGGTCTTTCCAGGCCAGCGGCTGCTCTTTGAAGCGGTGCCTGGAGCCAAGCTAGAGATTCACACGGGCATGATGGCCAGCTCTATTCTGGCGGATACCATCCCCTGTGAAAAGCTGCGCGTTCGAGAAACGGAGCCGGTGACTGCGGGCGCCTAGATCTCCAGAGGCCAGGGGTGCGGACTAGGTTTCGCGGCCTTGCTGCTTTCTCTCTTCTCTTTCCGAACTGGGGGAAGGCTGAGGTGAGGGGCTGGCGGAGCGGCGGGGCTTGGGAGGTAGGGGGAGCTCCAGGAAACGGGCGCTCAATCTCACCAGGCTGGTCTCTTGGGGCGGCCAAGGGATCCCCAACCAACGGGCTGTGAGCTCCAGCAAGCTGGGGGGTGGTGTCGGGGTAGGAGTTGGTGTTGGTGATGGGGTGGGATAGAGATCCAGGCGCGGTGGCCGTGGGGTGCTGACCCGAAAAGCATCGGGAGGGGGTTGGGTCAGGGGTACATTCGGATCCCCGCATCCCAGCAAGCCCAGTCCGCCGGCAAGCAACAGGCCGTACAATTTTCGAGTGCCTCTACTGCCCATGAATACGCTGCTGGACACCTCCAACAGGGTATCATCGAGAGCCCAAGGTTCTGAGCTGAGCTTGTAGATCTGCCTCCAGGCCGGACAGCTCACGAGCCAGGGTTGCGTAGCGGTTGCCAGTCAAGTTTTTGGCGGTAAATTGCTCCAACAGTTGCTGATCCCGGGCAACCATTTGGTTGAGATACTGAGCCACAGAGGCTTGTGGATCCTCGATCAAAGCTCGGCACACCTGTAGGGCCATCACCAGTTGGGCCCGCACTTGTAAAAACAGCGATTGGATGTACTTCTGCTCGGCCTCACTGAGTTGCCGAAAATCTCGCCAATGCTGCCCCCCCTGCAGCGATTGCCGAAGCTCGTTGACCCAGTGGTTGTAGTCTTTTACCTTGCGGGCCAGATCGGTGGCAAACTTCATCATCTCAGGGGTGCTGTTGAGCAGGTGGGCCTCCTGCCAACGCTGGCGGATGCGATGCAGGCTTTTTCCCAAGCGCAGGCTGACTCTCAGGATCCCCAGCACGAGCAGCAGCAGGATCCCGGCAGCCGCGGTATAGGACACCCAAGAGCCGGGATCCCGCATCCCCAAGAAGATGACCAAGGCTATTGCTATCAAACCAAAGGCCAGCATGCCCCAGGAGCGTAGCCGCTGTTGCTGCAGACGCAGGTACTCCGCCCGCAAATCAAAGGCCTCGCAGCAAGCGTCCAGATCGGCGGCCATGAGCTGGCGAAACTCGTCCACAGAGATCGGTTCCACACTAATCATCGAGGGCACCCTTAACGCAAGTGGATCGAGGCCAAACAGCATCAAGACCTGCCCTGCCAATCACGGGCAGCTTCCGTGCTTTCTTGTAGGGGCTCCAGCGTTTCGCTGGCCGGAACCACC
Organism: Synechococcus sp. W60.1; assembly: GCF_047461575.1. Classification (NCBI taxonomy): domain Bacteria; kingdom Bacillati; phylum Cyanobacteriota; class Cyanophyceae; order Synechococcales; family Synechococcaceae; genus Synechococcus; species Synechococcus sp. W60.1. Next base: position 46,317 of record NZ_JANSHL010000003.1, on the reverse strand, counting down.
ATCAACCCATACCCTCCGCTGCGGCAAAAATCGACGATCTCCTGCGTGTCAAACCGTTCTGCCACGGGCTTGGGCAGTCCCTGTTGAGCCAACCGCTGCGCATATTTTCTTGCCGCAAACGAGCTCTCGAAAGCAATGACGATATCTTGACCCCCAACCTGGCGCGTGCAGATTCCCTCCTGCCCGTTGGCTTGGTAAAGCAGCACAATCACCTGGGGGGGCAAGTCCTCTGGGCTGACCCAAGACAAACCCTTCTCAGCCTGGGATCCCCCGCTAAGCAATACATCCCGCGCCTCATTCAGCCGCGCCAGTTGCGCCTCTAGCAAGGGTCTTTGTCGCTCGTCCTCCAGTTCTGCGAGGGCAGTACTGAGGGTTTGGTATTCCTGAAACAGTCGCCCCCGGATCTGCCGCTCGGTTGCGTCCGGCGGAAGGTTGAGAATCTGAAGGGCTTCGGCGGTGTTCATCATGGGCTCTGATTTATTCAAAATCATTGCCTAGACTAGCTGCTTTGAGAGTCTCTGGAGAGAAATTCTCCTATGATCGTGGCTGCCCGCTTTCTCGGCCAGAAGAGAGGGTGGACTCACCGTTCGCGCCAGCGGGCCGGAGGCCTTGTGCGGCGATGATTACTTCCATCTTGGGGCTGCTCAGCAGGGGAATTGACCTGGGGTTGGTCAGATAAAGAGGGAAGGGGGAAGCCCAACTCAAAAGCCTCTCGTGCCAGCAAAGCCAGCAGAGATGGATTCAACTGGGCGCGTTTCACCCGCTCCTTGAGGCGATTCCACAGGTGTGCTCGGTGGATGCGTTCCAACTCTTCTCGCTGTTCACGTATCATGTTGTTCCCACCTCTCTTGTATCAATCCTAACTAAGCAACAGGGGAGCTGGTGTCAGGGAACTTTGATGGATTTTAGGAGATGGGATCCTCATTTTCTCCGAGTTGACCCGCCGGGATCCCTGGGGTTGCCAGCAGGGAACACCATTCACATCTGTAATTTCTTGTGTTGCAGCAAGCCCGTCTTCGGAATGTACAAGGGCGGGATCCGACAGTTTTTCTAGGGACATTTTGGGATCCCTGCGCGCCTTAGAGGTCTTCCACACAGGGAACTGCGGCCTTGACAGGGCCAGCTTGCCCCAATCTATCCAAAAAATGCTGCAGGAGCTGAAAACCGGGTGGGTTGAGGCTGTAGTAAATCCAGCGCCCCTGCTGGCGAGCATTGACCAATTTCGCATCCCGCAGGGTTTTGAGATGAAACGAGAGCTTGGATTGGCTCACCTTCAGCTCCTCGCAGAGATCACAAACACACAACTCACGCCCCTGCAGCAGTTGCAGCACACGCAGGCGAATCGGGTCAGAGAGGGCGTGGAATCCCTCCCGCACCTGCTCATCTGTCAAATTCCCCTCTACCTCAACCAGGAACGAAACCATCATTCAACCAGGGTAGCAGGAGTTTTGCGCTGCGGCTGCTGATGGATTCGATGGCAGGGGAAAGGCGCGACAATCAACCAGTTTGGCAGCATCTCACTCGAAGGCAAGCAAATACAGACCTTCCGGTTCAGAAGGGATCAGTTGATACGGATCCTTCTGATTGGCCTGTTCACAGAGATTGGCAAAAGACTGCAAACCTTCCAAGCGTTCCGTGAGTTCGCTGAGGGTATCGAGGTACTCCGCCAAGCCCGCTTGAGTCAGGTACCAAGATTTGTCCAGCTCTCGGAAATAGGTCATGTAAACTACCCGACCCTGACTGCTTCGCAGTACAGGGCAGGCTTTCGGTAGCCCTGTAGTTGGCAAGCCAACCACGTTCGCGAAGCGAGCCGTAGGCTTGACCTCTAGGCTGGTTTACAGCAGCCCCCAAAAGCGCAATCACATTTGCACCGTTAAAATCAGCATCCCCTTCCCAACCACAATGCCCGCACTTAAATCCCTTCCCATCCCGGTACGACTTACCAGAGTCGGGATGAATGGGCAAGCATTTGTGGCAAGTCTGTGAGGTATAGGCCGGTGGTACAGTTACCACTTTCTTCACAAGCTCTCCACAGTTTCGCTGAAATCAATCACTGGGATCCGTTATGCGAGAGACACAGTTGCACCGGCTATGGCTGGTGTTGCTGGAAAAAGCTGCTTTGAATCATCTGTTGAAAAGCCTGGGCTGCTCGCGAAGTGTGCAGAACCCTCGCGAGAGCATCTACAAACGGCTCATCAATCTTTTGCCAAGACGGAGACGTTAATCCCGACAAAGGGATCCAATACGAGCTTGGCAGGTGGCGATTTCTTGGGGGGTGAGGTTGTCCCAATTGACGTCGCGGCGCAGCACCAAGCCATTGTGCCCAGTGATGAAACGGGGCAGCTCTGCTTGGTCGATCACGCTCAGATCCCGCATGTGATAGGTAGTGTAATAGGTAACATCTGGGCTCTCGAAATCCACGTCGATAAGGGTGAGGGTCTTGCGGGGGGGCAGAGGGCTGCCCAAGAGGGGACGAGGGCCAGAGCCGAGAATGCCGCAGTGAAGCAGTTGCAGTTGCCCTTTGTGGCCAGGGTAGTAGCCGTGGTCGTGGCCGCTGATGTAGGTGTGGACGCGGTACTTCTCCAGCAAAGCCCGTTTGGCATCCGCCTCCAGCAGCACTTCTCCCGGATCGTCGCGCCCGACAGTGATGGCGTAGAGGGGCAGATGGCCGATGACAATGCGCAACTTGGCCTTCTGAGCCCGTTCGCTGGCCAGAGCCGCTTCCGCCCAGGCCATTTGTTCGGGCGGGATGTAATTGCAGGTGGCATCCCAGACTAGGTAAAACACATCGTCTTTTTCAAAGGTGTAGTAGAAGGGAAAGTCCCCCCGATCCACAAAGTTCAAACCTGGGTCGTGGGCCGGATCGTTCCAAAACTCGCGGGCCAGATCCCGTTCTTTTTGAAAGAGAAAGCCGCCCCGCGTGGTGCGGGCACAGGAAGCATCGTGATTGCCCAAGGTAAAGCCGTAGGGAAGTTTGGCCGCACGGATTGGGCCAGCCACATGCCGGTCGAAGGCTGCCCACATGGCGCGAATGCGCTCCTCCGACAGGCGGGGATCCTGACCGGCCACCATATCTCCTCCTCCCAAAACAATATCCGGCTGAAGATAGGGGATGAGGCCGATGCCCCGATCCACCTCTGGGTCGTATTCCACCGAGCCGTAGATGCCGTTCATGTCACTGATGACCAAGAGGCGCAGATCTCGGCGGGGGGGGATGTAGAGGCCATGGGGGGCATCTGGATGGGGGACGACGGTGGGGGTGGGCTGGGGGGTAGGAGAGGGGAGAGCGGCTCTAGGGGATCCCATCCCTGGAGCTAGATGAGAGGGCTGCTGCCGACTGGCCCAATAGGCTCCTGCCAATCCACTGCTGCTGGCCAACCCCAACAAACCCAGAATTACCTTGCGCCGCTGCATGATCTTTGCCCCCAACACTCCAGCGGTATTGTAGAAAATCAAAAGGCTGATGTTGGGCTCTTCCATCTGCGCACGGCCTGGACTCGGCTCGAAGATGGCTATGCGCGGCAGCGCTTGTAGAGTTCGGGGTGTTTTTTGAACAACTGTTGACGCACAAATGCTACCTTGGTAGAGATGAGCAACTACCTATCTCAGACTCGGTATGACTTGAGGTTTTCCATGCCTCGCCCCTTGGATTCTTTGGAAGCTGCTTTGGAACGGTGCCGGGAGTGCAATCTGCGTTTGAGCCGACAGCGCCGTTATATCCTGGAGCTGCTGTGGCAGTGTGGCGAGCACCTCTCCGCCCGCGAGATTTACGATCGCCTAAATCAGCAGGGCAAACCGATTGGCCACACGTCCGTTTATCAAAACCTGGAAGCTTTGGCCAGCCACAACATTGTCGAGTGCTTGGATCGTGCCGATGGGCGCCGCTACGGCAACCGCACCCATCCTCACAGCCACGTGAACTGTCTGGATAGCAACCGCATCTTGGATGTGGACGTGGAGCTGCCGCCTGAACTGCTGGCCCAAGTGGAGCAACAAACGGGCACCCGCATCCAAAGTTACCGCATTGAGTTTTTTGGGGTGGAAAAGCCTGCGGAGCCCCAGCAGTAACCTTGGCAAAGGGATCCCTGCTGCCCTGAGCAAAAGTTGGGCAAAGGTCAGTAAGCTCGATTTTGGCCTTTGCCGATTTGCGACTGGATTTGCTCGAGAGAACTGGCAGGGGCCAGGCATTTGTTGCCCCAGCACACCAGCCCTAGAGCTCCTTCCGGCAGAGGTTCGGCTTCGGTGGGGAGAGCAAAGACGGTGGTGGGCCAAGATCGTTGCTGAAAGGCGGGAATGGAATCGGCCTCCAGGGTGACTTTCACCCAATTGCTGTACCAATCCAGTCCGGCAAAAAGGCTGGGGCAGGTGCGCGGCTGGGTGCTCATGATGTGGGCAAAGGTTTTCAAGGCCTGCTCTGCCCGCTCCAGGTAGTCCAGATCTCCAGTGAGGGCGGCAAGGCGCACCAGGTTGGCAATGGCCACCCCATTGGCTGCAGGGGTAGCGTTGTCCTGGAACTCCTTCTCTCGCACCAACAGCTCAGGGGCACTCTGGGCATCGCTGACAAAGTATCCCCCCCTGGCCGGATCCCACAGTTGCGTATCCATCTCCTGCTGGAGCTGGAGGGCAGCCTGTAACCAGTCTTGAGGGGTGGGATCCCCCACCAGAGGCAGGCAGGCTTGCTGCAAGTCCAACAGGGCCTTGATCAGCAGGGCGTAATCTTCCGATTTGGCGGGCACCTGAGCTGTGCCATCGTAGTTCAGGCGCAACAGGGATCCGGTCTCAGGGTGGCGCTGCTGGCTGAGGATGAATTGGGCAGCCCGCAGAGCGAATTGCAGATAGTCTGCGTTGCCGAACACTTGATAGGCCCGCGCCAGGCCGGAGATCATCAAGGCGTTCCAAGAGACGATCATCTTGGTGTCGGTGACAGGTGGGATTCGCCCCGGCCAGGATTGCAGACGGGCCGATTGGGCATCCACTGCCGGAGGGAAGGGAACTCGTCGCTCCGCAGAGCCATAGCGTGCCTGAAACAGATGGGTGGTCAAGGCGGCTTCAACTTCTGGCGGCAACGCTCCTCCCTGTTTGCGCTGCAAGACGATGCAGCCGGGCCGATCGGGGAAGTTGCCCCCCGGCGATAGGTCAAACGCCTGCTGCAAGGCGCGGAAGGTTTCTTCCCCCAAGAGATCCTGCAGCTCCTGCCAGCGCCAGACGTAGAACTCTCCCTCTTCCGGCTCCCGATCCTCTGCTCGGGCAAAGCTGTCGGCATCTTGAGCGGCGTAGAAGTATCCGGCAGGGGCGGTCATCTCCCGCGCCACCCACTCCACCGTCAGCCGCACCGCCCGCTCGATGGCCGGATCTTGGATACCGTGCGCCCACAGATCGGAGAGAAACTCTAGGATCTGCCCGTTGTCGTAGAGCATCTTTTCAAAGTGGGGCACCGTCCAGGTGGGATCCACGGTGTAGCGGTGAAATCCTCCGGCCACATGGTCGAAGATCCCTCCCAGCACCAAGGCCATGCCTCGCTCTTTGGCCCGTTCCAGAGCGCTCTGCGAGCCGGGGATCCCTTCTGGTGGGTCGAAGCGGGCCGAACGCAATACCAACTGAGCGTAGGGCATCATGGGAAATTGCTGCACCGCCCCGGCATTGGCGAGCAAAGGCTGGATCTTAGGGATCCCAGAGCGCAGCAGGTCGGCGGGAATGTGGTCTTCCGGCACCAGGTCGCTGAGGGTGGTCAGAGCCGTCAAAATCTGGCCTTTCATCTCCTCTATTTTTTCCTTTTCCTGCCGGTAAAACTGCAGGATGCGCTGCAGCAAGGCCAGAAACCCCGGGCGGCCAAAGCGGGGCTCTACAGGAAAATAGGTGCCGGCGTAAAAGGGCACCAGGTCATCGGGCGTGAGGAAAACATTGAGGGGCCACCCCCCCTGCCCGCTCATGAGCTGCAACGCCTGCATGTAGATGCTGTCGAGATCCGGCCGCTCCTCGCGATCCACCTTGATAGGCAAAAAATGGGCATTCAAAAAGGCGGCAATTTCAGGGTTGGAGAAGGCCTCGCCCTCCATGACCGTACACCAGTGGCAACTGGAATAGCCGATGGACAGAAAAATCGGCCTATCCTCGGCCCGGGCTTTCTCCAGAGCCTCTGGGATCCAAGGCCACCAATCCACCGGGTTCTCGGCGTGCTTGCGCAAGTAAAGGCTGGAACTTGTGGCGAGGCGATTGGCCATGAGTACCCCCTCTCACCCTTTTTGCTTTTCAGGCTAGCGCGTTCTCCTGCCGAGGCCGAACCAACCCACTGTCGTTCAAGATACTCTCACTCTCTTGGGATCCCTGTCGGTCAAGCCTGCGCCTGTTCAGTAGACGGGATCAAAAACTCCAGAGGGCGCCCGTGCAAGACCAAGGTGGTGCTGGGGTTTTCCACAAAGCCGATCCGCTCGTAAAAGCCGCGCTGATGGGTTGTGAACAGGTAGATGCGCTCCACCGACTGCAGGTGGGGATGGCTGATCAGGGTTTCCACCAACTTGCGGCCAATGCCCTGACGTCGGTAATCGTGATCAACCACGATATCCCAGAGGACGGCTCGGTAAACCCCATCGGAAGTGGCGCGGCCAAAGCCAATCAGGCGCTCCCCATCCCAGGCGCTGACCACCGGATGGCTGTGGGCAACGGCCCGCTCCATCTCCTGCCGCTGGCGATTCTGCGCCCAAAAGGCATTGCGGTTCAACAGCAGGAGAAGTTGATCCAGATCCAGCTCGCCCCGCTCCAGAGAGAAGCGAATGTTGCGGTTGTCCACCGGCTGACGAGAGAGGGCAATGACAGGCTCAGGAGAGGGATCTGACATGAAGCGGCCTTTGCAGTGGCGAGGGTTGACGATGGGGAAGGTCGGCGAAACACTTGGGCCTGACGAACGGAGACTAGCTGGCCGAGGCATTGTCGGCGGCTGGCCCCGCCTGCTCTAGGGCATAGGCTTTGAAGCGCTCCAGATCTGCCTGGATGGTGCTCTCCACCACTTTGCCCACAAACAGGCCATCCAAGATTTTGCCGAGGATCCCCGGGATCTTGTAGGCCACCGACAGCTTCACAATGGTACTGCCTTTGCGGTCGTAAAAGCGCAGCGCGCCCCGATTGGGCAGCCCCTCCACCGAACTCCAGCCGATGTGTTGGTGTTTCACCACCGTGTGGGTGCGGGAGATCCAACTGAAGGTGAGGCCGCGGGTATCCAGTGTCCACCGGGACAGCTCCTGATCCAGCAATTCCACCGAGCGGATCCACTTCATCCAACGGGGCATGAGGGTGAGGTTGGCCCACAAATCCCATACCTGCTCAATGGGAACAGGCACCTCCACCTGACAGGTATGCTCTAGCCAATCTGACTCTGACATAGGGCCTCCCACGCAACACCCAGCAGAAACACAAACCATCCAGGGGCTTGGCCACAACGCCTCGGGACGGGATCCCTGCCTTTACAAAATTTTATATCGACCTAAGATAGCATTATCGGCCTGATGAAAGTTTGGGGCTCTGCGCTTTTTGGCAGCCCGATTTCTTTTGCCGGCAAGTTGCGGCTGCCCCCCATGAGGGCAACGCAGAAGGCAGGTATCATGATTGCCATCTGCAAGCTTCACTTGCAAGGGTTCGATGCATCCACTCGGTTGACTCGACGGGACGACCTCACCATGGTTTCACAATGGAAACAGCATCTTAAGAACTACTTCGTGGCGGGGTTGCTGGTGGTGATCCCTCTGGCAACTACCATTTGGCTGACGGTGGAGGTGGCCACCTGGAGCATTGGCTTTCTGACCAGCATTCCCAAGCAGTTCAATCCCATCCAGGGTTTGCACCCGATCTTGATCAACCTCATCGATCTGGCGGTGGGCCTGTTGACGCCGATTGTGCTCATCCTGTTGATTGGCTTCATGGCCCGCAACATTGTCGGCCAGTGGCTGCTCAATCTCAGCGAACAGTTGCTCCATGCGATTCCGGTGGCGGGGCTGGTGTACAAGACCTTGAAGCAATTGGTCAGTGTTTTGTTTGCCCCCAACAATCAGCGCTTTCGGCGGGTGGTGCTGGTGGAATATCCCCGACCAGGAGCTTGGGCGCTGGCCTTTGTGACGGGCACCATTCAAACTCCCATTCGGCCCGATGGGCCGCAGCGCTCCCTTGGCCTGTTTGTGCCCACCACCCCCAATCCAACGACGGGCTGGTACGCCATTGTGCCGGAAGACCAGGTGGTGGAAGTGTTCATGCCGGTGGAAGATGCTTTTAAGATGCTCATTTCCGGCGGCATTGTCACCCCTGAGAGTTTTGAAGCGGGGCTGCAGCGGCGAGAAGGAGCTTTGGCCGTGACCATGCCCAGTTTGCGGGAGCTGGTGGAGCAGGAGCGGGTGGCAGGATCCCCCAGGGCTGACTCGGTGGGCTCTGAGGTAGGTTTTGAGACTGAAGGGATCCCTTAATCCTGCTTTCCTGTCCCTGCAGAAGGGCCGGGCTGCCAGAGCTGGTATTCTTTGGCCTGTTCCAAGCGCACATAAAAAGGCCGCATTTGCCGATCCAATGCCTCCACTTGCTCGGAGGGAAAGGCCTTCCAGTCAGCACGGCTGGCCCAGCGGAGGATGAGGTGGACAAGTTCGGGATCCTCTTGATCCAGCCAAACTTCTTTGCCCAGAAAACCCGGATGCCGGCGCAGGGCGGATCCCCAAACCCGCTCGTCTTGCTCAAGAAAGGCTGCTTGCCCACCGGGAGGAACCCGGAAGCAGAGATGTTCGATGGCGATAGGGCCGGGCGGGCTGGGGCAGGTCGACATAGGAGCAGAGGCGGCAAAGTTAAAGATGGGCCCTCTCAAGACTCCAGGGGGGAAGCAGTCAATCGTTGCAGGGTGGGAATGAAGTCGGGGTAGGAGATGCGGGCACAGTCGGCTCCCCTGAGGAGGGTGGATCCCTGCGCTCCTAGAGCTGCCACCATCAGACTCATGGCGATGCGGTGATCCTCGTGGCTGTCGACCTCGGCCCCGTGAAGAGGGATCCCTCCCTTGATTTCCAGGCCATCAGGATATTCAGTGACCTGGGCTCCCATGCGGCTCAACTCTTGGGCTATGGCAGCCAGACGGTCGCTTTCTTTCACCCGCAGCTCTGCGGCATCGCGAATCACGGTGATCCCCTCGGCAAAGGCCGCCGCCACCGCCAAAACTGGGATCTCGTCGATCAGGGTGGGGATGAGATCGCCGGCGATGGTGCAGCCGCGCAAGCGGGCCGAACGCACCCGCAGATCTCCCAGGGGCTCGCCGGCCATTTCCCGGCAGTTTTCAATTTGAATATCGGCCCCCATCTCCTGCAACACCTGCAGCGCACCGGTACGGGTGGGGTTGAGGCCCACATCCCTTAGCAGCAATTCGCTCTCGGGCACAATGGAGGCGGCCACCAGCCAAAAGGCTGCCGAGCTGATATCCCCCGGCACCTGAACTCTCTGGCCCACCAGGCGGGATCCCCCCACCACGGCCACGGTTTTTGTTTCCGGATCCACCTGAATGTTGGCCCCGAAGGCCCGCAACATCCGTTCCGAGTGGTCCCGAGAGAGAGCCGGCTCGGTGACTTGGGTGGTGCCTTCTGCCAGCAGGCCCGCCAGCAAGAGGCAGGATTTCACCTGCGCCGAAGCCACCGGGGAGCGGTAGTGAATGCCCTTGAGGGATCCCCCTTGTACGGCCAAAGGTGCCAACGTCCCACCGGCCCGTCCCCAAATGCTGGCCCCCATCTGCCGCAGCGGTTCTACCACCCGCCCCATGGGCCGCGAGCGCAGGGATCGATCCCCGGTGACGGCAAAAAAGCGCCCGGCCTGGCCAGCCAGGATCCCCAGCATCAGTCGCAGGGTGGTGCCGGAGTTGCCGGCATCCAACACGTCCGCCGGTTCTTGCAGCCGGCCCAGGCCAACCCCCCGAATGCGAACACACTCGCTGTTAAGCTCCGAAATATCTGCCCCCAGCGCCCGAAAGCAGGCTGCCGTACTGCGGGGATCCTCTCCCAGCAACAGCCCTTGGATGTTGGTTTCTCCTTCGGCCAGGGATCCCAGCATCAGGGCGCGGTGGGAAATGGATTTGTCGCCGGGGATGCTCACTTGGCCGCGCAGGCCCTTGGCCGGCGAGAGGGTCAAGATATCAGTAGCAGAAGAGTGAGTCAACACAGCAACTCTGATGGCAGACTGGGCAAAAGCGGCAGCAGTCTCATCATACTCAGAGCGGGACTCGCGCCCCAGAGATTTTGCCGGGGATCCCAAGACAGCCTGTCTTTTGACGGCAACCCCTCTTTTCCCAGAGGATCACCTTAACAACATGGATTCCTCGGTCGGGGCCTGGCCTCGGCCTTTTTTTTGCAGATACTGAACTTTGTAGCAGCAGAAATAGAACCCCCGCAGACCGTGCTTGGCGAGGTGTATCAACACGATTCCGTTTTGACCGAGGAGGTGATGGCCTACCTGCAACCCCAGGGGGGCGGTATTTTTTTGGATGTGACGTTGGGAGGGGGTGGACACAGCTTGGCGCTGCTGCGGGGGGGAGCTGCTCGAGTGGTGGGGTTGGATCGGGATCCGGCGGCTCTGCAGGCGGCGCAAGCGCGTTTTGCAGCAGAAGGGATCCCCGGCAGCCGCATCCAACTGTGGCACCTCAATTTTGCCGATTTCGATCTGCAGCAGCATGGCTTTCGGGATGAGCAGGGGCAGGGGATCCCTTTCGATGGCATCGTGGCCGACTTGGGGGTGAGTTCTCCGCAACTGGACTGTCCTGAGCGGGGATTTAGCTTTCGCGGGGAGGGGCCGCTGGACATGCGCATGGATCCCAGTGCCGCTCAGGAAACCGCTGCCGATTGGGTTAATCATCGCCCGGTCGAAGAGTTGATCGAGATTTTCACCCGTTACGGCGAAGAGCGATTTGCCCGCCGCATTGCCCATCACATCGAGCAGGCTCGTCCCCTCGCCACAACTACCCAGTTGGCCCAGGTGGTTTGGCAGGCAGTACCTCCGGCAGCTCGGCGAGGCCGCATTCACCCGGCCACCCGGGTCTTTCAGGCGTTGCGCATTGCCGTGAACCGAGAACTGGAGGCTTTAGAAACCTTGCTGGCCCAAGCCCCCACTTGGTTGAAACCCGGCGGCAGGTTGGCCGTGATCAGCTTCCATAGCCTTGAAGATCGCTTGGTGAAATGGGCCTTCCGCAGGGATCCCCGTTGGCAGGTGCTCACCCCCAAGCCCTTGTCCCCTTCCGAACTGGAACGGCAACGCAATCCACGGGCCCGCTCTGCCAAACTGCGAGTGGCTGCCCGCAGCAGTCAGATGTAGGTTTAGGTTGGTTCTCCCGCTCTCAAGAGATCGGCTACCGTGAAGCGGACAGCTGTCCTGCTGAGGCCGGGAATCGGGAGAAGGGGGTTGCTGTTGGGGGGCGCGGGGAACTAGGGTGAAGCGGAACCGGCAGTCCTGCACCGTCGGATCCCTTGGTGTGTGTGAGGTTAAGCCCTATGGTTAGCCAGCCTTTGAACGCAGGTCTTGATCGTCCCAAAAGCCCTCGTCGCCACAGACAGCCTTCTGCTCTGAGCCGACCCCTCTCCGGTACAGTTCAGGCCAGCCGCACCCAACCTTTGGATTTGAAGTTGAAATCAGCCCATCCTCGCAGCCAACATTCGGCTTGGGCAGAACACCTAGCTTGGTGGAAGCAGATCTCCACAGGGATGGCTATCCTCTCTGGGGTTTCAGTGTTAAGCCTTTACAGTTGGACTGTGCATACCCAAAGCCGGTGGAGCCAGCGTTACCAGGTGTGGCAGCAGATGCAGCGCAACGAACGACAGTTTCTGCTGACTCAAGAATCCATTGCCAATTCTCTCCGGGAAATCGCCGACCGCTCCGAAATGGTGCCGCTGGTACCGGATCGGATGATCGAGGTGCCGATTGCCTCTCCCAGCCAAGTTGAGCCGGATCCAGCCCACCAGGCAACGGCTTTGCCAGAAATCGAAAAAGCCCCTCTTTTCTATCCGGTTGGGTACTAATTCATAGCGGATCCCGCCCATGACGGCTAGGCCAGCGTCCCCATCTTGCTTTCCCAAAAGCTGTGGGTCTTGTGAAGTCTCAGCGTATCTCTGTTCTCTAAAAGGCTAAGGGATCCCTGGGCCTCAGGATCTGGAATAGTAGTGGGCTACTCTTTAACTGCTTACAAAGCAAAGAAGAAGTCTGGCCCAGGTTTTCTAAGTTGGTGGGATGTGGCCCATCCGAAGCCCTGGGATTGCCGTTGGGATCCCGTTCACCCCTGGGGATGACATCCCCCCTGGCAGGATAGGAACTCCAGAGCAGGGGATGTATGATGCCTAGCACGGCTTTTTCGGAGCAATCGCAGAGAAAGCTGTACCGACAGGTTGTCCTGGGGATCAGCCAGGGCATGTAAAGGGGAAAGTCCGGTGCAAATCCGGCGCTGTGCCGCAACTGTGATGGGCTTGGGCTAGACCCATGCCCTCAGTCAGGATGCCCGCCTGCGGTTTTGGCTCGCATTTCTTCCGCGTCGCACGGAATCAGGAGCTTTAGGAAAATGAATCCCATTCTAGGTTGTGTTGATCTTTCATTTGAGCCAAAAGAGAGCACTGACGAGATAGAGAAAACTCAAGAAGTTCCTGGCCAATTTGTCAAAACGAGAACATAGATGCCGGTACTGCTTTAACTTATGAAAAAAGCATTCGATTAAATGCCTCTCTTGATACAGATGCTTGTCATAATGCCGCTGCGTCTTTCTATTCCTTTTAGGCGGAATAACCGCTTGAGCTTCCCCTATCTTCTCAATCAACTTATCCGCATCATATCCTTTATCCCCAATTACTTTGGTATCCTTTCTCTGCCAGCCCTCTATCAATTCTTCCCCTTGAGTAATATCGCTCTTTTCTCCGCCAGTTATTCTCAATTCCAGCGGATTTCCCAACCCATCTACACTCACATGAATCTTGGTGCTGTATCCGCCTCGGCTTCTCCCCAAAGCTTGCTCCCCTTTTTTCCGGCAGCACAGGAGTGCGCTCGAACCATGGTTGAATCAATAATGAGATGCTCTAAATTAGGGTCGTCAATAAAATACTTGAACATCCGTTCCCACACTCCAAAACGACTCCACCGGTGAAATCTTTGATAGATGGTGTACCATTTGCCATATCCTTCTGGGAGGTAGCGCCAAGGAGCACCGGAACGGGCTATCCAAAGAACTGCTTCAATAAACTGTTTGCAGTTTGCTTCTTTCCCAATGTTAACTCTCTCTTCTGTCTGTAAAAAAGCTAATATCTTCTGCCATTTGTTTTCATCTAAAAAAACCAACTTCATCCTCTTTCCTCTATAAATTATTCTCTCTATCCTAACATAAGATCAACACGACCTAGAGCATCCCCAAGAGGGATCCAGGCCAAAATAGGGGCGACCTATGTGGGAGGGGATCCCTTTGCAACTCAGTCGCGTTAACAGTGAGGAGCATTCCTGCCATCCTCTGCTCTTGGCTTCCCAACGCCTCTTGCTGTTCAGCGGCAAGGGAGGAGTGGGCAAAACAACCTTGACCTGCGCGCTGGCTCGCCAACTGGCCCAGGTGGATCCCCAGCGCCGTCTGCTCCTGATGTCCACGGATCCCGCCCACTCGTTGGGGGACGTGCTGCAAATCTCGGTTACGGATGTGGCCCAACCCCTGCCGGATCGCCCCAATTTGCAGGTGCGGGCTTTGCAAGCGGAGATTTTGTTGCAATCTTTTCGGCAAACCTATGGGCCGGCCCTGGAGCTCATTGCCGAGCGGGGCAGTTGGTTTGGCCGAGAGGATCTGCTGCCGATCTGGGATTTGGCGTGGCCGGGGGTGGATGAGCTGATGGCCATTCTGGAGGTCAACCGGCTGCTGGCGAGGGAGGAGGTGGATACGGTCATTCTGGATACGGCCCCCACCGGGCACACCCTGCGGCTGTTGGAGCTGCCCGACTTTTTAGATAATCTTCTGGCTGTGTTTGCCACCTTTCAGGCCAAGCATCGGGAGATCGCCCAAGCCCTGACAGGCACCTATCGACCGGATGAGGCGGATGCGTTTTTGGCCCAGTTGCAGGGGGAACTTGAGGGGGGCAAAGCCCGCTTGACCAATCCGGAGAGCACCTCTGCTTGGCTGGTGATGATCCCGGAGCAGTTGAGCGTGGCGGAAACCCGCCGCTTTTGTCAGCAACTGCAAAACCGCCGCGTGCCCATCGGCGGTCTTCTGGTCAATCAGGTGCTGCTTGCAAGAGAGAATAACAGCCAACCTTCGCTGCCCGCTGCTCTCCCCTCTCCTCTCTACTCGGCGCGGCAACAGGAACAGCGGCGTGTGCTCAAAGCCCTACAGGAGGAGCTGCCCGGATACTCTATCTGGGTCTGTCCTTATCAACTGCAGGAGCCAATTGGGTTGGCGGCCCTGGATGAGCTGGTTCAGCAGCTTCGCCCCTTGCCAGAGGTGCTGCTGGAGTTGGAAGGGATCCCAGAGCAAAAAGCAGAGAGCCAAGAGAAGAGAAAGTCTCTCTTCTCCACCCTCTTCCCTTCCTTCAAGGGGATCCCGTCCCTACCGGACTTTTTGGCCCAAGGGATCCGACTGGTGTTGGTGGGGGGCAAAGGAGGTGTGGGCAAGACGACGGTGGCCGGGGCCCTGGCTTGGACCTTGGCCAAGCGCCATCCCGACAAGCAGCTCTTGCTGGTCTCCATCGATCCGGCCCACTCGTTGGGGGATCTGTTTCAGACGAAACTGGGTCAGGATCCCATTCCCCTGCTGCCCAACCTGCTGGGGCAGGAGGTCGATGCGGCGGCGGTGCTGGAGCAATTCCGGCAGGATTATCTGGAGGAGGTGGCGGCCATCTTGGCAGGGGAGGGGACGGCAGGGGTGGAAGTCCAATACGACCCACAGGCGTGGCGGCAACTGCTGCAGATGCCCCCACCCGGCTTGGATGAGGTGATGGCCCTGTTGAGTGTTCTCCGACAGGAGACGAGCGGGCAGTTCGACCTGGTGGTGCTGGACACGGCTCCCACAGGCCATCTCTTGCGGTTTCTGCAGATGCCCCAGGCTCTGGAAGGTTGGGTGAGCTTGGCCCTGAAGCTGTGGCTGAAATATCGGGATGTGGTGGGCAGGTCGGAATGGGCGCAGCGGATGCGGGAGCTTTTGGCCCAGGTGCGGCAGCTTCGGCAGCAGCTCCAGGATCCCCAGTTTGTTACCTTTATCCCCGTCTTTAACCCCGAGCAAGCAGTTCTGGCGGAAACCGAGCGTCTCTTGGCGGAACTGGATGCTTTGGGGATCCCTCATCCCTACGCCGTTCTCAATCGAGTGTGGTTAGAGGATTCTACCCCCTTTGGAGAGGCCCTCCGCCGTCGTCGCCAGACTCTTCTGGCCCAGCTCCCCCAGCCATTTTCCCAGCAGGCCATCTTGACCATCCCCTTCCTACATCCTCCCAGCTTGGAGAATATCGGCTCCTACTTATTGGCTCCTCAGGAGCCCTAACCTAGGGGTAGACCTTGCTCACCCAAGGAGTTATGGATCCCAAGTTGGAAGAACGCGCCCGCGAGCTGCGCACCCTGCTGCAGAAGGCCAGCATTGCCTACTATGTCCACGATGCTCCCATCCTGGAAGACAGCGTTTACGACCGCCTTTACCGCGAGCTGCAAGAGCTGGAGCGGGCTTACCCTGAACTGGTCACCCCCGATAGCCCTACTCAGCGGGTGGGAGAAAAACCTGCAGAGCATTTTCCCACCGTCTTCCACCGCATCCCCCTCTACAGTTTGGAAAACGCTTTCAACCCAGAAGAACTGGAGGAGTGGCAAGAGCGTCTGCTGCGAGTTTTGGGCCGTGCCCCTGTTCCCGACAGCAGGACAGAGGGAGAGCTGGAATATGTATGTGAGCTGAAGATTGATGGCGCCGCCTTGGCCCTAACCTACATCGAGGGTCTTTTGGAGCGGGGTGCTACTCGGGGGGACGGACAGGCCGGAGAGGACATCACCCCCAACGTGCGCGCCATTCGTTCGATTCCCCTGCGGCTGGCGACAGCAGATCCGCCTCCCGTTTTGGAGGTGCGGGGGGAAGTCTATCTGGCCCTGGCCGAGTTCGAGCGGATTAACCGGGAGCGTTGCTCCGCCGGGGATCCCCCCTTTGCTAACCCGCGCAACTGTGCTGCCGGTACCCTGCGGCAGTTGGATAGCCGCGTTGTGGCCGCCCGCAAGCTCAGCTTCTTCGCCTACGCCCTCCACTGGCCGGAAGGATGGCCCGCCGGGGATCCCCCGCAAACCCAGTGGCAGTGTCTGCAGCAGCTCAAGGAATTGGGATTTCCGGTCAACCCCCTCTCCCAGGTCTGTCGGGGCTTGGGAGAAGTGATCCAATTTTATGAGCGATGGCGGGGTGCCCAGCTCCCCTACGCCAGCGACGGGGTGGTGGTGAAATTGAACTCCTTGCGGCTGCAGGAGGAGGCCGGCTTTACGCAAAAATTTCCCCGCTGGGCCATTGCCCTCAAATACCCTGCCCAGGAAGTCCCCACCCGCATCCGCGCCATCGTGGCCAGCGTGGGCCGTACCGGCGCCGTCACTCCAGTGGCAGAGCTGGAGCCGGTTCCTTTGGCCGGCACCCTTGTCAGCCGCGCCAGCCTGCACAATGCCGATCGCCTGCGGGAGCTGGATGTCCGCATCGGCGATACGGTGGTCATCGAGAAAGCCGGGGAGATCATCCCGGAGGTGGTCGGGATCCTGAAGGAATTGCGCCCTGCCGACGCTGTTCCCTACAGCCTGCCCAGCCAGTGCCCCGAATGCCACACCCCTTTGGTTCGTCCCCCTGGCGAAGCCGTGACCCGCTGCCCCAACCCCGAGTGCCCGGCCAAGCTGCGGGGCCAATTGCAGCACTGGGCCAGCCGTGATGCTTTGGATATCGAAGGCTTGGGGGAAAAGCGGGCAGCCCAATTGGTGGAGAACTTGGGAGTGCGCACCGTAGCCGATCTCTACCGCCTCACCCCAGAGCAGTTGCAGGGTTTGGAGGGGATGGGATCCCGCTCCAGCCAAAAGCTGGTGCAAGCCATTCAGCGCTCTCGTCAACAGCCCTGGGAACGAGTGCTCTACGGGCTGGGGATCCCCCATGTGGGGGTGGTCACTGCCCAGATTTTGGCTGGCCATTTTCCCACCCCTGAGCTTTTGGCCCAAGCCAGCGCAGAAACTATTGCTCAGATCTACGGGATAGGCGCGGAAGTGGCGGAAGCGGTGGTGGCCTGGTTTGCCGAGCCGGCCCATCGTCGCCTGTTGCAGGAGTTGCAGGCGCTAGGGATCCCCGCTCTTCCTCAGCAGGAGAACCCTGCCGTCTCCCAGATCCTGGCCGGGAAAAAATTCGTAATCACCGGCACCTTGCCCACCCTCTCCCGCCAGCAGGCCAAGGCTTGGATTGAGAGTCGGGGGGGCAAAGTCACCGCCAGCGTCAGCCGCCAAACCGACTACGTGGTGGTGGGCTCTGACCCCGGCTCCAAGCTGGAGCAAGCCCAACAACTGGGGATCCCCCTGCTGACCGAAGCGGAGCTGTTGGCGCTGGATCCCACCGTGGAATCCGGTGATCTGCATCCTTGACAGGGTGGATCCCCGAAAAACTTGGGTAGGGTGGGTTGTCTTAGCGGCAGGGATAATTTATGATTCACCTCTAGTGAGGAGTGGACGCCAATAGGGGGAAGCGAACGAAACACGGACAGTTCCTTCCCCTTTTTGGTTACAAAAAGGCGCGGCCACACCTCCAAAAAGTATCCAACTTAACTGAAGGATTCCTTTGCCAGTGCCAGATAAGTTCAACTATGATGGGATCAGCGGAGACGCATGTTTCCGTTCACTCCTCACACCATCTTCCGCTCGGCGTCAAGTCGGGCGGTTTTTCTATAAATCCGTCCAAAGGATGTATGACCATTCCCGATAGCAGCGAAACGGCTCACCCCTTCCATTTCCAGTTTTCCTCCTTGTAAGACACTTGGGGAGAACCGAGGCTGTGGCGTTTGCACGGGTAGCGCAGAGCGCTGGAGAAGCTTATGGTCACTTTGAAGCAAGAATGAAACACCTCCGTTGCATTGCTTCCAGCTCCCTTTTGAAGAGTGGGTGGTCGCGGAGGCGGCACGGAGCGCTTGGGAAGTGTCTCAATCCAGTTTGAAATGACTATATCTCCAGTCTTTCCAGTTGATCCCCATGGGAATCTCTTGGCACCCTGCCCCCTTGGGGATCCGGAAACAAGCCCTACGAGCCCAGTGGAGATGCTAGACTAGTAGGTCAGTGAGATTCCACCAACTTCGGCCTCCTTACGCTTTCGCAGCCAATTTGCGACTGGATTGGAAGGTTTAGTTTTCTTCTGGCTTTTGCCGGATTAGGATAGCCAAGAGCAAGCAGCAACGAGGATCCCATGGCCAAATATGACTCCCATCTAAAGTGCTCCTTCTGCAACAAGTCACAGGATCAGGTGCGTAAGTTGATTGCGGGGCCGGGGGTCTACATCTGTGACGAGTGTGTGGAGCTCTGCAACGAGATTTTGGATGAGGAACTCTACGACGGCAACACTCCTCCTGCTGCCGCCCCTGCCGGCGGCCGGCGTGAAGCTCCTAAAAAATCCTCCCGCAGCCTGCCTTCTTTGGCGCAGTTGCCCAAGCCGCAGGAGATCATGCGCTATCTCGACCAATATGTGATTGGCCAAGAAAAAGCTAAGAAGGTTTTGTCGGTGGCGGTTTACAACCACTACAAGCGTCTGGCTGCCAAGGCCAACCCCGGTAGCGTCGGAGTTTCGGAACTGGATGAGGTGGAGCTACAGAAGTCCAACATTTTGATCATTGGCCCCACTGGCTCCGGCAAAACCCTGCTGGCGGAAACCCTGGCTCGCATGTTGGATGTGCCTTTTGCGGTTGCAGATGCTACCACCCTTACGGAAGCTGGCTATGTGGGCGAGGATGTGGAAAACATCCTGTTGCGCCTGCTGCAGGTGGCGGACATGGACGTAGAAGAGGCCCAGCGCGGCATCATCTACATCGACGAAATCGACAAAATTGCCCGCAAAAGCGAGAACCCCTCCATTACCCGCGATGTCTCCGGCGAGGGGGTGCAGCAGGCTTTGTTGAAGATGCTGGAAGGGACAATAGCCAACGTGCCTCCCCAGGGAGGGCGCAAGCACCCCTATCAAGACTGCATTCAAATCGACACTTCCAACATCCTCTTCATTTGCGGGGGGGCTTTTGTTGGCCTGGAAAAAGTAATCGAGCAGCGCATTGGCAAGAAATCGATGGGCTTTATCAAGCCAGGGGAGCAATTGTCGGTTAGCCGCGAGCAACGTATGGCCAATGCCCTCAAGGCTTTGGAGCCTGAAGACTTGATCAAGTACGGCATGATTCCCGAATTCACGGGGCGGCTCCCGGTAGTGGCGACTTTGGATCCGCTGGATGAGAAGGCGCTGGAGGCGATCCTGACGCAGCCCAAAAACGCCATTCTCAAGCAGGCGCAGAAGCTGTTGCGCATGGACGGGGTGGAACTGGAGTTTGAACCTGCCGCCATTGCTGCCATTGCCAAAGAGGCTTATCGCCGCAAGACCGGGGCTCGCGCCCTGCGGGCCATTGTGGAAGAGCTAATGCTGGATGTGATGTACGAGGCACCCTCCCGCCGCGACCTAAAGCACATCCGCATCACCGCAGAGATGGTGGAGCGCCGTTCCACCCGCGAGCTCATTCCTCACCCCTCTACGCTGCCCAAGCCTGAGTCGGCCTAGAGTCGCGGCCCTTCCGATCCCTGCTGGATGAACTTATGATCTGTTCTTGAAAGAGGGGGCAGGAGATCCTATGGCAGGGACTGCGTTCCGCTGGCGCGAACGACAGCGGGTGGATCGTGAATATGCGGTAATTGGTCTGGGGCGCTTTGGTTCTAGCTTGGCTCTCACCTTGATGGAGCGAGGGCACAATGTCTTGGGGATCGACCGCAGCCGTGAGATCGTGCAGCGCCTGGCGGATCAGCTGACGCAGGTGGTGGCACTCGATTCCAGCGATGAAGATGCGCTGCGAGCGGTGGATATCCTCTCCTTCGACACGGTGGTGGTGGCCATTGGCAGCGATTTTGAGAGCAATTTGCTGACGACGGTGGCCCTGAAAAGTCTGGGGGTGCGCAATGTGGTCTGTAAGGCGTCGACCGAGCGGCAACGCTCTATTCTCCTGCGAGTGGGGGCAGATCGGGTGGTGTTGCCGGAGCAAGAGGCAGGGCGCCGTTTGGCTCAGGTGTTGACAGCACCGGGGATCCTAGATCAGCTAGAGCTGGAGCCGGGCTACAGCATTACGGAATTACAGGTGCCGGAGGCGTTGGTGGGCCATACGCTGGCGGAGTCGGATCTGCGTCGCCGCTTCGGCATCACGGTGCTGGTGGTGAAGCGAAAGCAATCGCTGGTGGTCTCTCCCCCCGCAGACTACCTGCTGGAAAAGGGGGATTTGCTGGTGGTTCTGGGGGCCAATACCAACATCTCGCGGCTGAATGAAATGTAGGGAGGGCTCCGATGAGAGAGGGCTCCGTCCCGCTTCCGCGAGAGGAGGGCTCTGAGCGCTTGGTTCCACCGGTGCCATCCCGCGCCCGCCACCTGCCGACACCGGGCTCGGCATTGTCTCAGTCCTCTAGGGCCTTTGGGAATCGTCTGCAGTGGTTTTTCGGGGGGGACAGGCGTCGCCCGCTGCCACCGCCATTGCGCCTGGTTGTAGGGTTGGGGCTCTTGGCAGTGGTGGGAACTTTGGTGCTCATGTTGCCGGGGATCGGGCGCGGGGATCCCTTGAGCTGGAATGAGGCGCTGTTTACGGCCATGTCGGCCCTGAGCGTGACGGGGCTCTCGACGATTGTGGCGGCGGAGGATCTCACCCTGTTGGGCCAGATTGTGCTGCTGATCCTGATTCAGATTGGCGGGGTGGGCTTCATGGTGTTGGCGGTGGTGGTGTTTCAATTGATCGGGCGGCGCATTTCCCTCCTCAATCGCTTGGCGCTGTGCAATTCGCTGGGTCTAATCGATCCGGGGGCGATCCTGGAATTGACTCGGCGGGTGCTGCTGGGGGTCACTCTCATTGAGTTGGGGGGGGCTCTGCTGCTCTGGGTGCACTGGCGGGATCTCTATGGGCCGGGGCGGGCAGTTTTTCTGGCTATTTTTCACGCGGTGTCGGCCTTTTGTAATGCAGGATTTGACCTGTTTGGCCGGGAAGGGATCCCTACAGACGGTCTGTCGCTGGCGATTTTGGCCGGTCTGATTTTTATCGGCGGTTTGGGCATCCCAGTTTTGTCGGATTTGTTAACCTGGCCACGGGGCCACCGCCCCTCTCTGCACACCCGGATTACCCTGGGCGTGGTGGTGGTTTTGCTCTGCACGGGCGGCATTGGCTTGTTTTTGGGAGAGAGCTTGCCCGGCGGATCCCTGCTGGAGGTAAGCTGGCCCCGCCGCTTGGGCCTGACGTTTTTTCAGTCGGTTTCTGCCCGAACGGCTGGGTTTGCCGGGATCCCCATTGAGGATTTGACCCCGGCAAGCCAGTTGCTGCTGATGGCTCTCATGTTTATTGGGGCAGCCCCAGCTTCTATGGGGGGCGGCATAACCACCGGCACCTTGGCGGTGTTGGTGTTGGCCCTCTGGGGCTATGCCCGCGGTTTGCCCAGCGCTCAGATTGCCGGGCGCAGCTTGGATCCCTCCATGGTGCGCAAGGCGGCAGCGGTGTTAACGGTTTCTCTGTTTGTGGTATTGTTGGCGGCTTGGTTGATTTTGCTGACCCACAGTAACAGTAGGTTGGATCCGGTGTTGTTTGAGGTGATCTCCGCCTTTGCCACCTGCGGCCTCTCGACGGGCTTTACCGGGGAGCTCAACTGGTTTGGCCAACTGATCATTGTGCTGGTGATGTTCTGGGGCCGGTTGGGGGCATTGACAATTGTCTTGGCCTTGGCTCAACAACAGCCCCGCCCGTTGGTAACCTACCCTGAAGAGTCGATCCTAATCGGTTAGTCCAGAACTGAGGAGAGAGCAGCCTCCGTTAGACTGAGTAAGGGATCCCTTCGTCCCTCTCGTTACCGGGAGCCATCCGTGTCCAAGTTCCTTTTAATTGGTTCTACTGAGCCCTTCAGCGGTAAGTCGGCTGCCATCTTGGGTTTGGCCAAGCATCTGCAGCAGCAAGGGATAAAAGTCACCTATGGGAAGCCCATCGGTTCTTGCGAGCGGGAAGATTGCTCGCTGGAAGAGGGCGATCCGGATATGCGCTTTGTGGCGGAGTCTCTGCGGCTGACGATGGATCAAATGCCGCCGATGCTGCTCCGGCTCAACGAAGAGGCTTTGCTGGCTCAAATGAAGCGAGCTCCCGGGGATCCAGCTCCAGAGTGCCCGGTTGCCCCTCTGTTGGAGTTTGTCCAGCGCTCCCCTGCCGATTTGGTGCTGCTGGAAGGCCCAGCCGATCTTTACGAGGGGGAATTGTTTGGCCTGTCGCTGGCCAAGATGGCCCAAGCCCTGGATGCTCCGGTACTGCTGATCAGTCGCTACCATTCCTCCTTGGCTGTTGATTCTCTTCTCTTTGTCCATCGTCAACTGGGATCCCATTTGGCAGGCGTGCTGCTGAACGATGTGCCACCTGACCAAATGCAACCGGCAAAAACGATCATTCGGCCTTTTTTGGAGGGACACGGGATCCCGGTGCTGGGGATTTTGCCCTCCCATCGCATTTTGCGCAGCATCAGCGTTGGGGAGTTGGTGCGGCAACTGGATGCCGAGGTGCTCTGCTGTCCGGATCGGATGGACCTGATGGTTGAAGACATTGCGGTAGGGGCGATGAACGTCAACTCGGCCTTGAAGTACTTCCGTAAGCTGGATCACAAGGCGGTGATCACCGGCGGAGACCGCACCGATATTCAACTGGCCGCCCTAGAAACTTCCACCCTCTGCCTGATCTTGACCGGCAAGCTCCCTCTGGATCCCCGCATTCGGTCTCGAGCAGAAGAGCTGGAAGTGCCGATCCTCTCGGTGGATCTGGACACCTTCACCACCATCAACCGCATCGAACGGGTTTTTGGGCAGATTCGCCTGCACGAGGAGGTGAAAGTCCGCTGCATCCAAGAGCTAATGTCAGCGAATTTTGACTTTTCCCGTCTCTATGCTCATTTGGGCTTGACACAACCCCTAGTGTCGGCGGTAGGTGCATAAGAAAAGTTATTACTGGCTTCTCTATATTTGGTGTCTAAATAGATATTTCTTCGAGATTGAGCACTATATCTGATCAAGACGAAATAAGCTCAGTTTTGACGCGCTGGTCTCTAGTGTCTGATGCTTTCCAGTATCTGCAATGATTTCTGCAAAAAAACGCAGGGATCTCTCGCCGGTTTGGCCTACTCACCGAATTCGAGAGATATCATGCGAGTATTCATCACCTCAACACACCACTCCTCCCCCAGATTTTCTGGGGGTTTTTGTTCGTACTGTTTTTAACCTTGTGCGTCAGTGTCACGTAAGCTGATGTTGACGGGGTTTATGCTGCTAATAGTGTGAAACAAAGCTTTTCTGAAGCTGAATACACTAAACAGTGGTGCCGGCACGCCCTTCTGCAATAAGATGCAGTGTCTGTTGTCGAGCCGGGATCCCAAATCTTCCCGTTAGCATCGGATGAGCACCATGACCAAGGTTTCACGGATGCGCAGCCGCAAAGGAGCGCGCCCCAGCCGTCTGGCTGCCTGCCCCCGCAGCGGCATCTTCACGGACGGGGGATGTTCTCCCAATCCGGGGCCAGGGGGATGGGCCGTGGTGGTGGTTCAAGATGATCGGGTTGTGGAAGAGTTTTGGGGAGGGGATCCCGATAGCACCAACAACCGCATGGAGTTGACCGGCCTCATCCGGGCCTTGCAATATTGCCGCCACACCCAGGGCAACGGCGTAGATACCATCTACAGCGACTCCCACCTTTGCGTACAGACCTACAACGACTGGATGGATCGCTGGGCAGCGCAGGGGTGGCGGCGGCGCACCGGGCCGGTGGAAAACTTGGATCTGGTTCAGGAACTGTATCAACTAAAGCAGCAGTGCCCTCAGGTGCAGGTGGTTTGGATCCAGGCTCACGAAGGGTTGCGCTGGAACGAGTACGTGGATGAGTTGGTCGCTCGCGCCCGGCCAAAGTAACAATTTCTACATATTCCGATGTATGAGGCTGCGATCACAGACAGGCTCTGAGTCCATCGCCTATCCTCAAGAGGACGGCTCGTCGCAGGTGTGATATGAAGACCCAACTTCAGTGCCGGTTTCGTCCTCTCTCCCTTACGTTGATGGCGGTGGGGGGCTCTTGGCTCCTGGGATCCTGCCAACTCAGAGGGCCACAGGTACAGTTGCCCGGCGATGTTCTGCCGGAAACCGCGCTGGTTCCCCAGTCGGCGCCCCTGGTGCTGACCTTTTCTACCCAACCGGAAGAATCTTTTCGCACTCACCCTGACCTTTTGGCCCAGTGGGAGAGCTGGACGGCAGAAGCTTTGGCTGAAACCAGCAAGGAGTTCTCTCGGGAAGAGATGCAAGCTTGGGCTGGCGAGCAATTCACGATGGCAGTGGTGATCCCCAATCTGGTGCCCGGAGCTGCCGAGCCGGTGCCTGGGATCCTGTTTGGAGCCAGCACCCGCAACGCTGATTTGTCTGGGCAATTCTTGGCCCAGGTGCGGCAACAGGCAGCAGCAGAAGGGGCCAACTTCGAGCAGCGCCAGGAGCAGGGGGTCACCCTCTATGTGCAAACCAACGGAGAGCCGGGCGAGCGGTGGGTAACTGCTGAGTTTGGCAACCGCTTTGTGGCAGTGGCCAACGACCCAAGGGTGATGCAGCAGGCGATTGCTGTGTATCGCGGCGAAGCAGAGCCGATTGGCCGCTCCGAAAGTTTCCGCACCGCTGTTGGCGATCTGTATAAGAGCGGCACGCTGGCCTTTGCCTACTTCAACTTCCAGGCTTTGCAGGAGGATCCCGAATCTTTCCAAGACTGGATGCAGGATCTGGATCCGGCGACGCTGGGATCCCTGCAACCCCTGCGCTCTTTGGCCATGGCTGCCCACTGGCAGGAGCAGGGCCTGCGGCTGCGCATGTTGACCCAGACCGATCCGAAAACCCAGGTGCAGGGGGGGTGGCAAACGGCTCGCGGCGAACTCATTCAGCGGCTGCCCGGCAATGCCTTGGCGGTGCTGACCACCCAGCAGATTGCCCAGCGCTGGCAAGCCGTTATGCCTGAGCTGGAAAAAGATCCGCCGGTCAAGGAGTCGTTAGAGGAGCTGCGGGCTGAGTTTCGCGCCAATACCCGTTTGGACTTGGAAAAAGATCTGCTGGCCTGGATGGATGGGGAGATGGCCTTGCTGGTGGCACCGGATGCCCAGGCCCATCCCCTGTTGCAGGGCATGGGAGCAGCCCTGGTGATCGAGACCAGCCAAAAAGACAAGGCCAACGCGGCCCTGACTCAGTTGGATCGGCTGGCCCAAGAATCGGGAGTAGGGGTAACGGAGGCGGGTGGACAGGTGACGTGGGCGGATCCCTTGTTTAACCGCCCGCTTTTGACCCGCGCCTGGGAAGGCAACTATTTGATCGTGACCAGCAGCACGGCGGCGCTGCAAACCCTCGCCCAACACCAGGGCAATTTGCTTCCCCAAACCGAGCCGCTGAAAACCCTCTACGATCAGTTGCCCAAGCCCAACTACGGCTACTTTTTGCTGAATTGGCAAGGGATCCGAACAGTGCTGGAGGACACACTACCGGGTGGTTTGGCAGGCTTGGAGCCGGAGGCCCGTGAGCTGCTGACCCGCATCGATGGGCTGGGGATTACCAGCTACCCTGCCGGGGATCACGCCTTTGGGGTGGAGCTGCTGGTCACCGTGCCGCCCAAGCCACAGCCGTAAGCTCTTTCCCCCCTCTCCCTTGGGGAGAGGGGCTGGGGGTGAGAGCTACAGCCGAATCAAGCCATAGGTGAGAGCATAGCGCACCAGCTCGGTGCGGCTGCTGGTGCCCGTCTTGTTCAGCAGGCGGGTGACGTATTTTTCCACGTTGCGCACGCTGGTTTGCAGCTGCTTGGCAATCTCCTTGTTCATCAGCCCTTCTGCCACCTTCTCCAACACCTGTTGTTCCCGCGGCGTCAGCTCTACCTTAATGGGTGGGGGCAAGGGAGTTGGGGCGGGGGGCTGAGAGGGACCGGTTGGGGGAAGAGTTCGCTCTGCCAGAAGCGCCCGAATGGAGGCCAGCTCGCGGGCGACCACTTCAGAAGGACTGGCTGCTCGGGAGCGCTCAATGAGATTGGAGACAATGGCCACCAGCTCCTCCGGATCGAAGGGCTTGGGCAAATAGGCATCGACACCGGCCCGGTAACCCTGGATGCGGTCGGCGGTCATCCCCTTGGCGGTGAGGAACACCACCGGCAGATGGCTGTAGGGCTCGAGTTTTCGCAGTTGGGCCAAAAATTGATAGCCATCCATGCCCGGCATCATGATGTCGGAGATGATCAACTGAGGCTGGGCCGTGCTGAGCAGTTGCAGAGCCTGCTGGGCGTTGGCCGCCGGGATCACCTCAAAGCCGCTGTCCTCGAGGTAGGCTTGCACCGCTTCCCGTAAGCCGGGTTCATCATCTACTAGCAGAATGCGGGCTGCTGGACTGGCAGCAGGGGGTTCGGGTTTGGCTGGGGGAGAAGAGGCCATCTGCAGCTCCTGGGTAGCGTTCAAGCGTTTGGCGGCACCTGCCATCCCATATCTCTACAATCTTCCTACTAACCTGTGGGCAATCTCAGGCGAAAACAGGAGCCTTGGGGGGAGCTTTCCACCTGGAGATCTCCGCCCATCCGGGTGGCCAGGTCGCGGCTAATGGCCAACCCCAGCCCCTGCCCTGGCTTAGAAAGATCTGCCCGAAAAAAGGGATCGAAGATCCGCTCCAGGTTCTCAGGGTGGATGCCGGGGCCGTTGTCGCAGACGGCAACGAACACTTCCCATTGCGAAGCAGTTGAGGGATCTTCACCCAGCTCCACCTTCAGCCGGATCTCACCTGGGGGCGGGGTGTACTTGCAAGCGTTGTCGATCAAGTTATCAAGCACCTGCCGCAGGGCACGCGGATCGGCTTGTACAGGGGGTAGGGAAGGGGGCAGAACGGCTTGAAAGTGGTGTCCCTGGGTTTCGGCCAAGGCTTGATAGATGGGAATCCACTCCCGCAGCAGGTCGGCCAAGGAGAGGGGCTGAAGCTGGAGGGGGGCCGGGATCCCGTCCAAACGCTCGAACTCCGCCAGCAGCTCCTGCAAATGCTTGCACTCCTGTTCAATGCTCAGGCCAATCCAGTGGTTGCGATCCTCGGGGGGCAAGCGTTTTTGCAATAACTTGGCCAGCGTGCTCAGGGCGGTGAGAGGATTGCGCATTTCGTGAAGCAAAGTGGAAAGCTGCTGGGCAGAAAGAGTGACCCCCTTAACCTTGGGTTCTCCGGCTCCGCAGACGGGTTCAGGCTCTGGATGGTGTTCAGCAACTTTTCTGGCTCTCGGCATGGATCCAATCTCTAGACTCTCCCGGCGCTGGCAGATCGATCCTAGCCCTACCTCCCCTGCAATCCGCCATATCAATCCTGAGACGCTATCGGGATCCCAACTGGGTGGCTTATAGCTGGCGGGGCAGGTAGATGTTGAGAACTTCCCCCCGATGGGCGCGGTGGCGCACGGTGAGGTAGCCCCCCAAGGCGCGGAACAGAGTTTGGGTGACGGGAAGGCTGAGGCTCACTGCACCGGTATCCGGCTGCACGACCAACAACTGCCCAATCGCCTGAGGGGATTTGGGCTCTGCGGCAACAGTGGCGTCGCTGCCCTCAGGTGTGTTGACCTGAAACTGAAGTTTGACCAGCTCCCCTGCGCTGACCAACTGGGCGCGAATGTGGCTGCCAGCCGGCGTGCTGCGGGCAATGCGGTCGACCATGCCAAACAGCACCGCTTCCAGCGCCTTGGGATCGCTGACCACATCCGGCAGCTCATCGGGAATCTCCAACTCCAGTTGGGATCCCCGCCGTTCCACCTGCTCCTGCCAGCGAGGCAGGTTTTGCCGCACCAAGTCCACCAGCGCAATGGGCTCTAGCTGAAGCCGACGCCCCTCCTGTGGGGTAGCAGCGGGCATCACCGTTTCTGTAGCCTGGAAAAACAGCCCGAAGCGGTTGATTTGCTCGGTACATTCGCGGTCAATTTTCTCCACGTATTCCCGTACCCGCGACGGCAGATCGTGCCGCTTCAGGATGAGACTAACCAAGGTGCGGATGGTGCTGAGGGGCGTCTGGATCTCGTGGATGAGAGCCCGCAACAGTTCTGCCTCCGAAAGGCTGTTCTGTTGGCCTTGACCGGCAGGCTGGCCATGGGAAGGAGGAGACCGCCGCTTCTGCCAATCTTCTGGCCGGGTTGTGGGCGCAGGGGAGTTCTCGGCTCTGGCGGGGGGTAAGCGAGCGGGCGGGGATCCCGACTCGGCCAGGTTTCCCAGCAGAAGAAGGCTGCTGAAGCGGGCCAGCACTCGCACATGAGGCTCCATGAGGGGATGGTGCTTGATCAGCTCCTGCCAGAAGGGCAAGCGATCCGGCCTACCCTGTTGAACCCGCTGCTCTAGGATCTGCCAAGCCCGATGCACCACTTCCGGCTCAAAAGACACCATCATCCCCCTCTGCCGCGTGTGGGGGTGATGCCCTTGGGCGGCCACCGCCGAAAAAACAGGGGTGAGCACCAGCAAAAAAGGCTCCTCCACCAGGGGATCCCGCGGCAGGAGAGGGATCACCGTCTGGCCAGGGGTCAGAATCGACTCAGGGGACAAGTCGGGGGTAAACAGCCAGGGATCTTCACGGGCCAGCTCCCGCAGCTTCAGGTTCGGTTCTGGAGCGTCAATGGGCGACGGCAGTTGAGGCAGCGGATCCCGAACCACCCAGGGGGGCCACCAAGACACCGGCCCACCGATCACCACCCCAAACTGTCCAACTTCTTGCCATAGCTGGAGCAGGGCTGCCACCGTCTGCTGCCAGGAGCGCTCTCCTGCCCCCGGCAACCATTCCGGCAAGGGCAGATCGGCCCACAAAGCTTCCATCAAGGACAGAAATCGGCGGCTGTTCACGGATCTCTTTGACCCATCCTTCCCTTGTAGGGTAGCGGTTGTGGCCCCTCTGGGGCAGGGGAAAACCTCACCTTTTCCGGGGCGGATCCCCGTCTCACTCAGGGACAAGAATCCTCGTCCTCATACGGTAGCGAGTCTGTCCAATCAGCCTACCCGTCCATCCGGCAGAGTTGCCCCGCGCAAATTGGCCCCGCTGAGGTTGGCTGTGCTCAGATCGGCTCGGGTTAGGATTGCCTCGCCGAGATCGGCATTTTCCAGGTTGGTGCGGCCCAAATAGGCATCCACCAGGTTGGCACACCGCAAATCGGCCCCGGCCAGATTGGCCCGACTCAGATCTGCCCGCGCCAGTTTGGCCGAGCACAGACAACTGGCGGAAAGATCGGCTGCGGCCAGATCCGCCTCGCTCAAGTTGGCCTCTGTCAGATTCACCTGGCGAAGTATCGCCTCCTTCAAGTTGGCCCGCGCCATCTGCACCCCTTGCAGGTCTGCCCCCAAAAAAGAAACCCCCCTCAGGTCGGTCTCGCTCAGGATGGCTCCCTGCAAACGGGCTTGCTGCAGGCTGGCCCCTTGCAAGTTGGCCTTGATCAAACTGGCCTCTTTTAGGTTGGCCCCGCTCAGGTCGGCCCGCGTCAAATCCGCTCCCGACAGGTTGGCTCCGCTGAGATCGGCGCGGCTAAGATTGGCGTTGCGCAATACCGCTCCCCGGCGGCTATCGAAACGGAGATTAGCCCCCCGCAGGCAAGCCCCTCCCAAGTTGGCACTGGTGAGGTTGGCCCAGCGCAGATCCGCATCCAGCAGGTTGGCATCGATCAACAGAGCCAGCGTCAGGTTGGCCCCATGCAAATCTGCTCCTTGTAGGGTGGCGCCGTGCAACTGGGCATCTCTGAGATCCGCCTCGCTCAAGTCCGCCTGGCTGAGGTTGGCCCCACCAAGGTTAGCCCCGACGAGGTTGGCCTTCTGCAGCTTGGCCCGCCCCAAGAAGGCGAAGATCAAGTTGGCGCTGTGCAGGTCTGCTTGGGAGAGATCCACCCCGATCAAATCGGCCCGGCTCAGGTCAAGGGCGGCCAGGTTCTCGCCGGCAAAGTTGATCCGTCCTGCCCGGTAAAGCCGAAGCAGATCCTTGGCATCCATAGAAGAGAGGGGAGAGCTCAGAGAAGTGAGAGGGGATCCAAACTAGCGGCCATTCTAGAAGAAAATCAAGGCGTTTCCCCAACACTCGGCGCGGCTGATCGTGAGTGTTGAACGGGATCCCCAAACAGCGGGTTTGAGCTTCAAACCAGCCCGAACAGACGGCGCTCTGCCTCCTCCATGCGATCCAAGAAAGCAGCAAATTTGGTGGAGATCTCCCCCACTTCCTGCAAAAAGGCGCGTAGTGTTTGGTACTTGAGAACCAAGGCTTCCTCTAGGGTGCAGGTTTGGAACTGCTCATCCAACGCCTTGCCCAACTCGCTCAGGGCCTGTTCGATAGCAGTTTTGACAGAGCCGACGCTGCGCCGCACCAAACGCATCACCTCCTGCTCCAACTGCGGCTTTTGCTGGGCCAGCTCGCTGCTGGCCAACACCTGTCTTAGGGAAGCATAGGGATCCGCCAGCTCAGCGGGCATTTCGGTAACCGCCTCCGGCAGAGCCTGTTTTGCATTGCTGACGCGCAGGGGCTGCACCAGGCGCCACTCCGATTGTTCTAGCTTTTTCAAGATCCCCATGAACATTGCGGCGGATCCCTCGACATCCCTCAAGAAGCCGCGCAGCACCTGGTGTTTGAGCGTCAGATATTGGGCGGGATCCTCATCCTGCAGACCTTCGTCCAGGGCGTTGCCCAACTCGCTTAGGGTGTTCTCGATGGCAACCATCAAGGATCCGGCGCTGTGATGGAGCAGTTGGCGGCAGGACTCTGGGATCTCCTGTCGCAGGTCAGAAGAGGGGCCGGGTGGTGTTGTCCAGGTTGCAAAAGCCAGAGGATCTGCAGGTTCTTCCTCATCTTCTGGGATCCCAGCGTCAATCCAAGTCATGGGGCTGGCCAGGGACTCTGCCTCGCCCGCGCGAGCGGCATCTTCGGTATTCAGCCAATCCAGATTGGCGGAGAGAGGCTCAGCAGCCAATCCTCCGCCGGGGAGGGTCGCTGGGGGCACGTCAACGTAAAGAGGCTTCAGCATCTGCAGCACAGCATTGGCGGCTTGGCCATCCTGATCCGGCTCCTGCAACTGCTGCACCGCCTCCTTCAGCTGGGCTTCCAGTTCTTGGGGGGAGGCGCAGGCATCGTAGAGGGCTCTGAGCAGCTCGTCCAGGCTGTAGCGCCGCAGGGCCGCCAACCCCTGCAGAGTAGGCTCTACTTTGTGGTATAAAGCCGTGAACAGAACCAGCTTGGCCCGCAAAGGGCTGGTTTGCCGCATCACCCCTGCCCGCAGCTCGAAGGGATCGTAGTCTTGCTTTTGCAGTCGTGGGCTTCCATACTCCAAGGACAAGATAGGCGAGGGTGCGGCCCAAGCTGATGGCTCCTTGGGCGAGGGCATGAGTGGGCTAGAGGGATCCGCTTGGGGCTGTTGATACAGGGGCTGTAGCTTGCTTAGCAGCATCTTGGCGATGCGAGCATACTCGGCTTTTTTGTTGATGCGGCTGATGGCCTCTCGAAAGCGTTGGCCCAAAGCATCAAGGGTAGCGTGCTCACGGCAGAGCTGCTCCAGCAGGGCTTTCAGATCTATCTGGCTCAACTTGCTGACATCGCCTTCCCATGTGCTGGTGCAGGCAAAGTAAACCAGCTTTTTCACTCGGTCTGCGTACCCGCCCTGCTGCACTTCTTGCACAACAAGGCCAAAGGGATCCGAGACAACCATAGGGAGCTGCTAAGCAGGAGTAGGTGGATCTAAGCTTACGAGGATCTTTGCGGTTTTTGAACAAGGACGGGTACCTTGCTGGGCAGAATAGCATATCCTTCCCAGGCAGAACCCACCTGATGTTTGCCCAGGGATCCCCCAGCCATCAAGTGGGATTTAGCGGCCTATTTTTTGCAGGGCTCTTTCCACCTGTACTACATGGCGGTTCAGTCCCAAGTTTTCCGCTGGGATCCCCAGGGCCAGGCCCACCAATTGTGGCAAATGCAGGATCGGGATCCCCAGCTTGCGCCCGATCACCTGTTCCACCTCCGGCTGCCGAGAGTCCAAGTTGAGGTGACATAGAGGACAGGGGGTAACCAAACAATCGGCTCCCGCCTCTATGGCCTCCAGAAGATGCCGGCCTGCCATCGAGAAAGACTGCTGCGGGGCGTAGCTGGAAATGGGCCAACCGCAACACTGGGTGCGCCCGCGATACCAAACGGGGGTGGCCCCCAAACGCTCGAAGAGATCCTCCATCAAATGGGGATCCCGCGCCACATCAAAGCGGGAGATGTCGTAGGCCCGCAACAGATAACACCCATAGAAGGCAGCGCAGCGCAGTCCCAGGAGAGGCCGTTTGACCTGTTGGGCCAATCGCTCCAGGCCGTAGTCATGAGCCAGCACCCACAGCAAATGGCGCACATCGCCTGTGCCCTGGTAGCAGCTCTCGCAGCCTCCTTTCTGGCACAGGGCCTGCACCTGGTGAAAGTACTCTGGACTCGCGGTTTTCGCAGCCTTCAACTTTTCATTCACGCGGCCCAGCACTCCCTGACAGGTGCTGCAGTGGGTAAGCATCGGCAGCCCCAGCGCTTCTGCCAAAGCCAGGTTGCGGGCATTCACCGTATCTTCCAGCAGCTCCGATTCTTCTTTGAAGGTGCCCGAACCACAGCAGGAAGCGGCTTCCAGCTCCACCAGTTCAATGCCCAGATGCCGCGCAATCTGGTCGGTGGAGTCATACAGCTCACGACAGGCCCCCTGGGCCACACAGCCGGGGTAGTAGGCGTAGCGCAAAGGTGAAGGAACAACCGCGGTCATGAGAAGACGTGAGAAGAAGAGAATTGGGTTTGCGATCTCAACGGTAATAACAATCCATGGATCCATTGCCCACACAGCAGAGCACTGGCCTGCCTGCAGAGCGGGAACCCAGAGCCTAAGATCCTACACCCATGCGCTGCCACAGCACATCCGTTGCTGCCCAGGACAGGGAGTTTGTCAAAGCTTCCCTATTTATCTGCCCCTATTTTGAAACCATTCGGAGCCGATACCCTATTTTTCTCCCTGCCTAGTGCCTCCCTAGCCGATGTCGGGTAGATTTGGCGGTAGCCATCGCTGAGGAATCGGTCAACGCCTTATGAACAGCCCGATCCAGGATCGCGATTTCCCCTTTTCACCCCGCTCTAAGCAGGGCAGTCTGGGTTGGAGCCTTCCCCTGAAAGGCTTGGGATTTGGCTTGTTTTTCGGATCCCTAGTTTGGGCAGGATGGGCAAGTCAACTCCAGCTATGGGCCCAGCCGGTCGAACAGCAACCTCAGGAGGAAGTCTTAGTGCCAGGGCGCAATTTGGATCCTGGGGCACAAATCCGGGTGCGTAACGAGCTGGTCAAGATCTGTGGGGACTATCGTTGCGAAGATTACCGCTTTTCGGTGCGGGTACCGATCAGCCCTGAAGACACCCTGGAAACTCTGCTGGGGCGGCTGGATACGGAGATGCTGCGGGAGGTGGATCGGGTGTTTCAAACTCGGCCCGATTTGAATCGAGTCATTGTCGATGGCTACGTCTTCTCGGGTACTCCCGCTTTTGTCAGCCGGGAAGTGCTGCTGCAAACAATGTTTGTGCCCCGTCACCGTTGGGAAGTGGGGCGCTTTGGGCCAGAGCAAGATGCGATTTTCTATGCCGAGCTGTTGGGACAGGTGACGCCCTTTCTAACTCCATCCCCAACCCCCACGCCTACACCTGGGCCTGTGCCTGGAGAAGCTGCGCCCCCTCTGCCCCCGCCTCCTGGGGAAACTCCTCCCATAGAGGCAACGCCTACCCCTCAAGAAACCCCAGCCCCTCCGCCTCCGCCCCAAGGGGATGTGATCCAGCGGCAGCCGATTCAGCCCTGATGGGTTTGTTGGGTAGCTGAGTCTGGGTTGTGAAGGATCCCTCGTTATAGTCATTTCAAACCAGATTGAGATACTCCCCAAGCGCTCCGCGCCGCTGCCCTTACCCCCAGTTTCTCTCTGGGAGAGGGAGTTAGGAATCGACATAACGAACCGTTTCACTGCTGTTTGAAATAACTAACTATAATTTGTGACCAGGCCGGTACCCTCCCAGTTGCCGTGGGGTTGAGTCCTGAGCTGAGGTGATCTAGGCTTCAAAAATGGAGGGATCCCTCCAATTCATTGCTTGACTGGTGTGTGGCGGCATGGCAGGACACAGCAAGTGGGCCAACATTAAACGGCAAAAGGCCCGTGTAGATGCCAAAAAGGGCAGCCTCTTTACCAAACTCTCGCGGGCCATCATCGTGGCAGCTCGCAACGGCTTGCCAGATCCGGATGGGAATTTTCAGTTGCGGGCGGCAGTGGAGAAAGCCAAAGCAGCGGGGATGCCCAGCGAAAACATTGAACGAGCCATTGCCAAGGGAGCCGGCAACTGGAGCGACGACAGCCCCCTGGAAGAAGTTCGCTACGAGGGCTACGGCCCCGGTGGGGTGGCTGTGTTGATCGAGGCCATGACCGACAACCGCAACCGCACGGCTGCCGAGGTGCGAGAAGCCTTCAGCAAAACCGGCGGTAGCTTGGGAGAAGCCGGCTGCGTGAGCTGGCTGTTCCGGCAAAAAGGGGTGATCAGCCTGGAGGAGGTGTTGGATCCCGAAGCCCTGTTGCTGGCGGTGGCGGAAGCAGGCGGGGAGGATCTCAAGGTAGAGGGAACCGACGCAGAAGTCTACTGCGATTACACCCTGCTGGAGCAGGTGGCCACCTACCTCAAAAAAGAAGGCTACCCAGTGCAAGATGCGGCCATCCGCTGGATCCCCTCTACGGAGGTGCATGTGGAGAACCCCGAGACAGCCAAGCTGGTACTGACCCTCATGGAGCGGCTGGACCACTTGGATGATGTGCAAAATGTCTACGCCAACTTTGAGATCGACGAGGCATTGATGGAAAGCCTGGCCTAAAGGTTCTAGCGCAGCTTGACGGCGGTGCCGGCGGCGGTAACGAGGATCATCGTCGTGCTCATGTTGGTATGAATGCTAACGCCTAGGATGCCATTTGCTCCCAAACGTTTGGCTCGCTGCTCCAACTCTTCCAAAACCTTTTTCTGGGCATTCTCGAAAACTTCTTCATAGGTTCTTGTGCGTCCCCCGATGATGTTGCGGAGGGTAGCAAGGAAGTCCCGTAGAACATTGGTGCCATAAACTACCTCGGCGGTAACAATGCCCAAGTAACGCTCAACCTCTCTACCTTGGAGCACGTCTGTAGTGGTCAGCAACATCAGCTTGCTTCCTGGGTCAACACCCACCAAGATAGTCGGGATCCTCAACCTTTGGAATCGGGTTCTTGCCCTGTGTTTTCAGCAGAGTGGCGATATGTCGAAGGGCGACCAATCCCTACAGATAACCGTTCCACAACGCATAGTCATTCATCTCACCGTTGAGGTGAAACAAACGACCGGTTGCTTCCTGCTAAGGCCTCCGGCCCGCTAGCGCGGTCAGTTGAAATAGATGGTAATAAAAACCACGACTGCTATCAGCCCTTGCCGCGTGGTAGGGCGCTCAAGGGGATCCCTGGCCAAGACCGTCGGCTGATACAATAGCTGCCCAGGGATCCAAACCAAAGATCTCTAGGTCGTGTTGATCTTATGTTAGGATAGAGAGAATAATTTATAGAGATAGAGGAAAGAGGATGAAGTTGGTTTTTTTAGATGAAAACAAATGGCAGAAGATATTGGCTTTTTTACAGACAGAAGAGAGAGTTAACATTGGGAAAGAAGCAAACTGCAAACAGTTTATTGAAGCAGTTCTTTGGATAGCCCGTTCCGGTGCTCCTTGGCGCTACCTCCCAGAAGGATATGGCAAATGGTACACCATCTATCAAAGATTTCACCGGTGGAGTCGTTTTGGAGTGTGGGAACGGATGTTCAAGTATTTTATTGACGACCCTAATTTAGAGCATCTCATTATTGATTCAACCATGGTTCGAGCGCACTCCTGTGCTGCCGGAAAAAAGGGGAGCAAGCTTTGGGGAGAAGCCGAAGGGGAGCAAGCTTTGGGGAGAAGCCGAGGGGGATACAGCACCAAGATTCATGTGAGTGTAGATGGGTTGGGAAATCCGCTGGAATTGAGAATAACTGGCGGAGAAAAGAGCGATATTACTCAAGGGGAAGAATTGATAGAGGGCTGGCAGAGAAAGGATACCAAAGTAATTGGGGATAAAGGATATGATGCGGATAAGTTGATTGAGAAGATAGGGGAAGCTCAAGCGGTTATTCCGCCTAAAAGGAATAGAAAGACGCAGCGGCATTATGACAAGCATCTGTATCAAGAGAGGCATTTAATCGAATGCTTTTTTCATAAGTTAAAGCAGTACCGGCATCTATTTTCTCGTTTTGACAAATTGGCCAGGAACTTCTTGAGTTTTCTCTATCTCGTCAGTGCTCTCTTTTGGCTCAAATGAAAGATCAACACAACCTAGATCTCTGCTTTTCCAACAGGATTTCCCCACAAGCCCGATGGCAGGCCCGATCCGAGTGGTGGGTAGCTTGAACATGGATTTGGTGGTGCAGGTGCCCCATCATCCCGGCCCTGGGGAAACGGTGCTGGGATCCGACTACGCCACCTACCCTGGCGGTAAGGGAGCCAATCAAGCGGTGGCAGCGGCGCGGGCGGGAGCCCAAGTAGAGATGTGGGGAGCAGTGGGATCCGATGAGTTTGGGCGTCTGCTCCAAGAGAACCTGGAGCACAACGGCGTGGATACCCGCCACCTGAGGCAGTTGGAGGGGCCCAGCGGCCTAGCTTTGATCACAGTGGATCCCGGCGGGCAAAACAGAATCGTGGTCAGCCCTGGAGCCAATGGTCGCTATCTGCCGGAGCATTTGCCTCCCTTTACCCCAGCGGCCCTGCTCCTGCTGCAGCTGGAAATCCCCCTGCCCACTGTGCAGGCTGCAGCAGAACAAGCCTCTGCCCAAGGGATCCCGATTTTGCTCAACCCTGCGCCCATCGTGCCATTGCCGGGATCCCTGTTGCGCCAGGTTCGCTACTTGGTGCTCAACGAAACCGAAGCGGCTGCCCTTGCCCAATCCCCTGTGGAGACGCCGGAACAAGCCCAAAAGGTGGCTCAAGAACTGCAGAAACACGGGATCCCAACCGTTATCCTTACCTTGGGAGGGGCAGGGCTGGTCTGGGCAGATGGGGAAGAAAGTGGCCATTGGCCAGCTCATCCTGTGGAAGTGGTGGATACCACCGCTGCCGGAGATGGGTTTTGTGGGGCCTTAGCTGCCTGTTTGGCTGCCGGCAGATCCCTGAGGGAAGCCCTGCGTTTTGCCAATGCCGCCGCTGCTTTGGCCGTAACCCGTGCGGGAGCCCAACCTAGCTTGCCCCAGCGCTCTGAGATTGAGGCATTTTTGGCCTCTGCCGTAGAAACAGCATAGACTGCTGCTTATCAAAAGTTTTCGACGTCTGCGGTGGAGAAGTTCATTGGCCGTTTGCGTGAGCGCTATGGGGAAACCGCAACCTCCACAGGACAGAGCGGGGCCAAATCCTTTTTCCGAGCTGCTACTCATAGCCGGTGGAGGGGATCCCTTGCTCCATTGAGTACTGCTCAATAGTGCCTTGTCTTCCCTTGTGGGTGTCTTTAGAGTTAGGTAGTGAAAAGAAAGTATTCGGTAATTCTGATAAAGGCCCGTGAGTACCCTCCTTGCTGAAGATGACGCTCTCTACCGTCAGCATGTTCATAGCCTGCTAACACAACATTTGCCTGAGTTCGGCCCGGTATACATGGCCTCGAATGGTAGAGAGGCGTTGGAACTCTACCGTCAGCACCACCCCAACTTTGTGTTGATGGATATCCGCATGCCCGAGATGGCCGGGATCGAGGTAGCACGACAGGTTTGGTCAGAGTGCCCCAGCACGCGCATCATTTTTTGGTCGCATTTTCCGATGAAGTCTATGTGCAGGAACTGCACAAGATCGTGCCTCCGCAAACCGTCTATGGCTACCTTTTGAAAAATTGCACCGATGAAAAATTGGTCAGCGCTATCCAAGCAGTGGTGCAGGATGAGCAATGTGTGATCGACCGAGAGGTGCGCGGAGTCGATTCCCGTTCACAAAACAAAATTACCGGTCTCAGCGACGCCGAGTACGAAGTGTTGATCGACATTGCCCTCGGCCTCACCGACCAAGCCATTGCTGCACGGCGCTTTTTGTCTCGCCGAGGGGTAACCAACCGTCTGCGCAACCTCTACGACAAACTAGAGGTGAGCAACGACCAAATTGAGAGCGACGAGTGGGGAACCACTTTCAGCTTGCGGGCCAGAGCCATCCGCCTTGCTTTCAAACGGGGGTTGATCAACGCCCAACTGCTGGACGAGGAGGAAGTGCATTTGGATCACTGGCTCAGCCGCTACCGACTGGATCCGTTGGACTAGAGAGTGTCTGAGCTGTCATCGCCCTTGGCAAACACTTGCCGGTCGATTCTCCCGCCAAAAGAACCGGGGCCAAAACCTCCTCCTAACCGTCATGGAGAAGCAAGCCGGTAGGGTGGAGGGTCGCTAGCGGAAAATCATCTCGGCAACCGCCTCAAAGCCGGCATCCAACAGCTGATCCAACACCGACTGGGCCTGGCTGCGACTGTCGTAGAGGCCAGCCTGCAACACTGTTCTGCCGTTGAAAACCGTTTCCACCGCCTCGGGGATGAGCTGCCGCAATCGGTTCAAGTCATCGCTGCTTTTGGGGGTCACCAACACGCGAAATTGAGTTGCCGTTCGCGTTGGCGAAACGGAGTCGTTACCCACAGCAACCACAGGGGGGGCAACTGGAGTTGTAGTGGGAGCAGAGGGAGTAGTTGGGATCCCCGTGGACGGGCGACGGGCCGGCGGGGGCAGAAGGGTGGTGATATCTGTGAGGGGAGCCGAGGGTGACCTGGGAACAGGAGCTGCGGGGGCAGGGCCAACCGGCTGAGCAGGTGCGGTAGAGCCATCTGGCGTGAAGGGGACAGCCACAAACTGCTCCCCCGGAGGTTGGGGCTGGGGAGTTGCCTGAGGGCTGGAGGGATCTTGCAAGATGCGCCCTCCGGATCCTTGGGGCGGAGAGGGGGGAACCGGGGCAGTAGATGGGCACCGTCACAACCGGGTAAGGTGGAGGGGGTCTCAGCCGCTGGCCGGGGATCCCTGGGAGTAGCCGGCTGGGACGGGGCACTGGGCAGAGCCAAAGTGCCAGGAGCAATGGGGCGGGGAGCGCTATCGGGGAGAGCGGCGACGGTGGTTTGACCGGATAGATCCAGATCCCCTTTGGCTTTGCCCCGCAGTTGGTTGCCGTTGGCATTGATGCGCAGGCCGCGGGTGGCGTTGTGGATGTCGTATTGGCCGTTGCCCTCAAAGATGTTGTTGCCGGGATCCGTGGCCGTGCCCAGATCCGGCTGGGCGTTGGTGATGGCAGTGAGGCCGGTCTCCAAGTTCTGGGCGATGAGATTGTTGCGCAGGATGGGCCTGGAGCTGCCCCCGACGATCACGCCGGTACGGTTCTGCAGAATGCGGTTGTTGCGCACAACAGGCGCCGAGCGCTGGTCGATGGTGAGGCCAAAGCCGGTTTCTTGGAACAGGTTATTGATGATGGTGGGCTGGGAGGTGCCCAAGACGGAAATGCCGTTGGCCCCGTTTTTATAGAAGCGGTTGCCCTCCACCCAGGGATTGGAAGCGCCGGCAATGAAGATCCCATCGTGGATGCTGCCCACAAAGCTGTTGTTGAGAATGCGCGGGGAGGCCGATTCGACCCAGAGGGCATAGCCGCGCCGCCCTTGGTTGCGCAGGGTAACTCCTCGCACTTCTGCGCCGGTTTCTGCCAGCAGAGCAACATTTTGTCGGCCTAGGGTCGGGCTCATGTAGGTACCGCCGCCGGTGATGAGATAGCCCTCTCCCAAGGTGGACTCGTCCCCACGCAAGGTGAGGCCGGCTTTCAGGCGGATAGGGAAGGTTTCGCCGCTCTCCTCGCTATATACCCCGGGAAAAAGCTGAATAACGCTGCCAGCCTCAGCCCGCTGAATGGCATAAGTAATCGTCTTGAAGGGGTTATTGCGGGATCCATCCCCACGGGTATCGCTGCCGTTGGCTGCATCCACGAAAATGGCCGGGCGATTGTCCGGGAGCGGGGGAGCTTGAGGCAGGGTCTGCTCACCGGTAATGCCGGTGTCCAGGGAAGTTTGCGCCCAGCCAGGATCCAACTTTGCTGTCAGCAGTAGGGTGGTGCCAAGCATCAGAGAGGTTGCCAGCCGCGTCAGCATTGCAGAACGATGGCGCTGCGCCCGCAGGCCGGGCAGGACTGCTGTAGATTGGTGTTCGCCGGATTTCTGCAGACCAATAGGCAGTAAGGACAATAAGGAAGAGATCATGGTGGTTATCCCCACACCAGGCTGGGCTAGAGAAGGAAAGCCGAGGTCATCTTACCAAACTGAGCAGGCAGGGGCCTGCCCTATTCTCCAACTCTAAATACGGACTAACGCAGGCTTTTTTTGCAAATCTGACACTAGCCCTAGAGTATCATCCTTTCTTGCGCCATGACCTACAAAACCCTTGTCCCCGAACATCTGCCCCAAGAGCCGTCGCTGCTTGAATCCGGGATCCTGCTGTCTCCGGTCTCACCGTGGCAACCCCTGATTCATCTGCTGCTGTTGGGGATCCCGGCCTTCTTGCTGCTCTTGGGAAAGCTGATGGCTCAGCCGGTCTTGAGCTGGGGGGCGGTGCTGGCTTGGCTGAGCCTGGCGGGTTGGTGGGGGCGATCGCTTTGGGCTCAGATCGGACGCCGTCTTTGGCAGTGGCTGACCACTTGGCCTCAATTGGCCTGGGCGGGAGTGGCCCTCAGCTTGGCCCTGATGGGAGGGATTGCCGGGAGCGGGCTGTTTTCTGCCTTGGGATCCCTGAGTTGGGAAGCAATTGGGGCTTTGGGAGAAGTGTTCGGGGCCACAGGCCAGATCTTGATCGCCATCCTGGCCGCCTACATCGCCTGGCGGCAGTACATTATCTCCCGCGATCTCACCATTCAGCAGAACATCATTACCCAGCAGCAGACCATCGACGCCTACTTTGAAGGCATTTCCAACCTGGTCTTGTCTCCCGATGGGCAGTTGGACGATTGGCCCCTGGAGCGGGCCATTGCTGCCGGGCGCACGGCTGCTTTGTTGAACGGGGTGGATCGCTTCGGCAAAGCCAAGATCCTGCGCTTTCTCTCCACTGCCAATCTGCTCAGCCCTCTGCGGCGGGATCAACACCTGGGCCGACCCATTCTGGACGGCAAAGGGGGTTACCAGCGGGATCGCGTGAACGGCATCCGAGTGGTCAACCTGGGCACGATGCTGGAGGGAGCCGACCTGCATGGCACCCTGTTGCGGGCGGTG
Organism: Synechococcus sp. W60.1; assembly: GCF_047461575.1. NCBI lineage: Bacteria > Bacillati > Cyanobacteriota > Cyanophyceae > Synechococcales > Synechococcaceae > Synechococcus > Synechococcus sp. W60.1. Next base: position 4,794 of record NZ_JANSHL010000003.1, on the reverse strand, counting down.
GATTTCAGCGAAGCCAGCCTGGAGCGGGCCAACCTGAGCGGCTGCGATCTCAGCCACACCAATCTGTGCGGAGCCAACTTGCGGGATGCCGATTTGCGGGGAGCAGACCTTTACCGCGCTTTGCTGTTTGTGGGATCCCCTCAGACGGCTTCCCCCGCTCAGCCGGGGCAAAAGCCGGATTTTAAGACCGGAGCCTACACCGGAGCTATCGTGGCAGGGGCAGATTTCCGCCAGGCTCGCCGCCTTTCCCCCGAACAACGGGCCTACCTGGCCGCCTGGGGGGCCGAGCTGGATCCCGAGTCCGAACCTCCCCTCAACTCTCCTCTGCCGCGTTCGGATCCTGCCGACAAAACGGAGTCGTTTCCCCCACCTGCCCCAAGCCCTTGAGCGAGAATAAATCGATAAGCCTGGTTCAGGGCTTTTGCCGCCGATTCTTCGGCTATTGCAACTCGCCTCTCCCTTGGGGAGAAGGGCGATCCCCTTCGATTCTCAAACATGGCACGGTTGCTCACCAAGTTCTGGCTGCTGGAGCGCTATCTATTTGGGCAGATGCTCACCCCGGTGCTGGCCGGTATTGCCGGGGGAACCCTGCTGCTGCTGGTGGGCCGGTTGTTTACCCTGGCCGAGCGGCTGGTCGAGGGATCCGTCCCGCCTCTAACGGTGTTGCGTCTTTTGGTTTTGGATCTGCCGGAGATGGTGGTGCTGGGTATGCCCATTGCCGCCTTCTTTGCCACCATGCTCACCTTGGGCAAGCTGAGCGGCAACAGTGAGATCACCGCTATGCGGGCAGCCGGGATCCCGTTTAGCCGGATTTTCCGACCCCTGCTGCTGGTGGGGTTGGCCATGAGCTTGAGCGCTTTTTTCATTAGCAACGTGCTGCTGCCAGCCAGTAAACAGCAAATCCGCCAGATCGATCAGCAAGCTTTGCTGGCCCAGGCCACCACCCCGGTGCAATACGATGTCTTTTTCAAAACCGAAGACAACCTCTGGTTCTTCATCCGCCAAGTGGATCCCCGGTTAAATACGATGCAAGATGTTACGATTTTGCGGGTGGATCCCTTGCCGGGGGGCAAATACCAGTTGGCGGAAGTGACCTTGGCCGCTCAGGCAGTGTGGAACGGACTGGAGTGGAGCCTCAGCGAAGGAGCGACCCACCTTTACGGCCCCACCGGCCTCAGCATTGCCGAGCAAACGTTTCATCGCAAGCCGCTGCAAGTTTCCCAGGATCTGGCTACCCTAATGCAGCCGCCGGTTCCCCCCAGCGAGTTGAGCTTACCGGAGCTGGCGGAGCGGATTTCCCGTTTGGCCCGCTCCAATCTCAATACTCAGGCTCTGCGCACCGAGTTCCACATGCGCTTTTCCCTGCCCCTGGCCAGCTTTTTTGCCGTGCTGATTTCGCTCCCCCTGGGATCCAGCACTGCCCGGCGGGTGGGACGCTACGGGGGCGTCGTCTTCGGGATCCTGTTGGTGTTTGCCTACTACGTGGTGCTCAGCGTGTCTCGCAGCTTGGGAGAAGTGGGAGCCCTTCCCCCTTGGGCGGCAGCCTGGAGCTTCAACATCTTGTTCGGCGGCATCGGACTGGTGCTGCTGGCCCGTTTCCTGCGCTAGGGATCCACCCTAGAATCCGCCAGTCTCAGTTCTCAAGGATGTCTCGAAGAAGGCAGGGATCAACTTTCCTTTCTCTCTCCTCTCGCCTCGCGTAGCTCAGGTTTCCGTCCCCTTGCGGGGAAAAGGTAGGGATCAACTTGACAGCATTCAGACCCGGATGAACCCGCGGATCCGGGAGTTTCCGTCCCCTTGCGGGGAAAAGGTAGGGATCAACACAACAATAGAGAATATGTTGAAGCTGTTCTTACCACAGTTTCCGTCCCCTTGCGGGGAAAAGGTAGGGATCAACCTGAAAGGCGAGCTCGGCTAGATGCCGAGTACAAAGCCGAAAGTTTCCGTCCCCTTGCGGGGAAAAGGTAGGGATCAACGTCTGCACGTTCGATCCGTACTGGATTATGCTTGAACAGTTTCCGTCCCCTTGCGGGGAAAAGGTAGGGATCAACCCTTCATCAGGCACTCCTTTTATTTTTAGGCAGTTAGTTGTTTCCGTCCCCTTGCGGGGAAAAGGTAGGGATCAACGTACCTCCCAACTGAGAAGAAGTAGACAACCCAGTAGGGTTTCCGTCCCCTTGCGGGGAAAAGGTAGGGATCAACGTTGTCGCCAGTGCCTTCGACTCCGGTTCCCACGTAGCTGGGTTTCCGTCCCCTTGCGGGGAAAAGGTAGGGATCAACTGGGATTGAATACAACAAATTGGACGTAAAATCCAAAAGCAACGTTTCCGTCCCCTTGCGGGGAAAAGGTAGGGATCAACGGGGGAGGACTAGTCGTCGTTTAACAACTCACAGGCTACCGTTTCCGTCCCCTTGCGGGGAAAAGGTAGGGATCAACTTAGTACTGCCTAATTGGAGGTACGGATGACAGTTAAGGTTTCCGTCCCCTTGCGGGGAAAAGGTAGGGATCAACTCCGCAGTGGAGCGATTACTCTGGAGACTGGCGAGCGGATTGCAGTTTCCGTCCCCTTGCGGGGAAAAGGTAGGGATCAACGTGAAATACCTGGGTGCTTGAGGGGAGGTTAGTTATTCTGTTTCCGTCCCCTTGCGGGGAAAAGGTAGGGATCAACGATGTCTTGCAGCAAGGGGAGGTCTGGGGATCCCTGGCGGCGTTTCCGTCCCCTTGCGGGGAAAAGGTAGGGATCAACATGAACGTCTTCAAATTCTTCGGTGCAGACCACCACTAGTTTCCGTCCCCTTGCGGGGAAAAGGTAGGGATCAACCCAATACGTCCCGAACTTCACTGAAAAAGTTCGCTGCTAGTTTCCGTCCCCTTGCGGGGAAAAGGTAGGGATCAACGCAGTCCTACCAGCATGGTGACCGGCGCCTCTACCTATACGGTTTCCGTCCCCTTGCGGGGAAAAGGTAGGGATCAACGCATCACTTCTGGGTCAGTCTCCGTACGGAGATGAATATTTGTTTCCGTCCCCTTGCGGGGAAAAGGTAGGGATCAACTTGGCGCAACCCCGTTCTACCGGGGTTGGACGATCAGGGTCGGTTTCCGTCCCCTTGCGGGGAAAAGGTAGGGATCAACTAACTAGGTGTGTGTTTGTAAGGGCTTGATTAAGGTGGGTTTCCGTCCCCTTGCGGGGAAAAGGTAGGGATCAACGCGTGTGAGTTAAGCTAACCTCCCCCTCAACACACCCAGGAGTTTCCGTCCCCTTGCGGGGAAAAGGTAGGGATCAACAGCTCTGTGGAAATTATTAGAACCAACAGGTTTATTTGAGTTTCCGTCCCCTTGCGGGGAAAAGGTAGGGATCAACACCCATTGTACAGAGCAAATGGGTTCTCCTAATTGCTGTTTCCGTCCCCTTGCGGGGAAAAGGTAGGGATCAACCAGGTATGAAAACCTGGGTGTCTTGGGTGGGGGAGGGGTTTCCGTCCCCTTGCGGGGAAAAGGTAGGGATCAACTGCTGTAGGTCATACAGTCGCGTATGAAGTGTAGCGCGTTTCCGTCCCCTTGCGGGGAAAAGGTAGGGATCAACAGCCCGGCTGGTTACCAACTCACTCCGTGAGACCAACGAAGTTTCCGTCCCCTTGCGGGGAAAAGGTAGGGATCAACGTTTCTCCTCCAGTATGACCCAACCGTTGTAGTAGGGTGCTGTTTCCGTCCCCTTGCGGGGAAAAGGTAGGGATCAACCAGGGTTTCTCTTTGATCTTAATGGAATCCGTCCTCCTTCGTTTCCGTCCCCTTGCGGGGAAAAGGTAGGGATCAACTTCTTCATTCCCCGATAAGGGAGGTAAATCATGTTCACAAAGTTTCCGTCCCCTTGCGGGGAAAAGGTAGGGATCAACGCAACGTTGCGAATATACTCGCAACGAGAAGCCCTCAGGATGTTTCCGTCCCCTTGCGGGGAAAAGGTAGGGATCAACCCTACCCCCGGAAAAGCTTGAATCCATGCAGTTTTCAAGGTGCGTTCGCGAGGGAGTACGGAGACTTCGTGACATAGATATTAACATTGCTCTTGGGGATAAGCGCAAGCAAGAAAATTGGGCTTTCTGAGGCTGTTATGTCTTGTTTTCGTGCCAATCATGGCAAGAGATCTAGGTTTGCCCTTGAAATCTTGAGCTAACAAAATTAGCCTGGCGATTGCTTGCCCCGACAGATCGCGCACAAAACTTTACAATTTTCGCTCTCCTGCTCAGGCCAGGGATCCCATCGGGGAGAGAGTCTGTCTAGACTGGAAAGCAGCCCTACGGGGATCCCTATGCGAATTGGCGTGCCCAAAGAGATCAAAGAGCAAGAGTTCCGTGTCGGGCTGACACCGGCGGCGGTGCGGGCCTTAACCGAACAGGGGCATCAGGTGTGGGTGGAAACCCAAGCAGGCCAGGGGGCGGGCTTCACGGATGAGGACTACCAAAAAGCGGGGGCCAAGCTGGCTGTCACTCCTGAGGAGATCTACCGGCAGGAGCTGGTGGTGAAGGTAAAGGAGCCCTTGCCTGCCGAGTATCCTCTGCTCCATCCCGACCTTATTCTGTTCACCTATTTGCACTTGGCCGCCAGCCGCGAGCTGACCCAGGCGCTGCTGCAGTCGGGAGCCACCTGCCTCGCCTATGAAACGGTGGAATGGGCGGATGGATCCCTGCCCTTGTTGATGCCCATGAGCATGATTGCCGGGCGGCTCTCGGTGCAGTTTGGCGCCCATTACCTCACCCGACAACAGGGGGGGCGAGGCGTGTTGCTGGGCGGGATCC